>NZ_JASZ02000009.1 GCF_000735695.2 Kaistella haifensis DSM 19056
CCAAATTATAAAGATGTTTCAGAAGCAAACAGCCCACCATAAAACGAATCGGATGGCTCGGATTGCCCACTTTAGAGTACAACGGCGAAAATTCGTTCTCGAAATAATTCCAATCTATTTTATCTGAAAGCAAAACGAGTTCGTGTTTATCATCAATAAAATCAACCAACATCGGGCGGAATAATTCTGGCAGTTTTTCTGGATTTTTTCCTAACATATTTGCAAGGTTTTAAAGCTCTAATATACAAATTCTTGCAATAAAAAACAAGCTATTTTAAACCCAAAATACTAATAATCAGTAAATTATAAGTGGTTTAAGGAGAGACTAATTAAATTCTCTCTGCCTTTTACGGCAAAAACAAATTGAAGATAAATTTGTGAATAGGTATTTGGCATTTTGATTATTATTTAAACATTGCGTTCCTACGGAACGCCTTTTCTGTTAAAAATCCATTATTCTACACCCATTTGGTTCCTACGGAACCGTCACAGAATCAAATTTTATTTTTTTAAAACTTATACACCTTATTTTTCGGTTTCTCGTAACTCACTTTTCCGCGAATTGGAATTAACAAATCCATTAAACCATTTAATTTAATTTCATAAATCGTAGAGAGTTGCATTCCCAACTTTCCAGGAGGCATTCCTTGTCGGTGAAACCACTCCAGATAGTTGATTGGCAAATCGGCGATTACAGTGTCTTTGTATTTCCCAAAAGGCATTTTGGCGATGCAAATTTCCTGTAATATTTCTGGGTTTAAACCTTCCATTTTTATATACTTAAATCCATTTTCTCTTCGATTTCCTTAGGTTCTGGTAAGATAAGTTCATTTTCATCATCAGAAAACTCGTCGCGGTAAACTTGAATCAATAAAATGGTAATTGAAATAAGAATCGGTCCAAAAATAAGTCCCATAAAACCGAAAAGATTCATCCCCATGATAATCCCAAAAACGGTAATCAATGGATGAATGTTTTCCAGTTTTTTGAGCAAAGAAAATCGAAGTAGATTGTCTGTTAAACCAACGACAATTAAACAATACACGGCAAGACCAATTCCTGGACCCACGTTCCCTTCTGCAATCATAAAAATACAAACAGGAACGTAAACAATTGCCGATCCTACGATTGGAATCATGGAAGCAACTGCCGTAAGTGCAAACAGCAACACGGGACTCGGTGCGCCGAAAATAAAATAACCAATTAAAGCGGCAATTCCTTGTCCGATTGCCACAACAGGAATTCCGATGGCATTTGCAATTACCATTTTACGGAGTTTTTCGCCTAATAATTCAATATTTGCTTTTTTTAATGGAGCTGAACTTTTTACCAACCTTTCAAAAAGTCGCGGTTTTTCGAGCATAAAATATAAAATAAAATACATCGAAACTACCACGGTAAGGGTATTAAAAGTGCCACTGAGAGCGGAAGTAGAATATTTCCCAACATTTTCTTTCAGTTTGGTGAGGTTGTCTTTGCTTAAAATATCAATTTTAGTTTTTGAATAAACGTAATCGTGAATTTTATCGACAAAAACATTGAATTTTTGCATATACTCATTGGCATTTCCTAATTTTTCTATCAACAAATCGGCGATAAAATAAATCGGAAGAATAAGGATTACCAAAGTTGCAAGAATAATGGTAAATGAAGCGATCCACGGTTTCCATCCCTTTTCTTCCTGTAGATAAAGATTGTATTTCCGAGAGATGATGTAAAGGGTAATTGCTCCTAAGACCGAAGGAATGAACATTGCAAGATTAAAACAAATTAACCCTGCTAAAACAATGATAACAATTAATAGAAAAATCTGCTTAATTGTTACTTCGCTTATTTGATGCTTTTTGGTAGACATAGTTTGTATTTAAAAAAGAAAAAACAACAGCTTTTCTGTTGTTTTCAAATTTACATATAAAATTGATAGTTTTTAATTTTTATATTCTATTTGTCGAGGAGTTCCGCAAAATGCACAATATGCAGAATACATAACCGCAAAATAGAACAGTGCTGTTGCAATAATTCCGATTCCACAAAGAACAACGCCCGCAAGACTTATCAAAAGTCCTAAAACGGATGCGCCTAAAAGTACGCCATAATTTTCTTTTGCAATTTTAAAAGATTTGCCGAGCGCCTCACCAAAACTAGCATTTTCAAACAATAAAATTGGGTAACCCAACAAGAAGAAAGGAAGAACGAGAAAACCAGGAATCACACACATCATGAACGCAATTCCCATCAAAACGCTGGAAACCAAACTGTAGAGTACAATATTTAGGAAATTTTGTTTATAACCGATAAACAAATCCGAAACTTGAAGCGGTTGATTGAAATTGTATTTATTGGCCATATAAATGAGTCCAACATACAACGGAGCTAGAACCAAACTAAGAAGTCCCGAAAGTCCGTAATAAAGTTTCAGTCCCGGAACCGACCAAACATTAACCGAAGAAAAATCGCCATCAGATGAGCTAATTACTTCACTAAATTCTCTCGAATCAAATCCTGAAATTGGTTGTACAATAAAGGAAACTACAAAATAAAGCACCATTGCTAGTAAAGCGTAAAGAAAAATTCCTTTATACATTTCAAAAGCATGGGAAATAATTTCACCGGAGCTGCGTTCGGGATTTTTTTGTTGGCTAAATTCTTGGAAAGAGGTCATCGTTTAATTTTTTAAAGTTTCTCAAATTTAAAATTTTAAATTGAAATATTCATTAATTTAAATTAAATTTAACCAATTTCTTTGTAAAGATTTTGATAAAGGGTATAAATCATGGTCTGCCAAAACGGGAAAGTGAGTATAAATCCAAATCCGCAAAGTAAAATACCACAAACACTAAAGGCTGCGGCAACCATCATACAAATCGTTACTGTTGCAAAATTGCCTTTTAACCCTTTGATTGTTAATGAAATACCTTCGAAAGTTTTCACATTCATGAAGAACATTAGCGGAACTGAAAATAAAGTAATGAAAATCCAAAAAATTCCGAGAAATAAAAGGCCGTTGGCGTAAGTAAAGATGATGAACCAGAAAAGATAGAAACCAAAAAATTTAAAAAAGTCGAATCCTTGGTAACCGGCGAGAAGGTCATTAAAAACCACAGGTTCCTTCAGATCTATTTTCCGATATATTTTAAATAATCCAACATTCAGCGGATTGATGAGCGCCAAAAGAAGGAAAAATGCCAATCCGAAATTTTGGGCATGCGGAAGCCGCGCGATTTCTTCCATTTTTTTGTTGAATGCCGGAAGGTCTGTTCGAAGCAAATCCTGATGCTTCATCATCTCGTCCCAAAGTCCGAAATATTGAAATAGCGAATAATATCCTACGAAAAACAACGCAAGATATAAAATACTGTAAATGAGGTTGTAAAGCATTGCTTTATTCCAATAGATAAATGCTGAACTCAGTATTTGTGAAATAGATAATGATGGAAATTGATTGCGATTCATACCGCAAAAATAATCTTTTAGGAATTAAACCCGATATTTTTAAGGGTTACTTGTTACTTTTCTTTATTTTTGCGACAAATGTACTCAAGTTTTCACCAGAATTTTGATTTGATGGATGAACTTTCCCAAAAAAAAGTTCCTTTCTTTTTTATGATTGATTTTTTAATGGAAAATGTCGAAATTTTCACTGAAAATGAAATTGAAAAAACGGGTTTAAAGATTGATTTTAAGGGTTTTAAAACTGATATTAATGAACAAGAATTTCCGCGGGAAATAATTTTCGAATCTTTTCCTCCGTCTGAAGATTCTTATAAAAAAGGCTTTGATATTGTTCAAAATCATTTAATAAAAGGCAATTCGTATCTCGTAAATTATACTTGTAAAACGGAAATTAAAACCAATCTGAGTTTAGAAAATCTGTACCAAATTTCTCATGCCAAATACAAAGTGCTATATCCCGAGAATTGGATGTTTTTTTCACCAGAAACTTTTATTGAAATTATTGATAATGAAGTTTTTACGTATCCTATGAAAGGAACCATCGACGCGGAAATTGAAAATGCAGCAGATATTTTGAAAAATAATGAGAAGGAAAAAGCGGAACATTACACGGTGGTCGATTTATTGAGAAATGATTTAAGCATGATTGCCGATGATGTTAAACTGGATGAATTTCAAAAAATTGACTTCCTGAAAACGAGACAAAAAAATCTTTTGGCGATGAGCTCCAAGATTTCCGGGAAATTGAAACCTGAATTTAAAGGGAAAATCGGAAGTATTATGAAAACGGTTTTGCCTGCAGGTTCAGTTTTGGGTTCGCCAAAACCCAAAACTTTAGAAATAATCCTGGAAGCGGAAAATTATTCCAGAGGCTTCTATACCGGTGTTTGCGGTTGGTTTGATGGGGAAAATCTGGATTCCGGTGTGATCATCAGATTTATCGAAAAAGAAAATGACAAATTATATTTCAAAAGTGGCGGTGGAATCACGCATTTGAGTAATTTTGCCGATGAGTACCAAGAAATGAAAAACAAAATTTATGTCCCAATTTATTGAAAGCATTAAAATAGAAGATCAGGAAATTTTCCTTTTAGAACTTCATCAAAAAAGAGTGAATGCTACTTTCGAACATTTCGGGAAAGAGGGTTCTATTGATATTGCGAAGATTTTTAAGGATTTGGAACATGATGAAGATGGTCTTTACAAACTGAAAATCACCTACGATCTCAATAAAAATTATCGTACACAATTGATTCCTTATGCGATTTCCGAAATCGAGGATTTTCAACTGATAGAAAATAATGTGTACGATTATTCCTTTAAATTCGAGGACCGAAAAGAGTTTGAAAAGATGATTAATAAAGCGAAAGCTTCTGAAATTATCATCGTGAAAAATAATCATATTACCGACACTTCTTACTCTAATTTGCTTTTTCTGAAAGGGAAAGAATGGTTTACGCCGAGTACCTATTTGCTTAACGGTGTACAGCGAACACATTTATTGAAAAATAAGAAAATAAAAGAGGCAGAAATTACGTTACAAAACATCACGGAATATTCCCATTTTCAATTGATTAATGCGATGAATGATTTCGATGATATGTTTATTTATCCGATTTCTAAAATCACCAATCTTCCTGATGGTGGTCGTTATTTAGAGATTTAAGGTAAATTTTTTGTAGTCCATTATTTTGGTCTGCTTTTCGCTATAGAGGTTTTCTGTAAGCAGTTATATGTTGACGAATTCATGAAGAAAAAATCACAGTTTAGGTATCGTTTCCCCCAAAAGGCAAATTTTTTAATGTTTTTGCTGTTGGGTGTATTTGCATTTTCACAAACCAAAATTTCCGGTTCGGTGATCGATAAAACTACAGGAAAACCACTTTCTGGCGTGGAAATTTTTATTAATCATAAAGAAAAATCGGAGTTGCTAACCTCTTCTTCCACCTTTTCCATCGTTTCCGATTCCGGAATTGCAACAGCGACTTTTATTAAAAAAAATTACAAAACCGAAGTTTTGAGTTTCAGTGATGGACGTTTTGAAAATCTAATTTTGAAAATGCAACCTGAAAATGTAGCACAAATTCAGGAAGTGGTACTTTCGGGAACCAGCAAGAAAAAATATAAAAACAAAAAAGCAAATCCGGCCTATGCAATTATGCAAGAGGTTTGGAAACGGAAGAAAACCAATGGATTAGCTAATTACAACGATTACCAGTTCAAAGAATATGAAAAAATAGAAATCGGGATTAATAATATCGATAGTGCTTTCATGAAGAAGAAAATATTCAATCAATTGGAGTTTATTTTCGATTATGCCGATTCTGCCAATTTCGATAAAAAACTTACGCTTCCGGTTTTCTTCAATGAAACCATCTTCAAAACGTACGGTAAAAATACGCCCGAAAAAAAAGAAAATAAGCTGATTATTGCCAACAAATTTTCTGGTTTTAGCAATAATGAATTGATCGCAGCAACTGCTAAAAATCAATTTAAAGATGTAAATATTTACGATAATACGCTCAATTTTTTCAACATCGGTTTTCCAAGTCCCGCCGGAACGGATGGTTTTAGCAATTACGATTACGAACTCGCCGATTCACTTTCTGTCGATGGAATTGACTGTTTTTTGATTAGGTATTCGCCTAAAAGAAAAAAAACTCTGGCTTTTCAAGGTAGTCTTTATATTTCCAGAGATACTTATAATATTGTAAAATCTACGCTGAAATCTACCAATAAAATCAATGTAAACTTCGTGAATGGAATTTATATGGAATTGGAGTATGACACGCCGAATGACACAGTTTTTCTACCGAAAAAATCTTATACAGAGTTAGAAATGTCCATCTTTAATAAAAAAAAGGATGCAAAAGGCGTACTTTTCAAAAGAACTGATATTTATAGCGATTATCTCTTCAATCAGAATTTCAACGATTCTTTCTTAATTCCGAAGGACCAGACTTTAAGCGACGAAAACTTGACGAAAACCGATGATTTCTGGGAAAAAGAACGAGCGGAACCATTAGAAGATGATGAAAAGAAGGTTTACAAAATGGTGAACCAACTTGAAAGTGTTCCTAAATTTAAAAGGATTGTAAAAACAGTTGAAATCTTGCAATCTGGATACATCAATGCGTGGAAAGCGATCGATTTTGGGGATATTTTTTCGGTTTATGGTAACAATGATGTCGAAGGTGACCGAATTCGGGTAGGAGCTAGAACCTATTTTTCACCAAATGATTTATGGAGAATCGAAGGATATACAGCATACGGTTTTAAAGATAAAAAATGGAAATATGGTGCGGAAGCAAGATATATGTTTAATCGAGAAAACCGTTCCACTATCGGTTTCGGAAGCCGAAATGATGTGATGCAACTTGGTGCACAGCTCACCAATGATGATGGAATTATGACGCGTTCTTTCGCTTCATCCTCTGTTTTTTCTTCCGGATCTAATGTTTCTTTGAGTACCGTAAAACAAAATAATTTGTTCTTTTCCATGGAGCCGATCAAGAATTTCCAAGTGAGAATGGATGCTTCTTCACAACAGATTAAATCCGCAAACCCCACGCAATTTAATTTAGATTTCTATAAAAATGGAACGCTAAAATCTGAGGTAAATGATTTCCATACGACATTTAGTTTAATGGCTCAACCGGGCGCTAAATACTCCCAGTATGGTGTGGATCGGTACGCTTTCACAACTTTGTCGCCAACTTTTGTCCTGAAATTTACGCACGGATTTGAAAATGTTTTGGATGGCGATTTCGATTACAATAAATTACAGTTTTTGTATTCACAACCTATTATCCTTGGAAACTTCGGGCGCACCAATGTGAATTTCGAGGCGGGAAAAAATTTCAATGCTGTTCCTTTGGCTTTGCAAAATATCATCCCTGGAAATCAGTCGTACAGCTTGGTTACCAATACTTTTGCATTGCTTAAATATTACGAATTTGTTGCAGATGCATACACTACTTTACATGTTGAGCATCATTTTCAAGGAAAAATTCTTGCCTATTTGCCTTTAATTAAGAAACTAAAACTTCGGGAAGTCATTTTTTGGCGTGGGGCGTACGGAATTTTAAGCGACGCGTCTAAAAACATCAACTTTGAGAATTTCAAATATTCCGCACCAGATCAGCAGATTTATTATGAATACGGATTTGGCTTAGAAAATATAGGTTTCGGAAACCTCAAAATTCTACGCGTCGATTTCAATTGGCGGGGCAATTATCTCGATCGTCCGGATGTTTCAAAATTCGGTGTGAAATTCGGTTTTCAGATGAATTTTTAAGTTATTTTAAAAATTCAAAATACCCTTTCAAAATTTCAGAATTTTCAATTGCAGAGGTATCTACTTCAAGAATTTTTGCTTTTACATCTTGTTTGAAGAAATTGTCCAAAACCCTTGAAAGCGTATCTTCATCCGAAACTTTAGTATAAGAAAATCCGAAATGCTTGGCAATAAGTTCAGCATTTTTGTGGTGTTTGGTCAGGATAAATTCGTCCAATGCATTCGTAGAGCTTGGTCCTGGAATAATCTTGAAAATATCGCCACCGCCGTTGTTGAAGACAATAATTCTTGTATATGGCGGAATGTAATTGTTCCAAAGCCCGTTGATATCGTAAAAGAAACTCAAGTCACCTGTTACCAAAACTGTTTGCTGAGCGCTTTTCATTGCGAAACCCATTGCGGTTGATGTTGATCCATCGATTCCACTGGTTCCACGGTTGCAGAATATTTTATTTTTTTGAAAATCAAATAGTTGTGCGTATCTTATTGCGGAGGAATTACTGAAGTGAAGGTTGATGTTTTCAGGTAGCTTTTCTGAAAGAATTTCAAAGAATTTAAAATCTGAAAATGGTGCTTTTAGGCAGTAATCATTATGTTTTAAATCTCTTTTATCGCGCAGTACATCCCAAAGGTTAAAATATGGTTGTGGTTCTAATTTAATGAAATTTAATAGCTTTTTAAAGAAAATTTCAGGTTGGGTTTCTATTTTCTCGGTCAGTGAAAAGAAGGTGTCGGGTTGCCAAACTTCATGGATATGCCAATGATTTTTGGGTTTTGCTTTTCTCAGAAACTGCTTTACCTTTTTAGACACAACATTTTGTCCTATCGTTACCAAAAGATCGGGCGCGTAGGTCTTGAAATCTTCCTCGGAAAAATTGAAAATATAACGGTCGATATGGCTAAAAAACTTCGGATGTGTAATGTTTGATGTTGCTTCTGTTAAAACAACTACGCTATGGTTTTTAACGAGTTGTCCAAGTTGCATTTCCAGTTCTTCGCTGTAATCGCGTGTCCCAACTAAAATCAGAATTCTTTTCGAAAGATTCCATTCCGCAGCAAGGTTTGATGGAAGTTCGTATTGTTTTTTTGAAATGTTTTTTTCTACTGGCGGAAAAGTTGGTAACTCTGAAACGAGTTGATACAAAGGTTCTTCTAAAGGTATATTGATGTGAACGGGACCTTGTTTTTCAAAACAAAGTTCAATCGCTTTTTTTATCAGACTGAAATTTTCATCATCGGCATTTTCCTTCCCATCTTCCATTAGTTGAAAATCTCCGTAAGAATGTTGCGCATAGATTGCATTTTGACGAATTGTTTGTCCATCGAAAATATCCACATAGTCTGTCGGCCGATCTGCGGTAAGGATCAACATTGGAATATTTTGATAGAAAGCTTCGGTGATGGCCGGATAGTAATTCGCCGATGCAGAACCACTCGTACAGGTTATCGCTACGGGTTTCTTTTCGCTTTTTGCCATTCCGAGTCCTACGAAAGCAGCACTTCTTTCATCCACAATACTATAGCAATTAAACTCATCAGTCTCCGAGAAATGTATTGCCAAAGGCGCGTTACGTGATCCGGGTGATATTACGATATTAAAAATTCCGTATTCCTTTAAGAGATATGCTAAAATTTGAATGCTTCTTTTCGAAGAGTACTGTTTCATTTGAAAATTTTGACTTACGGCAAATTTACAGATAATTAAATTTCTTTTAACTAAATTTTAAAAACAAGTTATAGCGCTTTATGTAGATACAATGAAAGGATAAAACGTATTAAAAAATGCAAATAGAATTTTATTACAGAAAAAATATGGTAAACAACACTTGAAGGAAAATTTCATAACATTCGCCTAAAAAGAGAAATCTGAAGTAAAAAACTTAATTTTGCACTGAAACATTTTTTAATCAATTCTATATGAAACAGATCCCAAGTGTGGATTTGCGTGATTTCCTTTCGGGTAACCCGGAACGCAAACAAAAATTTGTAAATGAAATCGGAAAAGCATACGAAGAAATCGGTTTTGTGGCTTTGAAAGGTCACTTTCTCGATGAAAAACTGGTGGATGATTTGTACCAAGAGGTAAAGCAATTCTTTGAATTGCCTGTGGAAACAAAACAAAAGTACGAAATCCCCGGTATCGGCGGCCAGCGAGGTTACGTAGGTTTTGGGAAGGAGACAGCCAAAGGTTTTAAAAAAGGGGATTTGAAAGAATTCTGGCATTTCGGACAGTATCTTGAAGACGGCTCTAAATATTCCTCCGTTTATCCGGATAACGTGGAAGTATCTGAAGTTCCTAAATTTAATGAAGTTGGTAAAGAAGCATACAAAATGCTCGAGAAAACCGGCGTTTATGTCTTGAGAGCATTGGCTTTGCACCTCGGTTTAGATGAATTTTATTTCGACAAATTCGTTGGCGAAGGCAATTCTATTTTAAGACCAATCCATTATCCGCCGATTACAGAAGAGCCGGATAACGCTGTACGTGCTGCTGCACACGGAGATATCAATTTGATTACTCTTTTGATGGGAGCTCAAGGCAAAGGTCTTCAGGTGATGAATCATGATGGGGAATGGGTGGATGCCATCGCTGAGCCCGATGAGTTGATGATTAATGTGGGCGATATGTTATCCAGACACACGAATAATAAACTGAAATCTACAATTCACCAAGTGGTAAATCCGCCAAGAGAATTGTGGAGAACTTCCAGATATTCCATTCCTTTCTTTATGCATCCGGTGAGCGAAATGCCGCTCAATGCCTTGGAAGGAACCTACGACGAAAACAATCCTAAATTATATCCAGATACTACAGCCGGAGAATTCCTGCACGAAAGATTGGTAGAATTGGGATTGATTAAATAAATATTTTTAAAAATACTGAATAGAAGTGGGCAGATTTTTCTGTCCGTTTCCTTTTGCTTTACCAATAATGGTTTTCGTAATTTTGCCGTATGGAAATTTTAGATGTATTAATTATTGGCGCAGGTCCCATCGGGTTGAACTGCGCTTTGGAGGCGGAAAAAAATGATTTAAACTATGTGATTATAGAAAAAGGAACCATCGTCAATTCCCTCTACAATTATCCCTTATACATGCGCTTTTTTTCTACGGCCGATAAGTTGGAAATCGCTGAAATTCCTTTTATCACTACGTCGCCAAAACCGGGTAGACAAGATGCTCTGGAATATTACCAAGGGATTGCCCGACAAAAAGCACTGAAAATTAAGCTTTACGAAAAGGTAATAAACATTTCGAAAAACGAACTCTTCGAGATTCAGACTTCTAAAGCAAAATATCTGGCAAAAAATGTCATCATTGCAACAGGGTTTTATGATATTCCAAAACTGTTGAATGTTCCCGGTGAACATTTACCTAAAGTAAAACATTATTATACAGAACCTTATCCTTACGCCAACCAGAAAATTGTCGTGATCGGTGCAAGCAACTCGGCGGTAGATGCAGCTTTGGAAACCTATAGAAAAGGTGCGGAAGTAACCATGATTATCAAAAGCTCAGAGATTTCTAATTCTGTGAAATATTGGGTAAAACCGGATATAGAAAACCGGATTGCTGAAGGAAGTATTAAAGCTTATTTTAATGCCGAAATGCAGGAAATTAAAGATTCAACTGTCATTTTTAAAGATGATAGAGGAAGCATCCACGAGATTGAAAATTATTTTGTTCTTGCAATGACAGGATATCTTCCGGATTTTGATTTCCTAAAAAACTCCGGAATTCTTTTGAGAAATGAAAACCTGATCCCCATGTACAATCCTGAAACCATGGAAACAAACATCAAAAACCTCTATTTAGCAGGCGTTGTTTGTGGTGGTAAAGACACACATCTCTGGTTCATCGAAAACTCCAGGATCCACGCAAACTTGATTGTGAAACATATTTTAGGTCAGTAAGTTTTTACTTAAATGATTCGCGCGGATTATTCTATTCTTATTTAATGCCAAATATCATCTATAAATTTCGCCAAATATTTAAACCCAATTCAAATCTTTCGTAACTTTAACTACCTAAAAATCAAATGCAGGTCATTTCCTTTTTAGCATTCCCATAAAATAATTAAAACGATATATTATGAGTGCTAATACCCAAGAGTTACGAAATGTGGTTTTGCTCGGTCATTCCGATAGTGGTAAAACCACCCTCATTGAAACAATGCTTTACGAAGGAGGAGCGATCAAGCGCCGCGGATCTGTCGAAGGACAAAATACCGTGAGCGATTATACCGATTTGGAACATGAAAAGGGAAAAACCATTTTCTCCCACCAAATGTTCGTGAAATGGAAAAACAACAAAATTAACATTATCGATACCCCAGGATTTGACGATTTCGTTGGCGAGGTCGTTTCTTCATTAAAGGTAGCTGATACCGCAGTTATCGTCCTTAATGCTGCCAATGGTGTGGAAGTAGGTACGGAATTGGTTTGGGAATATGTTGAAAAATACCAAACTCCTGCAATCTTCGTTATCAACCAGCTCGATCATCCGAAAGCAGATTTTGAAAGAACTTTAGAACAGGCCAAGGAGCGATTCGGCTCGAAACTCGTCCCTGTGCAATATCCGTATAATACCGGTGCGGAATTTAATGCAATCATCGATGCTTTACGAATGGTGATGTACGAATTTCCTGCGAACGGTGGAAAACCAGAGAAAAAACCAATTCCTGAAAGCGAAAAGGCAAGAGCCAACGAAATGCATAATGCCTTGGTTGAAATCGCTGCCGAAAATGAAGAAGGCTTAATGGAAAAATACTTCGAAGAAGGCAATCTTTCTGAAGAAGAACTTGCAAAAGGAATTACTATCGCCCTTGCAAAACAGCAGTTCTTCCCGGTATTCGTCACCAGCGGATTAAAAGATATGGGCAGCGGACGTTTGATGGGATTCATCGATGACATCGCGCCATCACCTGCTGACCGGCCAGCAAGAAAACTCGAAAACGGAGATGAAATTTCTTACGACGCGAATGATAAAACAACCATATTTATTTACAAAACCTTATCTGAGCCGCAAGTCGGGATGGTTTCCTACTTTAAAGTCCTCAGCGGTAAAATTAAACCCGGCGATGAACTCGTAAATGCCAATAACGGCGAAACTGAAAGAATTTCCCAACTTTTCGTGGCGGAAGGTAAAGAAAGAATTCCGGTGAACGAACTGGTGGCTGGAGATTTAGGTGTTACCGTGAAACTGAAATACGGACATTCCAACAATACTTTAAATTCAAAAGGTCTTGAAAGAAAAGTTCGTCCGATGGAATTTCCGGAAAGCCGCATCAGAAAAGCAGTTTCTACAGATTCCACCGCGGATATGGAAAAACTCGTGACCGCTTTGCATAAAATTGAAGAAGAAGATCCTACGCTGAAAGTGGAACAGTCTGCAGAACTGAAACAGACGATTCTTCACGGCCAAGGTCAGCTGCATCTTGATTTGGTGAAACAGAGATTACTGAAAGAATTCGGTGTCAACATGAATTTCGAAAATCCTAAAATCCCTTACCGCGAAACCATCACCGGAAAAGCAGATGCCGATTACCGTCACAAAAAACAATCCGGTGGCTCCGGTCAGTTTGGGGAAATCCACATGCGGGTAGAGAATTATTACGACGATATGCCTGAGCCAACGGGAGTCAACATCCGCCAGAAAGACATTGAAGATTTGCCATGGGGCGGAAAGCTTGCTTTCTACTGGTGCATCGTGGGCGGAGCGATCGATAATCGCTACATTGGAGCCATTAAAAAAGGAATTATGCAGCAGATGAAAGAAGGTCCGCTAACCGGTTCGCATTGCCAAAATGTAAGAGTTACTGTTTATGATGGCAAAATGCACAGCGTGGATTCCAATGATATTTCTTTCCAGTTGGCGGCTTCGGGCGCGTTCAGAGATGGTTTTCATAATGCGAAACCTCAGTTGCTGGAACCGATTTATTCAGTGGAGATCCTTTGTCCTGAAGAAGATACCGGCGATGTAATGGGCGATCTGCAAACCCGCCGCGCGATGATTTCCGGAATGGATGCCGAAGGACATTATCAAAAAATTCTGGCAGAAGTTCCTTTGGCTGAACTCCACGATTATGGTTCTACACTTCGTTCCATTACCGGAGGGAAGGCAAAATTCACAATGAAATTCTCAGAATATCAGCTTGTTCCACCGAATGTTCAGCAGGAATTGGTGAAACAGCATTCGGTAGAATTGGTTTAAAACCTTTAAATTAGAAATCTTTAAGAACTCAATCAATATCTTGGTTGAGTTTTTTTCATGTCTAAACTCATACAATAAAACAGTAAATTTAAATAAGACTAATTTGTCTTAATTAAAAATAATATTTAAATTTGTCACAGAATTACACAGTATGCTTTCGAAAACATGTGAATATGCGTTAAGAGCAATGATCTATATCGCCCAGCAATCAAAAGACGGACATATGGTGAATATTAAAGAAATTTCCGAGAAGATCAATTCACCGGAGCTTTTTATCGCCAAAATTCTGCAGAGTCTCAGCAAAAAAGGCTACCTGCAAAGTTCAAAAGGCAGATACGGCGGATTCTGCATTTCTGATAAGGAAGCGGAATTTTCACTGGCAGATATTGTGGAAGCGATTGATGGTAGTAAAATGTTTCATGGTTGTGGATTGGGACTTGAATTCTGTTCAGAGACAAATCCCTGTCCCATTCATAACGAGTACAAAGAAGCCCGCGACAAACTTTATTCAATTTATGGCGAAGTAACGCTGAGCAGTTTCCGAAACGGAAATGAAGCCGATATACTTCAGCTGAAAAGAAGGTAAAAAAATTTTAAACAATAATCAGACAAATTAGTCTTAATTAAAAACAATAAATCAACCCTAAACCTAATTTAAATAACATGGCAACACTCCAAACACTGAATGTAACCCTTTTAGAACCCAGATTGAAACACCCTACTGTTTTCCGATATTTCGATGCGTTGGCGGCTGGTGAAAATTTCATCATTGAAAACGATCACGACCCGAAACCTCTGTATTACGAGCTTCTTGCCGAGCGTGGAAACATTTTTACCTGGGAATATCTGGAAAAAGGTCCGGAATGGTTCGTTGTTCAGATTACAAAAAATCCAACAGAGGAAAGTCACGATATACAAACGTTAGACGTTACCCAACTTGAGCCGCGCATGAAGCATCCGACTGTTTTTAAATATTTCGATGCACTGGCTGCCGGTGAGGCTTTCGTTATTGAAAACGATCACGATCCTAAACCTTTATATTATGAACTTCTGGCCGAACGCGGAAATATTTTCACCTGGGAATATCTGGAGCAGGGACCTGAATGGTTTAAAGTAAAAATCGCCAAAAACCGCGATGAAAAAACTCCGCAAAACGGCTCGATTCCTGAAAAAGACCTGAAGAAAGCAGCATATTTAAAAGAAAAAGGCGTGACTTTCGGGTGCAGCGATTCCGGAACTAAATTCCCCGACAATAATGATTACGACGAATGGGAACTCGGCATGTTAGCCGATTATATCGTAGCGACGCATCACCAGTACATTAAAGATAATGCTGAAAGCCTGAATGGTCTCGCCATTAAAGTATCCGAACATCATGGGCAAAATAATCCTGAACTGCACCGTGTGGCTACCAGTACGCATCATTTCCTGCAGGATCTGCTGAATCATATTACGAACGAAGAGGAAGTGCTTTTCCCGGTGATTAAGCAGTTATTGAGTAAAAAAGATAATCCGTCCGAAGAATTAAGTTACGAAGCCGGAACGCTGGATCACCCAATCCGCATCCTATTAAAAGAGCACGAAATCGCTGGTGAAGACCTCAATTTCTTAAGAAAAATTACCAATAATTTCGCACCCCCGAAAAACGCATGTAACTCTTTTACTTACCTTTATGAAAAACTGAAAGAGTTCGAAAACGATCTTTATATCCATCTGCGCATTGAGAATGACTATCTGTTCCCGAGAGCATTAAAACTGGATGAAGAGATTGCCGCGGCTCATTCATAAAAAAATCCCACAATGGAAAAAAAACCGATCAAACGCAACGAAAATCTGGTTCCTGTTTCCCGCGAACATCACGCAACGCTGCTTTTCTGCTGGAAACTGCGCACCGGTGTAAAAGCAGAAACAGAACCCGAAAGAATGATCCGTTACACCAACTGGTTCTGGCTGCATCATTTGCAGAGCCATTTTGCGACCGAGGAAAAACTGCTTTTCATCGATACAGAGGACGAAATGGTGAAGAAAGGTTTAGCCGATCACCAGAGGATTCTGGCAAAAATCAATGAGATTAATTTAAGGTCAACTGCTAAAACCTATCCGCTTTTGCTTGATCTTGCCACACTGATTGATGACCACACAAGATACGAGGAGCGGCAGCTTTTCCCTTACCTGGAAGAAAAATTTTCGGATCAGGAACTTGGGAAGATCGGTGAAGTTCTTCATGGTGAAGACCACGACGCTGTGGAAGATTATGATGATGAATTCTGGGCAAAGGAAAAAAAGAATCACTTATGAAAACAATTTCAATAAATACAAAGATTTCGGAGCTTATTAAAGAAAACTCCGGCAGTGTAGATGCCATAGCCTCCATTGCGAAACCACTGGAGAAGCTGAAGAATCCTATTCTGCGAAAGATCATGGCTTCGCGTGTTACCATTGCCGAAGCGTCGAAGATGACCGGAACTAAAGTGGATGATTTCAAACGCGTGCTGTCGCCGCTGGGATTTATTTTTGAAGGCGAAGAATCTGCAAAGGAAGAGTTGTCAGCAAAAGCCAAACCTTCCTGGCTGCAGAATGCGCCAAAAGAGATTATTGATTTTTATGATGTACGCCCCATTATCGACGACGGCGCCGACCCGCTGAAAGAAATTCTTCACCGCTTCAAAGAAGTGAAACCTGGGGAGATTCTCTGTGTCATCAACGGTTTTGTGCCGACGCCTTTAATCCATCTTCTGAAACAGGAAAAAGCCGAAGATACGTTTGTGGAAACCATCAGCGACAAAGAATTCCATACCTATTTCCTTAAGAAAAAGAAAGAAGTTGAGGTGGCTGAATCCTTTGAAAGTAAATTACAGATGAACGGCAGTGAAGAATTCAGTAAAATTCTAGCCAAATTCAGTGATGATCAGGTCCGCAGGATCGATGTCCGCGAACTTGAAATGCCAGGACCGATGCACACCATTTTGGGCGAGCTCGAAAATCTTCCCGAAGGTAATGTCTTGTTCATTGATCACAAAAGAGTTCCGGTTTATCTTCTGGAAGAACTGGCAGACAAGGATTTCGCAGTTCATATCAATAACGTGGCTGAAGGCGATGTAAAAATGCTGATTTTCAGAAAATAATGGCACATATCCACATTGGGCGGGCACCCGGAAACAAAGCAGTACTGCCGTTTTATGCAACGGGAGCCATCGCGTTTCTGGTCCTGTGTATTGTGATGCTCTGCACGCCGCAGTCGTTTACCCAGCACTATTTCACGCCGCATTTGCTCACCATTGTGCATATCGCTGCGCTGGGCTGGGGAACCATGATTATTTTCGGGGCAGCACACCAGCTTTTACCCGTCATCTGCGAGCAGGATCTGTACAGCGAAAAAATGGCAGCGGCGAGTTGGTACACCTTAACCCTTGGAATCATCTTGCTCACCTGGAAATTCTGGAACTTCGATACAGGTTGGGTGATGATTACCGGCGGATCGCTGATTGTATTTTCCGTGTTGCTTTTCGTGATTAATGTTTTGAAGACGACAAGGATTTTCAGGAAATTCGCCACCCAGAAACTCTTTCTCATCAGTTCTTCGCTGTGGCTGCTTTTTACGGTTTCGGTCGGGCTGTTACTCGCGATAAACCTAGGTCTCACGTCGCCCATATTTCGGGTAAGCCATCTGGAAATTCTGAAGCTTCATGCGCACATGGGTATCGCGGGCTGGTTTCTGCAGCTCATCGCCGGTGTAAGCACAAAGCTGGTTCCCATGTTTCTGCTGGGGAAATCGGAGAAGGAACATCTGCTTAAAAAAGCCTTTATCTTTCAGAACCTTGGGCTCATCTTATTCCTGGTTGACGGTTTTTTCTTTGAGGTAACGGCGCGCGTGATGATTTACGCTGCGCTGGTTTTAACAGGAATCGTATTCTGGCTGCTTTTTCTTTTTGATGTTTTCAGAAACCGTTTGAGAAAAAGAATCGAACTGCTCATGAAGCACACCTTTCTTTCTTTTCTGAGTTTAATTCTGGCCATACTGCTGATTCCGGTGGTGTATTATTCCGAAGGTTACCGATGGACGATGGTGTACGGCACCCTGATTTTCCTGGGCTGGATCACGAATATCATCCTCGGCAAAACCTTCAAAACGCTGCCCTTCATCATCTGGAATACCCATTATAAAGATCTTACAGGGAAGGCAAAAATTCCTTTACCGAAAGACCTTTTCAACGCGAAACTCACCATCTGGCAGTTCAGGCTTTTCATTGCGGCGTTCCTGGTTTTTGCGTTGGGGTTGGCGCTTCAGCAGTTAACAGTGATCAGAGTCGGACTTGTTTTATGGCTCGCCGTAGCGGTGATCTACTGTCTGAATGTTTTTAAATTAATCTTTCACCAATCAAAAAAATCAGCATGATATTCAACGAAAACGATAAAACCTACGATATGCAGCGCCGTGCCGAAATGGCGCTTTACGAAGTGATAGACCCTGAACTGATGGTCAACATCATCGATCTGGGTCTGGTGTACGAAATTAATTTCCCCGAAGAAAACAAAGTGCAGGTCGTGATGACGCTTACTTCCCAGTTCTGCCCCATGGGTGATGCCATAAAAACCGGTGTACAGAACGCGTTGGAAACAGAATTCCCCGGCATCGAAGTAGAAATTGAACTCACCTTCAGCCCCGCCTGGAATTACGACTGTGTGTCGCAGGAGGGAATGATGCAGCTGCAGAACAGGTAATTTGCGGATTAGGAAGAGAATAAAAAGGGTTTTTTAACGGTGGTTGAAAAGCCCTTTTTCTATTACTTTAGTTGCACTAACCATAAAAACACAATGTTATGCCCATCAACAACCTGAACAATGCGCACCTTACTGAAGCGCAGATGAACGAAATTAAAACCGCGCTTACCACGCTGGAAACTGCCCTCGCACCTCTTACTGCAACCCTTACCCCGGATGAGCGCAGCACCTACGGCAGTGTGAACGAGCAGAACAAACTCCTCATCAACAAAGTGTGGGATTACCGCCAGAACAGCGCCCACCTTTCGCAGCCTGATCTTGACTGGGCTGAATTTGAAAACGATCTGAAGAGCCGGCAGTTTATCGAAAACATCGGGCACCGCGTAGCTGCGCTGGATGAAAGGCTGAAGAACTCGAAAATTCTGCACGACTACGATAGCTATCAGGCAGCGCTCGATGATTATGCCTACACGAGTTACAAGGCCGGCTCCAATGCCGCGGGCTACGAAACCAAGATGAACGAGCTGAAGCAGTTCTTTCCCCGAAGCGGTAAACGCCCTGCGCCTGCTCCTGAAGGAGAAGAGTAACTGATTTTTACTTAATCAAAGACAGCCTGTGGTTTCCGCAGGCTGTTTTCTTTTATTTTAATGAACCGTTTCGGTTGTTTGGAGAACCGTTTCGGTCAAAAGGCTAAAATTTTAAGTTCCGGGGCTAAACGATTAGGTTCGCGACTTAAAGTTTTGGGTGTTGCACCGAAAGTTTTGGCTTCGGGACCTAATGGTTTGGGTAAAGGACCTAAAGATTGGGTAAAATGAGCTAATGGATTGTGTTGGACGGAGAAGTTCAGGAGTTAGGATCGGAAGAGTGGGGGATTTTGGGAAGCGGGTGGAAATTAAAATCCGCTCAGCAATGCCGAACGGATTTTGTTTATTAATCCTTTAATCTACTTTTCAAATCCATTTCAGCGCCAAGAATTCTTTCCACTTCAATTGCTGTCGGATTCAGAATTCTGTAGAATATGATATGTTTATTCGCCAGGAAACCAAAAAACTCAGAATTTATTTCGGTGTAGTTTTTTCCGATATTAGGATTTTCAGCAATGAGCTGGCAAAAGTCAATTAACTCTTCGTAGTATTTATCTGCCTGTTTTTCTGACCAAAATTCAAAAGTATATTCATAAATTTTAGTGAGGTCCTCAACTGCTTTATTGGTGAAGTAATATTCAGCCATTACTTTTCAATCTGGTTTTCAAACTTTCAAGGTGTTTTTTCGGATTAAAATCTTCGGCAATTCCGCTGTCTATTCCTTCCTGAATTGCGTTTTTCAGGATTTGAATTTTGTTTTCTTCCTCTTCTAAAAGTCTTAATCCGGCACGGATAACTTCACTTGCGTTTTTGTATCTTCCCTGAGTCACTTTTGCATCAACAAAATCCTCAAAATATTCTCCTAAGGAAACAGATGTATTTCGTCCCATTGTTATTTGATTTAAATTTAACAAATCAAAGTTACCAAAATTTGGTAATTCAATCAAATTTAATTTTAGGGAATGGCATTTAAAAATCATAACTAATAATTGCCACGCAAAATAAAAATCCGCTCAGCAATGCCGAACGGATTTTGTTGTTTTAAGCTTCTTCCAGTTTTACCGTGAAGTGACGCAGGATTTCAGATTCCCAGGTAATGTTGTACCCTTTCTCGATTTCGTCGCGTCGGTCGTAAACATATTTGATGGCGACAGCAATATAATCCATGTGATTGTTGGTGTACGTTCTGCGCGGAATGGCAAGCCTTACCAGTTCGAGTTTCGGGTAGCGGTTTTGTCTCGTTTGTGGATCACGGTCGGCTAATATTGTGCCGATTTCCACGGTGCGGATGCCGGCTTCTTTGTAAATTTCGTTGGCCAAAGTCTGCGCTGGATATTCTTCTCGCGGAATATTGGGTAAAAATTTCAATGAATCGATAAACACCGCATGTCCACCAATCGGCTTCTGAATTGGGATTCCGAATTTTATTAGTTTATTTCCAAGATATTCAACCTGCGAAATTCGGCTTTCTAAATATTCAAATTCTGTAGCCTCGTTCAAACCAACCGCCAATGCAGCCATATCTCGTCCTGCCATTCCACCATAGGTAATGAAGCCTTCGTAAATAATGGTCATGTTGGAAGCGGCTCGGAAAATATTTTCATCATTCAACGCGATAAATCCACCGATGTTCACGAGGCCGTCTTTCTTGGAACTCATCGTCATCCCAACTCCATAAGAAAAAACTTCTTTCGCAATTTCCTTTATGCTTCGGTGTTCTTGGCCTTTTTCTCTTTTTTTAATGAAATACGCATTCTCGGCAAATCTCGCTGAATCAAAATAAATCGGGATTCCATACCGGTCTGAAAGTTCTTTCACCGCTTTCATGTTTTCCAATGAAACCGGTTGTCCGCCGGAGGAATTACACGTAATTGTAATTAAACAAAAAGGAATTTTTTCTTTAGGATAGGTTTTATAAACATTTTCCAGTTTTTCTAAATCAATGTTTCCTTTGAAAGGGAAAAGATTTTCAATATCGAAAGCCTCATCCACCGTACAATCGATCGCGTGAGCTTTTCTAATCTCAATATGTCCTTTGGTAGTGTCGAAATGAGAATTTCCCGGAATCACATCGCCTTCTTTCACTAAAACCGAAAATAGTACATTTTCAGCGGCTCTTCCTTGATGCGTTGGTAGAAGATATTGAAAACCGGTGATCTCCTTTACGGTTTCATGAAGTTCTTCGAAACTTCGGGATCCAGCGTAGCTTTCGTCTCCCGTCATCAGGGCAGCCCATTGTTGGTCGCTCATCGCACCCGTTCCGGAATCGGTTAAAAGATCAATATAAACTTGCGAAGATTTTAAATTGAATAAATTATAGTCGGCGTTTTTCAGCCATTGTTCACGTTCTTCTTTTGTAGATTGGCGGATTTCTTCCACCATTTTAATTCGATAGGGTTCAGCGTAAGGAAGTTTCATTTAAGATTGCATTTAAGGTTAAGAATGAGGTTGAAAATGTGCTTTGAGATTTAATTAAAATCAAATTCAGCATCAAATCATTCCGGAGCCTTAAAAACATTGTCGTCCGAATGGAAACCTGCAACACCGCCACTTACCGCAAATTTCATGGCTTGTGCAGCACTTACATTATTTAAAATTTGAATATTGCTTGCTTCTACAAAAACTACCCAACCGGAAACGGCATAAGAATGGGGAAGATAAACCGAAACATAACCCGGGAATCCCACGGAGGAAAGGTCGCGCTGGGTAAGGAATCCGATCCGCCAAATAGCAGGATTTTCGGCAGTTTTGATGAGAACGGGTTGGTTGAATTTCTTTTTATCGCCCACGAAGGAAGTCATCACATCTTTCAGTGAAGTGTATATGAATTTGATCCCCGGAGTATGCTCCAATAAATAATCAAAACTATCAACCACAACACGTCCGATAATGAATTTGTTTCCGAGATAGCCAATTAATGCGGTTCCGCCGATTACAGTGAAAAAAGTAATGCCGGGATAAAGTTTTTCGGAAATCGTGGGAATCATATTATCGATGCTGGAAACGATGTACCAGATGATCCAAATCGTCGCAGCAAAAGGCCCGATAATTAATAAACCTTGGAAAAAAGATTTTACCAAGGTGTTGAGGATTTGTTCAAGCTTTTGTTTCTGCATCTTTTTTCCGAAAGTAAATTGGCTTGGGTAAAAATAGGAAAATTTCGATGATTTTCGTTAAAATTTTTATCCGTGAATGCTTTCTTTTTTACCGTAAGATTTGATGATTTCAGCTTCATATTCCAGCCATTCTTCCCATCGTTGGTTCACTTTTTCGGGATCACCCAACTGGCGCGCAAATTTGATAAAGGTGGTGTAATGATTCGCTTCAGAAATCATCAATTCTTTGTAAAAAACCTTCAATTCCTCGTCTTTGATGTTTTCGGTAAGTACTTTGAATCGTTCGCAACTTCGGGCTTCGATCATCGCTGCAAAGAGCATTCGGTCGATAATTCTTTCGTCTCGCGTACCACCGTGTCGAATGAATTTAATGAGTTCACCCACGTAATCGTCTTTTCTTTCTCTGCCGAATTCGAAACCGCGTTTTTTAATGATTTCGTGAACCATCTGAAAATGCTCCAACTCTTCCTGAGCGATGAGAATCAGTTCGGTTATAATATCGGGATATTCCGGCAACATGGTGATTAGGGAAATCGCATTGGTAGTCGCTTTTTGTTCGCACCAAGCGTGATCAGTGAGGATTTCCTCCAAGTTTCCTTCAGCAATATTTGCCCATCTTGGATCGGTAAGAAGTTTCAGCTTAAACATATCGAAAATTTTAAAACAAATTTAAAGATAATTTACTTCACAATAGATTGTGGATTTCTCAATGATATTTCAATTTTTTGGAGAAAATAGAGGTTTAGTTAAATAAAATTGGCATTAATATTGACTAATGAGAAACATAACAATAAAAAAATAAATTATGAACACGCAATTATTATCAGGAAAACTAGAAAAATTTGGATTGTCAATTCTTGCTTTTTTCTTCAGTGTTTTGGCGATGGCTCAGGATGCAACCAAATCTCCAGATTTGAATGTGGATGTAACTACAACTAAAACCACGACTACTGAACAGTGGTTTAGCAACCCTATCTATTGGGTGTTTGGCGCAGTGGTACTTATTATCATCATCGCACTGATTGCCAGAGGTGGCAAAAACAACTAGTTTTCTTTTTTTATCTAAAAAATGTAAGCCGTTTCAATTCGTTGAAGCGGTTTTTTTTCGGAGAAATTCCAATATTTTCCAGCCGAAAGCGTCTATTTTTTTCAATCCTTCAGCGATAATTACTGCCAACAAAATATTGATGAGGTAAATGATGATCATTAAAATCCACCATTGCATTTTGTCCTTTAAACCAACTACTATAAAATAAACCAGCGACGAGCTGATTCCCTGTGCAAAGTAAAAAAATATCGCATTTTTTCCGATGTACGTTATGAAACTTTCCTTACTGATTTTCAATCGGTTGTATAAAACAAAAAGTGTAACCAAAGAAAAACTGGACCAGAAAATGTATAATAATTTCGGTGGAAATTTAGCTTTATTCATCTTCATGAAAAGTTCTTTGCCCGAATTCCAGAAGAGTAAAATGAAAATTAGAATTAAAATTCCGTATAAAATAGGAATCCATTTGGTGGGAATTTTCTTTCCTTTAAATCGATTGGCCAATAAAAATAGTCCTAAATAAAATGCAACATAACCAACTTGTCCTGTTGGATAATATTGTGGTAAAAGATTGAAAATCAAAGTTAAACCAAAACACAAACCGATAAACCAATTGAGGTGCTTCGGGAAGAATCTAAGAATCAGCACTCCGAAAACGGTAAGGATAAAATAGACTTTCAAATACCAAAAACTTCCCATCACGACTGGAAAAGTGTCTGCGTTGGTGTACTGATGCAGATACCAATTACCGAGATTTTGCCATTGCGGAACATCGGAAATGTTTTGTGGTACGTACTTTGTCCCGAAAGTAGAGTAGAATTCCTTCATCCATTCTAAACCAAAAATATTCAGCCCGAAAACTTTAAAAAAATAGTCGAGGAAGAAGAGGAAAGTCACAAAAATCATGTAAGTAATCTGCAACTTCAGCAAACGATAAAGGGTTTTCTCTACATTTCCGCCCGAGGTTAATCCGCTTAATGCGTAAAATAAAGGCACATCAATCAATAGAGACAGAACCCGCATTTCGGTAGGAACATAAAACTGTCCGGACCAGAAAACGGTGTGAATAAAAATAATCGATAAGGTGGCAAAACCTTTGGCAAAATCAATGTATAAATCTCTTTTCATAATGGTAATAAAATCAAATTTAATTAAAAATCTTATCTAAAAATGTTTTTCATTAAGAATAAAAGAAGTTTTTCGATTACGAATTTCATCCTCAGTAACTTATAGGTAAAAATCTATTAAAAAGTTTTATAATGATTGTGGATAACTCAAAAATAATTATTACTTTTGCACCTCGAATTAACTAACAAAATTTATAAACAATGTTTGCAATTGTAGAAATAGCAGGGCTTCAATACAAAGTTGAGCAAGACCAGAAGTTGTTTGTGCACCGTCTGAAAGGAGATAAAGGAGCGAAAATATCTTTCGACAAAGTTCTTCTTACTGTAAACGGTACTACAACAATCGGCGCCCCGGCTGTAAGCGGTATCACTGTTGATGCTGAAATCTTAGACCACGTAAAGGCTGATAAAGTAATCATCTTCAAAAAGAAAAGAAGAAAAGGTTACGAAAAGAAAAACGGTCACAGACAATCTTTAACTCAAATTCAAATTACTGGAATTACCGGTTTTGATGGTGGTAAAAAGGAGAAAAAAGCTGAGCCAAAAGCAAAAAAAGAAGTAGCAGCTACTGAAGAGAAGCCTGCTAAGAAAACAACCAAAATAGCAGACAGCGAAACTGCTGAATAATTTTAACCCAAAAACCTTAAAATAAAATGGCACACAAAAAAGGAGTTGGTAGCTCCAAGAACGGTAGAGAATCTCACTCTAAAAGATTGGGTGTAAAGATTTTCGGTGGACAGGAAGCGATTGCTGGCAACATCATCGTGAGACAAAGAGGTACACAACACCACCCAGGTGAAAATGTGGGAATGGGTAAGGACCACACGCTTCACGCATTAGTTGACGGAAAAGTAGTTTTCAGAAAGAAACAAAACAACAGATCTTTCGTATCTATTGAACCAAACGCATAATTATTGCGAACCGATTAGTCGGAAATAATACAAATCCCCTTTCGAAAGATTGGGGATTTTTTATGATTTGAAGTTCGCAGCTTTTTGGGCAGCAAAATTAATTTTAAATTCATCCATATTTCATATTCAAATCTTACTTTTGGAAAAACAGATATGGCAAAGAGAGAAGTTGAAATCGTAGTTCTTTCCGACATTCATTTGGCTACATACGGTTGCCACGCTACAGAATTGGTCGCTTACCTGAAAAGCATTAACCCAAAATTATTGATTTTAAATGGCGACATCATTGACGGATGGGCTTTTTCTAAGAAATATTTCCCCAATTCGCACATGGCGGTTCTGAGTGAGTTTTTTAAGATGATGAAAAGCGGAACCCAAATCATCTACATCACCGGAAACCATGATGAATTCTTACGAAAATACAGTGATTTGAAAATGGGAAATCTCTTTCTCACCGACAAGTATTTGCTGGAAATCAACGGTAAAAAACATTGGTTTTTTCATGGTGATATTTTTGATCATACAACCAAAGGAGGCGCAAAAATCATTGCGAAAATCGGCGGAATTGGCTACGATTGGTTGATTTTACTCAACAGAGCCATTAATTTTATCCTCGAAAGTTTCGGAAGAAAAAAAGTTTCGCTTTCTAAAAGAATTAAAAATTCAGTGAAAAATGCAGTAAAGTTCATTGGCGATTTCGAAGAAAAAGCAATCGAGCTTGCCATCGAAAACCATTATGATTACGTGATTTGCGGCCATATCCATCAACCAGCAGACCGGAAAGTAACCCAGGAAAATGGATCGGTTCACTACCTGAATTCCGGTGATTGGATCGAAAATTTATCCTACCTGGAATACAACAATGGTGAATGGAAACTTCTGTTTTTTGATGAAAATAAATTTGAAAAACCTGAAATTGAAGACAACGATATTTCCGTAAACGTCGAGGAATTGGTACATCCCAATGTTTTCGCAGCGTTTGTAGGAAATAAATTTTAATTTATTTTTTCAAAAAAGCATCCCAACCTTGCGCGTTCAGTGCGATAAGCTCATTACTTCCTCTTGCTACCAAATAATTTCCGTGTTCTAATTCCACAGCATGACCGATAATGCTGAAATCCGGATGATTTCTGATTTTCTCGAAATCTTCAGGAGAGATTGTGAAGAGCAATTCAAAATCTTCACCTCCATTCATCGCACACATCGCAGGGTTCAAATTCAGTTCATCTGCCGTAGAAATAGTTAAAGAATCCATCGGAATTTTCTCTTCATATAATCTGAATCCTACTTTGCTTTGATCTGATAAGTGAAGAATTTCAGAAGATAATCCGTCCGAAATATCAATCATAGACGTTGGTTTTACACCGAGCTCATTTAAAGTCTTTTTGATGTCGGTTCTGGCTTCTGGTTTCAATTGTCTTTCGAGAATATAATCATAACCTTCCATTTCAGGTTGCATATCTGGATTCGCGAGGTAAACGGCATGTTCTCTTTCCAAAATTTGCAAACCAAGATACGCACCTCCTAAATCACCAGTTACCACCAATAAATCATTGGGTTTTGCGCCACTTCTTTTCACGATATTTTCAGAATCTTCCATCCCAATTGCGGTGATGCTCATCACCAAACCAGAATTAGAACTCGTCGTGTCACCACCTACTAAATCAACTTTATAATGCTTGCAAGCTAACGCAATTCCGGCATATATTTCTTCCAAAGCTTCCACTGGAAAACGATTAGAAACAGCAAGGGAAACTAAGATTTGTGTTGGAATAGCATTCATTGCTGCGATGTCGCTAATGTTTACCACAACTGCTTTGTAACCAAGATGTTTAAGAGGAACGTAGCCCAAATTAAAGTGAACCCCTTCTGCCAAAATATCCGTCGAAACAACTATTTTTTTGTTCTCAGGATCGATTACCGCAGCGTCATCACCAATAGAAATTTCTGTGGAAGTATTCTTGAAACTAAAATTTTCGGTTAAATGTTTTATGAGTCCAAATTCACCATAAGTTGAAATGGGCGTAAGTTGCGGATTTTTATCTTCGAGCATTATTTAAAGTTTTTGTGAGTTAAGAAATTAGAAAAATATAACTAATCTTCTTTTTGTTTTCTCCAAGTAAAAGTGTCTCTTTTATGAAAAGCTTCTACATTTTCTGGGCGGAAAGGAAGATCTTTAAGATCTTGTTTGGTTAATATTTTCGTGTTCTCAGAGCTGAATTCCTTCATTACTTCCAAAATATCATCGGGCGGAGTGGTTGTTTTTCGCAACATCATATCGATCCAAACACCGGTTGCTTCTGAAGTTGCACAGTGAGTTCCGTCGGGTAAATAGAATTTATGTAAAAACCGATAAATACTGGCATCTTCCGACATTCCAGCGATTTCTGCACTTACATAAACCGTTTGATCAGCATATATTTCTTTGAAAAAGGAATATCTTTCATGTAAAATTACAGGGCCGATTCCCCATCTGCTCAGTTCTTTAAGTCCCATTTTATGAGTGTTCATAAAAGCCATTCTGGTTTGCGCACAATATTGCACATAAGAGGAATTTGCAAGATGTTTATTGGCGTCGATATCGCTCCATCTTACATCAAATTTATAATGGTATAAAGACATTTGGTGTTATTTTTAGTTTACAAAACTACGCATTAATCATGGGGTAGAAAAATCGTATTTTTGCAAAATTCTATGCTACACTTTATTTTATACTTAAATTAAATCAGTGAAATCGTATAGCTTTAAAAATTCCAACTTGTGAAGAAACAAATCATCATCATCGGAGGCGGAGCGGCCGGTTTTTTTTGCGCTGCAAACCTCGACGAAAGTAAATATTATGTCACCATCCTCGAACAAAATTCCGAAGTTTTGCAGAAAGTGAAAATTTCCGGTGGTGGGAGATGCAACGTCTCTCATGCTTGTTTCGATCCAAGAGATTTGGTAGGATTTTATCCGCGGGGAAACAAGGAACTTCTAAGTGTTTTTCACCAATTTCAGCCGGGAGATACTATGGATTGGTTCGATCAGCGAAATGTTTCCTTAAAAATTGAGGACGATAACCGTATTTTTCCTGAAAGTAATTCTTCACAAACCATCATCAATTGTTTGATGAATGAAGTGAACCAGAAAAATTTCACCATCAAAACGAAATCCGTTGTTACAGAAATTGTAAAAAATGCCGAAGATTTTCTTGTCAAAACTAATTCTGGAGATTATACTGCAGATTTTGTGATTTATTGCACCGGAAGTTCGCCAAAATCCTTGAAAATTTTACAGAATCTTGGTCATCAAATTGTAGAGCCGGTTCCTTCGCTCTTTACTTTTAATATTAAGAATGAGACCCTGAAAGATTTGATGGGAACCAGTTTCCCCAATGCAGAAGTGGCAATTCCTGAATTGAAAACAGATGAGTCCGGACCAATGTTGATTACGCATTGGGGACTTTCTGGACCGGCGATTTTGAAAACTTCAGCTTGGAAAGCTCGCGAATTGGCAGCATTAAAATATCAGTTCGATATTCTTGTGAACTTTATCGGAATTGATATGGAGGAAGCAAGAGAAATGTTCATGAAATTTCGCCAAGAAAATCCAAAAAAATCTATTGGAACCGCGAAAATATTTGAAATTACTACCAGATTTTGGCATCGAATTTTATGGATTTCAAAAATTGATTTAGATAAAAATATTTCCACAATTTCTTCCAAAGAACTCCAGGATATTTTGCAGAATCTTTGTAAAAATGTAATGAAAGTTACTGGAAAATCTACTTACAAAGACGAATTCGTCACAGCGGGCGGAGTCAATTTAAAGGAAATTAATTTTAAAAATATGACCAGTAAAGTCATCGATCGATTTTATCTTGCTGGCGAAGTTCTAAATATTGACGCGGTTACAGGAGGGTTTAATTTTCAAGCATGTTGGAGTGAAGCTTGGTTAATCGCACAGGACTTGAATAAGCTTTAATTATTTTCGAGACCATGATTTTATAAGTTTTTATTTATTAAATTTGAAAAAAATAAATAAATATAATGATAAAATTTGCACCTATATTCGCTATATTGATGATTTTCATACTGTTATCGTGCCAAGTAAGCGTGGTGAACCAACAGAAACCGATACAAAATAATTCTTTGGAATTGTACGAAAAATATACTTTCCAGACGCAAGATGCGAAAGTCATCAAAATGAAAGTACTGAAGCAAGACAACGAAAATATTTACGGAAAAACAAAAGCCGGAGAAGATGTTGTGCTAAGCAAAATTAACGTTCGAGAAGCGAAAAAAGTAGATATCGTAGCTTCGGTTGCTATTGGTTTAGCAGCACTTGCAGCGGTGATTTTCGTTCCAATTTAATTGGTAGATAGAAAGAAAATAAAAAAAGAATCAGTGGAAATGCTGATTCTTTTTTTTGTGAAATATTTTCTAAATTTTTAAGCTTGCATCTTTGCAATAACATCGATACCGCCTTTGGTTTTATCACCAATTTTGCATACGATCTCAGTGTCCAACGGTAAGAAAACATCCATTCGGGAACCGAATTTTATGAAACCAAATTCGTGCCCTGCTTTTGCCGCATCGCCTTCATTACAATAAAAAACGATTCTTCTTGCTACATAACCTGCGATTTGACGGAAAACAACTTTATGATTCGTTAAACTTTCAACTGCAACTGTAGTTCTTTCGTTTTCGGTAGAAGATTTTTCGTGCCAAGCAACCAAATATTTTCCCGGATGATATTTTTTGTAAATCACTTTTCCGGAAACCGGATAACGACAAATATGAACATTCAGCGGAGACATAAAAATAGAGATTTGGATGGCTTTTCCTTTGATGAATTCATCTTCTTTAACCTCTTTAATCATCACCACTTTACCGTCAACAGGGGCAATTACGTTTTCTTTATGAGCCAAAATATCTCTTTGCGGAACACGGAAAAACCAAAATACCAATCCGTAAATTATTAATAATGGAATAATGATAAGGAGCGACCATTCCTTTAGAAAATAAACCGATAGGAATGTAAGTAAAGCGAACACAATACTTGCAACGATGATTGTTCCGGTGGATTCTTTATGGAGTTTCATGAGTTTTTATATAAATTTTTCTAAAATAAAGTACAAATATACGGCAGGTGCGCAGATAATAAAACTATCTAGTCGATCTAAAATACCGCCATGACCAGGAATGATATTTCCTGAATCTTTCACACCGAATGTTCTCTTCAATTGGCTTTCCACAAGATCACCGAGTGGCGCAAAAACGGAAATTAAGAATCCTACTACGATCCAATTTCCACGCAAATCGGGGTGAAATCTTTCAACAAAAAATGATAGAATCAACGTTAAAATCACTCCTCCTGCGAAACCTTCCCAAGTTTTTTTAGGAGAAATTTTTGGAGCCATTTTATGTTTTCCGAAAAGTTTTCCGGCAAAAAAAGCAAAACTATCGCTGCTCCAAATGAGAGCAAAAAGAAAGAAAACCTCTAATGTAAACGTGTCGTCATACGAGCTAAATTTTGGCAATCCAAGCGCAAAACCAAACGGTAATGAAAGATAAATCACTGTGAATATCAATTTTCCATTGTCGTAATACAATTCTTTCGGAAACTTGAAAAGTGTGATCACGGCAATTACAATCAGCGAAAGTGCAAGGATTTCTGAAAGATTGAAATTGAAATAAAATCCGTGTTGGAAAAATCTCTTTGAAAAGCGATAAAAAACCAGAACAATAAGCGGGAAAACTAACCATTTTTCCCAACTTTTTGGGTTGAACTTCATCATTTTCACACATTCCCAAGCTCCTACAAACGCAAAGAAAGTCATTAAGCCGTAAAAAAGATTTTCTTGGCGAACAACGAGATCGGGAGAGATTTTGTTGATCAAATTAGCGCCGAGCGGAGTGGTGCATAAAATGACTAGAAAACCATAAATTGCACCTCCGAAAAGCCGTTGAACTAGATTTTTATCCAAAATTTATTGATTAAGCGTGTTAGGTTTTCCCGGGAATTCTTTATACTGAAGGAAAAATTAATCTTCGAGCAAAAGTAAGAAAAGTTTCGTATTGTCTTTGTTCGGAGTATCTAATTTTGAATTGCTACCGCTGATTGAGGTTAGGTTACGAATATTTCCGTTGCGTTTGATTTTGCTCATCGCATCGTTCAAATTGGTCACGATTTGCGAAACATTCGCCATAATGATGATCTTTTGCGGAAGTCGCGAAGAATGATAGTGCAGAATATTGTTGTGCGACAGCATGATTCTGCCGTCGTAGGCAATTAGGTATTCACAGGTAATTAATGCAGCGTCGTTGAACAATTCCAGTTCTGTGGTATATGGAACTTTCACTACATCTAGGAAATTCTTTAAATCTTCATCCCAGCAAAATACGGATTTAATATCTTCGATTTTCAGAATGTGATTGAGGGTTTGCAACGCTTCGGCTTCATCAGCACAATAATTAAAAAAACCTCCGGAATGGGTAAATAATTGGGCAAATTTATAGTCGAGATCTGCATTTTTCAGCTGATCTCCAAGTTTGATCAAATCCGGATTTTCTTCTTCCTCAGGTTGATTTAATATTTTGCCAACAATTTTTTTAAAAAGACTCAATTTCTATCGAATTATGCGATTGATACTACAAAAATAGAAAATATTTATTATAGGAGATAAAATTATAAAAAAAAACCTGATAATTTGCAGGTTACCGCAATTATCAGGTTATTAATTTAAATCTGTGTATTAGATTCCGGACCTAAAATGGTTTCCGGTGATTCGTTTTCAGGAGTGTGAGTGTTGGAAACCGGATGCTCAGTAAGTTCAGGATCCCAAGCTCTTTGACCGAAAATTTCTTCTAAATCTTCTCTGAAAATCACCTCTTTTTCTAGAAGTTTATTGGCCAATGCATCAAGTTTATCTTTGTTTGCTGATAAAATTTGTAATGCTCTCTGATATTGAGTTGCAATGATTTTCGAAATTTCTTCATCAATTATTTTGGCAGTTTGCTCAGAATATGGTTTCCCGAAATTGTATTCGGATTGACCAGAACTATCATAGTAGGAAATGTTTCCGATTTTTTCGTTTAAACCATAAATTGTCACCATCGCCTGAGCTTGTTTGGTAACTCTTTCCAAATCGGAAAGTGCTCCGGTAGAAATGTTTCCGAAAATTACTTGTTCCGCAGCTCTTCCCCCTAAAGTTGCACAAAGTTCATCGTACATCTGTTCAGTTGTTGTAAGCTGCCTTTCTTCCGGTAAATACCATGCAGCGCCTAACGATCGGCCTCTTGGTACAATGGTAACTTTCAATAGAGGAGCAGCATGTTCCACGAGCCAAGAAATGGTTGCATGACCAGCTTCGTGATAGGCAACTCTTCTTTTTTCTGAAGGTTTTATTGCTTTATTTTTCTTTTCTAAACCACCGATGATTCTGTCTACAGCGTCTAAGAAATCTTGTTTATTTACAGATTCATGGCCGTTTCTCGCAGCAATTAGGGCTGCTTCATTACAAACATTTGCGATATCAGCACCACTAAATCCCGGAGTTTGTTTAGCCAAAAATTCTCTGTCGATATTTTCATCAAGTTTAATTTTCGCCAAATGCACGTCGAAAATTTCTTTTCTTTCGTGAAGTTCGGGCAAATCAACATAAATGGAACGGTCGAATCGGCCGGCTCGCATCAACGCTTTATCCAAAATGTCAGCTCTGTTGGTTGCTGCCATTACGATTACATTGGTATCTGTTCCGAAACCATCCATTTCGGTAAGCAATTGGTTAAGAGTGTTCTCTCTTTCGTCGTTACCACCGGTGAAATTTCCTTTACCTCTCGCTCTACCAATAGCGTCAATCTCATCAATGAAAATAATCGCCGGAGATTTCGCTTTAGCTTGCGCAAAAAGATCGCGAACTCTGGAAGCTCCAACTCCCACAAACATTTCCACAAAATCGGAACCCGAAAGTGAAAAGAAAGGAACCTTTGCTTCACCAGCAACAGCTTTTGCCAAAAGGGTTTTACCTGTTCCCGGAGGACCTACTAAAAGAACTCCTTTCGGAATTTTGCCTCCTAATTTGGTGTATTTTTCAGAATTTTTAAGGAAATCTACCACTTCCTGTACTTCTTCTTTTGCGCCTTCTAATCCAGCAACATCTTTGAAGGTTACCTGTACTTTTTCCTTTTCATCAAATAATTTAGCACGCGATTTTCCGATGGAGAAGATCTGTCCACCAGGACCGCCACCTCCGCCGCCCATCATTTTTCGGAAGATCACAAAATAGAATAATGCCATAATTGCGATCCAGAAAACAGCCGTGAAAAGCAGTTCTGTCATTGGGTTTTTGCCAATTCCATAGTCTCTTTTAGTTGCAATGGCGGGGTTTTCCTGCTTGATTTTATCGAACTTTTCAAGGAAAAGCTGTAAATCACCAAAACTCAATGTATAATCTGGTTTTGGTGCAAAATCAAATGTAGAAAATGGACTTTTATCTTTGGCAACTTGCTTATTGGCAAGTTCTGTTTTTGCAGCTTTGGTTAAGAAGACATCCGCTTTTTCGGTGTCTTTATATATCATTACATCCTGAATTTTTCCTTGCTGAAGCAGTTGAAAGAAGCCTTCTTCGTCGAGTGAATTGGAGCTAGAATCGCTATTCATGTTGGTGAAGAAGAACAGCAATACTGCTGCGATCAGTATCGGAAAAAACCAGTTAAATCCTTTGTTGTTATTCATATCTGTTTTTATAAAAATTTTGACGAAAAAAGAATTCCGTCAATGCTTTAGATTAATTTTCTATTTTAGTGATTTTGGCATCGCCCCAAAGCTCCTCGATATCGTAATACTCACGGGTTTCTCTTTGGAAAACGTGTACTACAACAGACACATAATCGAGCAGAACCCACAGCGAATTTTCAGTTCCTTCCACATGCCATGGTCGGTCTTGTAACTCGTTTCGAACTTTTTTTTCAATGTTTCCGGAGATTGCTGAAACTTGAGTATTGGAGTTTCCTGTGCAAATTATAAATGTTTGAGCTACTGAGTTTTCGATGCTAGAAAGATCGAAAATCATGATGTCTTCACCTTTTGTATCTTGTATTGCTTCCACGATTTTGTTGGTAAGCAGTTGTTTTTCTGTAATTTTATTCATTAAAAATCTTGTATAATCTGCAAATTTATTGTTTTTTTATTTAATTAAAGCCAATTTTGCTGTTTCTATCTCTTAAAGTTTTCATAAATGAGCACACTTATTTTCCTTGAAAAATGTACTTCTACTAATGACGAAATTCTCAGGCATTTTACTTTAACGCGATCTGCACATTTGGCGATTTATACCTTTAACCAAACTCGAGGAAGAGGGCAATATGGCAATAGCTGGAACTTATCGGTAAACCAAAATCTTGCTTTTTCGATGGCTTTACCGGTGGATCAATTCACCATTCGGGATCAATTTATCAATTTTCGTACCGCTGAAGTTTTGGCTAATTTTCTTGCCATAATGACAAAATCTACTGTAGAAATCAAGTGGCCGAATGATTTGATAATTCAGAATAAAAAAGTAGCAGGAATTTTAATCGAGAAAAAGAATATTGATGGAATTTCTTATTTTATTATCGGAATTGGTTTGAATGTTTTACAAACTGATTTTCAAGATCTTAAAAAGGCGGGTTCTTTGTTTACGCAAACTGGAATAAGCTTTCAACTTCATGATTTCGCAAAAGAACTTTATGAATATTTAATGGAAAACTTAACCAAAAAAGCCTCAGAAGACAATATTTTGAAAGAAATCAATCACCGATTATTCAGAAAAGATAAAGTTTCTGTTTTTTCACACCATGAGATGAGACAGAATGGCATCATTAAAAATGTAGATGAAGAAGGTTTTCTTTGGGTTGAACTGGAAAATGACGGTTTGAAAAAGTTCTATCACAAGGAAATTGAATTGCTTTATTGATTGGCTCTTTTGAAATAAAGATACAAAGCAATTGGTCCGAAAATGAGATTTGGAAACCACATCGCAAGAAGCGGTGGCATACTTTTATTCTCGGAAACCACCTTCAGCACCTCAAATGAGAACACAAAAACAAATGCCAATGCAATTCCTAGCGCAAGATTGAGCCCCAATCCGCCACGTTTTTTTTGTGAAGACAAACTAAGCCCCAAAAAGGTAAGAATAATTACCGAAACCGGCATCGAAGTTCTTTGGTAGAGCTCATTCAAATAGCTGTTCAAGTTTGCGTTTCCTTTTTCTTTTTCGCGATCGATGAATTTGATGAGTTCTGGAGTGGTTTTATTTTGCCCCAACAAAACATCCGGGAAAAGCTCTTCCGGCGGATGACCAAAACTTTTGTTCAACGTGTTTCCATTGTTGAGTTTTTCTGTATCGTCTTTATTGATGGTTTTTTCGAAATAATTATTAAGCGAAAAATATTTTTTGTCTTTATCCCAATAGAAATCGTTGGCGTTCAACTGATAGATTAATTTTTTGTTCTTATCGAATTTTTGATAAATAAATCCAGAGCCGCGTTTTTCTTTTTTATTATAACTTTTAATAAAGATATATTCGGTTTTGGAAAGTTGGGTAGAAACTTCGGAATTTCCGGTGAATTCCGCACGGCTAACCGCATTGTAAGTGTAAGGTTCCAACTCGTTTTTCTTGATATTCGAAAGTGGCAAAACGAAATGATTGATTAAAAGAGCGATTAACGCGATGAATCCCGATGTCAGCAAATAAGGTCTTGCAAAACGATGAAAACTCGCCCCAGAACTTATAATGGCGACAATTTCAGTGTTATTGGCGATTTTGGAAGTAAAGAAAATCACCGAAATGAAAACCAAAATCGACATGAAAGTAATGATCAAATTGATAATCCAATACGGATAAAAATTCACGAGAAATTCTGAAACTTTAAAGCCATTGGACTCAATTCTCGGAGCTTTCGCCTGAACATCGATGACCAAAACGATAATCGTCAACAATCCCAGCATAAACCCAAAGGTTCCGAGGTATTTTTTGATGATATATAAATCGATTATTTTCATGAACATGGTTCCTTGTTAGAGTCTTGTTTTCAGCGTAGGGATTACCGAGTTTTTCCACTCGTAGAAATCGCCGGCTATAATGTGTTCTCTGGCAACTCTTACCAAATCGAGGTAGAACGCCAAATTGTGTACCGAAGCGATCTGTTTTGCCAAATATTCTTTCGCAACGAACAAATGTCGGACATACGCTTTGGAATATTCTGAATCCACATAACTGGTCCCGAACTCGTCTAACGGAGAAAAATCGCTTTCCCATTTTTTATTTTTCATGTTCATCACACCGTTCCAAGTGAAGAGCATTGCGTTTCTTGCATTTCTTGTCGGCATCACACAATCCATCATATCGATTCCGAGACCGATGGATTCTAGGATGTTCCACGGTGTTCCGACGCCCATCAAATATCTTGGTTTGTCTTTGGGCAAAATATCGGTTACTTCGTCGGTGATTCGGTACATTTCCTCTTCAGGTTCACCCACGGAAAGTCCGCCAATTGCGTTTCCGGCTGCGTTTTGTTCGGAAATAAATTCCGCCGAAATTTTTCTTAAATCAGAAAAAGTAGAACCTTGAACAATTGGGAAAAGTCTCTGTTTATGTCCATAGATTTCCGGGTTTTCTTCGATCCATTCGATGCATCTTTTTAGCCATCGATGGGTCATTTCCATAGAATCTTTGGCCAAATTGTAATCGCAAGGATACGGCGTACATTCATCAAAAGCCATAAAAATATCAGCACCAATTTGACGCTGGATTTCCATAGATTTTTCAGGAGAAATGAAATGTAAACTTCCATCGATGTGTGATTTGAATTTCACACCTTCTTCGGTTAATTTTCTGGACTTTGATAAAGAAAAAACCTGATAACCACCGGAATCGGTAAGAATCGGCAAATCCCAATTCATGAATTTATGTAAACCGCCTGCAGCCTGCATAATATCCATTTTCGGACGTAAATTGAGGTGGTATGTGTTTCCTAAAATAATTTGAGCTTTGATGTCATCGCGAAGTTCTCTTTGATGAACAGTTTTTACAGAAGCTACCGTCCCAACAGGCATGAATATTGGAGTTTGGATGGTTCCGTGATCTGTAGTAATGGTTCCGGCTCTTGCTTTTCCGGTCGTTGTATTGTTGATTTCGAAAAATTGGGACATCATATTATCTTGCAAACGCGGGTACGTTTTTATTTTCTTTTAATTTCTTTTCAATATAATCTTTCGCTGCAGGATCTTTTTCCAAAACAATTTCTTGTGCATTGTTGAGGATTTTTTCCATATCTCCTGTCGCGGTATAAAATTTATAACTTTCGACAAAATCGGTTGCCGTAATATTCTTTTGTTTAAGGGTAAATCGCGTTAAATTTTCGATATTGGTTTGCGGGAAGAAGTTGCTCATCTGATCATTGATGGCAAATTCAGCAATAATTTCTGACATTTTATCTTTCTCGATTAGGTTTTTCGGAGGATCGATTAGTTCCGAGCAACTCGCCAATAAAAAGGTAAAGATGATAAAAAACCAATTTTTCATAATTTCCCGATGATTGATTTCCATTTTAGATTTAAAACACCAAAAACAGCTTCATGGATGATTCCGCCATTCATTTTGCTTTCGCCTAATTCCCGGTTGGTAAAAATTATCGGCACTTCCACAATTCTGAACCCTTTTTTGTAGGCACGAAATTTCATTTCGATCTGAAAGCCGTAACCTTTAAGTTTAATGTTGTCTAGTCCGATTTCTTCCAACACTTTTCTCGAAAAGCACACAAACCCGGCAGTGGTATCATGAATCGGAATTCCGAGAATTGCGCGAACATATTTCGATGCGAAATAGGACAAAAGAACCCTTCCCATCGGCCAGTTCACCACATTAACTCCTTTGGAATAGCGCGAACCAATGCTCATGTCTGCATTTTTACACGCTTCAAAAAGTTTACTCAGATCTTTTGGATTATGCGAAAAATCGGCATCCATTTCAAAAATATAATCATATTGGTTTTGTAGCGCCCACCGGAAACCGTGGATGTACGCTTTTCCCAAACCGTCTTTGGTTTTCCTAACGCTGAGATGAAGAATATGCGGATAAATTTTTTGTAAATTTCTTACAATATCTGCTGTTCCGTCGGGCGAAGAATCATCAACAATAAGGATGTGGAAGTCCTCTTCCAATACAAAAACTGCTGAAATTATATTTTCAATATTTTCCTTCTCGTTATAAGTAGGAATAATGACGAGTTTCTTCATCCTTGAAATTAATTTGCAAAGATAAACTTTTCCTGCTTCTTTTTTTAAGGATTTCTTTTTGGAGGAATTTTTTTGAGATTTTATTTGTAGAGGAATTCAGTGAATTATTTCTTTTTATATTCTTATTTTTGCAAAAAAAATAATCAATTGATTAGAATTGCACAGCATAATGATTGGGTCGTATGGATTCTTGTGGGCTGTATTTTCCTTTATATATTCATGCTGGTTTCGTTGCGCAGGGATTCTGGCGTATTGGAATTTCTTATGCAGAAATTTCCCGATTCTACAAATAATTTCCTAAGCTGGATGATAATTAGTGTGGTTTTTTGCGTCACTTTATCGGTTTTGGTTTCTCCGTATTTGCCGGCTGTTCCAAATACCATTAGCGCTCTGCAAATTGGAGGCTATGAATTGAACAAGTTTGGCTATACTTTCTTGGCAATTAGTGCATTTTATTTCATGAAAAACGCTTTAAGTTATCTGTTTTTTGCTGGGACGGGATCGGTGAAGAAATGGGAAGTGTTTTATTTTACCGTTTCCAAATTCTATTTTTCTTTTTCGTTGATAATCATGATTTTGTGTGTGATTAGCAATTTTTATATAGTGGATCGTGCAGAAATGTTTAATATTTGTGTAGTAGGACTGGCCGCAATTTTTTTATTTAAATTAAGCTATTATCTCTTTCACAGCAGTCGGATACTTCCCGAAAGATGGTATTATAAAATTTTGTATATTTGCACCCTCCAAATTGTACCCGTTTTGGTACTCTGGAAGGTATTGTTTTTTTAATTATTTTGATGATGAAAATTAAATCTATATTAGTTTCGCAACCTGCACCGAATGAATCTTCTCCATATTTAGAGATGGCCAGAAAGGAAAAAATCAAGATAGATTTCAGGCCTTTTATTCATGTAGAAGGGGTAGATGCAAAGGAACTTAGAACACAAAAAATTGATTTGGCACAATTTACAGGGATTATTTTCACCAGCAAAAATGCCGTTGACAATTATTTTCGCCTTGCAGAGGAAATGCGCTTCGCGGTTCCCGATTCCATGAGGTATATTTGCCAATCTGAAGCGATTGCAAACTACCTTCAAAAGCATATCGTGTACCGAAAAAGAAAAATTTCTTTTGGTGAAAAAACTTTCGCCGATTTAATGCCTTTATTCAAAAAATTCCCAACAGAAAAATATTTGTTACCTGCCGCAGAAAGCATCAGTCTGGATATTTTGAAAGTATTGGAAGCTGCTCCGATTGATTGGACCAAAGCAACCATGTACAGAACTGTTTCCAGTGATTTGAGTGACATTAATATTAAAGATTACGACATGTTGGTTTTCTTTAGTCCACAAGGAATTAGATCGTTAGGTTCTAATTTCAAAGATTTTAAACAAGAAGATACCAAAATCGCAGTTTTCGGAAACACCACAGAAATGGCCGCAAAAGAAGCCGGATTGAGAGTGGATGTGATGGCGCCAAGCAAAGAAACTCCATCAATGACAATGGCAATTGAAAAATATGTAAGAAGTATGAATAAGTAATTCATCTTCAGTTTGAGATATAAAACCGTCTTTTTCTACGAATAAGATGGTTTTTATTTTTTATAAATCATAACTTTATCGGCTTTTTTTAATGAAAAAATCCGACGTAATTTTTACAACAATATGAATGCTCCTAAAGCAAAAAAAATAGAAAAACTTCTCGAAATTCACGGTGACAGAAGGCTAGATCCCTATTTCTGGATGAACGAAAGAGAAAATCCCGAGGTGCTGAAATACCTCGAAGAAGAAAATGCATACTGCGACGAAATCATGAAAGATACCGAAGATTTTCAGCAATTGCTTTTCGACGAAATGAAAGCTAGATACAAAGAAGACGACGAAAGTTTGCCTTATTTTTTCAATGAATACTGGTATTTGGTACGCTACGAAAAAGGGAAGGAATATCCGATTTTCAGCAGAAAATTCCAGACTTTGGAAAATGAAGAGGAAATCCTCATTGATGTAAATATTTTAGCAGCAGGCGAAAAATTTTTCGAAGTAGGAAGCGTTGCAGTTTCTCCTGATAACAAATTGATTTCTTATTCAACCGACAATCTCGGACGACGAATCTATACCATTAATTTTAAAAATCTAGAAACCGGAGAAGTTTTCCAAGATCAGATTTTCAATACCACCGGAAAAGTAGTTTGGGCAAATGATAATCAGCATGTTTTCTACATTAGAAAAGACGAAAGCTTGCGCGCTTTTCAGGTTTTCAGGCATCAGTTGGGAACCCAATCGGAAGATGATGTTCTGATTTTTCATGAAAAAGATGAAACTTTTGATGTTAATGTCTTTAAAACCAAATCTTTAGAATATATTTTCATCTCAAGTTCCAGTACAATTTCCGATGAGATGCGTTTTATTCCGGCTGATAATGTTTTCGTAGATTGGACAATTATTCAACCAAGGATCGAGGATTTGGAATATTCCGTTGAGCATTATCAAGATGAATTTTACATCATTACCAATGCAGATGACGCCTTGAATTTTAAAATCGTAAAAACCAAGGTTTCCCAGCCAGGAATTGAAAATTGGGTAGAAGTAATTCCACATCGAAAAGAAACATTGCTCGAGGGTTTCGAAATCTTCAAAGATTATTTGGTGCTTGAAGAAAGAACTGAAGGTTTGCTTCATATCAAAATCATCGATAACCACAGTGGAAATTCGCATTATTTGCAGTTTTCAGACCCAACTTATACCGCCTATATTGGGCTGAATTTAGAGTTTAATACCCAAAAGCTGAGATTTGGTTACACCTCGCTTACCAAACCCAATTCAACTTCAGAATATGATATGAAGGAAAAAACTACTAAAATCTTGAAAGAACAAGAGGTTTTAGGTGGAAAATTCTTCACGGAAAATTATATTTCTGAAAGAATTTGGGCTCCGTCGAGAGATGGAAAAAATAAGATTCCAATTTCTTTGGTTTATCATAAAAACACACCGAAATCAGCAGAAGCACCTTTGCTTTTGTACGGTTACGGAAGTTACGGGCATACCGTAGACGCAAGTTTTTCGAACGTAAGATTGTCGATTCTCGATCGCGGATTTATTTATGCAATTGCGCACATTCGAGGTGGTGAGTATTTGGGAAGAGAGTGGTATGAAGAAGGAAAAATGCTTAACAAAAAGAATACTTTTTTTGATTTTATTGATGCCGGAAAATATTTGATTTCGGAAAACTATACTTCTGAAAAACATCTTTATGCGATGGGCGGAAGTGCGGGCGGACTTTTGATGGGCGCTGTGATCAATTATGAGCCGCAACTTTTCAACGGGATTGTGGCGCAAGTTCCTTTTGTAGACGTGGTTACGACAATGCTCGATGAAACAATTCCTTTGACCACAGGTGAATTTGACGAATGGGGAAATCCTAAAATAAAAAAATATTACGATTACATGAAATCGTATTCGCCATACGATAATGTGGAAGCTAAAAATTATCCAAATATGTTGATTACCACAGGGTTGCATGATTCGCAAGTGCAATATTGGGAACCAGCAAAATGGACCGCAAAACTTCGTGAGCTGAAAACAGATTCGAATATTTTGGTTTTCAAAACCGATATGAGTGCTGGTCACGGTGGAGCTTCAGGAAGATTTGAATCTTTAAAAGAAGACGCGCTAGAATATGCATTTTTATTAAAATTAGAAAATAAAATTGATGGAAAATAAATCTGAAAACCAACTTTGGGAAGAAGTAGAACAATTTTTTGTTGAAAATTTCGATACCGATAAACATCCGCAAATTGATACGATATTGTTTTTAATTGGCGTGCAGGAACTCGGGAGCGGACAGCAGAAATATACGAAAGATGATAAGGTAAATATTCTACATATCGCAGTTTGCCGACTTTTGGAACCATTTGGATATTATCGTTTTTCACATTACGACGATGATGGTTATCCGCATTTTGATGAGGTAGAAAACCTGCCGGAATTGAAACCGAATGAACAACAGATTTTGATGAAAAAAGCAATCATTCAGTATTTTATTGACGAAGAATTATTCAAATAACAAAAAGATCGGTTTATGGCCGATTTTTTCCGTTAATTATTTCTGCTAATTGATTTAAAGCCATTTTAAAACCTTCTTCAAAACCCATTTCGAGAATTGTTTTCATATCATTTTCGGAATTAAAATGAATATTGATGGTGAGTTTGGTGCCTTCTTCAACGCCTGTAAAACCAATCAGCCAATTCACAGAAGGGATTTCCGAAGTTGGATTTCCGTTTTCATCAGCAAAAAAATCAATCCACGAAATACTTCTAGGCGCATTGATTTCCTCGTATATTACTCCGGCGCGATGCCGCTCATTATCTGGGCCTACCATTGCGTAATTCCATTTTCCACCTTCACGAAAATCGAGATTTGAAGTTTCGCAACGCCATGGTTTTGGTGCCCACCATTGATCAAGTAATTCTGCTTTGGTGAAATAATCCCAAACGAGAGCTGGTTTGTTTTGGTAAATCGCCATCACGAAAACTGTAGCCGCATCAAAATCTTTATTAAAAACAATATCGGGTTTCATAAATGTAGTTTTAACAAATTTAATTCTTTATTTGATATGTTGTGGGTTTCCAAAATATTTTAATGTGTATTTAGCAGGAATTTGTTAAAAAAAAGAATTTTAAGAAACTTCCAATAATATTTTTAACTTTTTTGTGTTATATTAATCTTAAAATCAGTAATTTTAACAATTCAAATTAAAATTTAAAAATGAACAATAAGTTTATTCCATTTATTTCTGTATTGATGACGATTTCAATGATTGTTTTCGTCACGTTACAATTATATTGGATAAAAGAGCTGTATTCCGCGCTGAACCAGGATTTTTCGAACAAAGTGTATTCTGCACTCGAAACTACTGCGCTCAAAACCCAGCAATTGGAAGTCGATAAATACCTAAACCAGGATTATAAAAATTTCGCCAAGAATGTGGTTGATAGCAGCAATCAGCCGACGCAAACTTATATTCAGCAAAATTCCGATTCCGCGAACAGACAAACCATTACTTTTCAGAAAAGTATCGTTGAAAACCAAAAATTTCCGATTTCTCAGAAAGGTGATAGTCTAAAACTTACCAAATTATACACCGACGAAGGGATTTTGAAAATTAAAAAAGAAGGAAATTCTTCGGAACCACTTACTGCACAACTTAGCAAGGACATCAATAATAATACTTATGCACTGAAAGAATTTGCGAAACTAAGTGCTTCGAATCTTCCGATTGAGAAAAGAGTGGACGTCAAAACTTTGGATTCTGTTTTGGATAACGAGCTGAAATTGAACGGTTTAAAAACGAAAGTTGGCTTTGCAGTGATGGATAAGAAGAACAATATCACCAAAGTTGTTAATGATATTTATAAAGCTGGAAAAGATGAAAGCGATTATACCTATCCGCTTTTTACCGATAGCGAAGATAGGACGCTTTATACTTTGGCTCTCGTATTTCCAGATAAAAAATATTCACTTGCAAAGACTAATTTGCCGATGCTTCTTGGGACGATCATGTCTTTGCTTACGATTTTGGGGATTTATATTATTTCCATTAATTACATGATGAAGCAGAAGAAAATTGCGGAAGTGAAAACCGATTTCATTAATAATATGTCGCATGAGTTCAAAACGCCTTTGGCGACGATTTCGGTTGCGACAGATTCTTTGGCGAACGATAAAATTGCGACCAATCCGGAGAAAGTGAAGTATTATTCCGGCTTAATCAAACAAGAAAATTTGAGGATGAAAAAACAGGTGGAAAACGTTCTCAATATGTCGAAACTAGAAAGAAATGAGGTGAAACTTTTCTTGAAGGAAACCGATGTAAGAGCTTTGATTAAAGAAATTACCGAATCTTTCGGATTGATCGTAGCGCAGCGAAATGGTACGCTCACCCAAGAATTCAATACGGATCGCTATAAATTTAAAATTGATGAGTTTCATATTTCCAATGCGTTAGTGAATTTGCTTGATAACGCTAATAAATATTCGCCGGAAGCACCAGAAATAAAAGTGAGGACTCGAAATGAAGGTAATTGGTATGTTGTGGAGATTTCCGATAAAGGAATGGGAATGGAAACCGACAACAAAACCAGAATTTTCGAGAAATTCTTCCGCGAAGAAACCGGAAATATTCACAATGTAAAAGGACAAGGTTTAGGACTTTCCTACGTGAAAAAGATCATAGAATTGCACAAAGGACAAATAATTGTAGATTCTCAGAAAGGAAAGGGAAGTACTTTTACCATAAAATTGCCAATGAGCTAATTGAAAATTAACAAAAAATAAAATAAGATTTGGAAAACAATCTTATCACACAAAATTTAAATAAATAAATTATGAGCAACAGAATCTTATTAGTAGAAGACGACCAAAGTTTTGGTGCTGTTTTAAAAGATTATTTAACCATAAATAATTTCGAAGTTACCCTTGCAACAGATGGTGAACAAGGTTTGAAAGAATTCACGGAAAACGAATTTGATATTTGTATTTTCGATGTGATGATGCCAAAAAAAGACGGTTTCAGTTTAGCTGAAGACGTTAAAAGAATTGATAAAAACACCCCAATTATCTTCCTCACTGCGAGAAATATGCGCGAAGATATCTTGAAAGGTTATCAACTCGGAGCCGATGATTATATCACCAAACCATTTGATACAGAGCTTTTGTTGTATAAAATTAAAGCGATATTGCAAAGAAGTGCAGTTTTGGAAGATGAAGAGCAAGAACAATTTAAAATTTCCAATATTTTCTTCGATTCGATGCTTCGTCAGTTGAGAGTTGGCGATAATGAGTATAAACTTTCGCCCAAAGAAAACGAATTGCTGAAATTGCTATGCTTGCATCGAAACGATTTCATGCCGAGAGATTTGGCGCTTAGGAAAATCTGGAAAAAAGAAAACTATTTCACCGCGAGAAGTATGGATGTGTATATCGCAAAACTTCGAAAATTATTGAAAGATGATGACGGTTTGGAAATTATCAACGTTCACGGCGAAGGTTTCCGACTGTTGGTGAAAAACTAAAATTGAAATTCGATTTAAATAAAAAAGCTCAGAAAATTTTCTGAGCTTTTTTGATTTTAAAAATGTGAAAATTATTTTGCTTCAACGCAGAAAACTCGATACTGAACAGCAATTGCACCTTTGAAATAGTTTTTAATTCTCGCTAAATCGCCTGCAGCGCTTTGCTTGGAAATATAGCTGCCTGCCATCACTTTATAATTTGGTCGTAGCGAAGCATCGATTTCTACTTTCATGTTAGGAAATCTTCTGCGGAAATACATCCCAACTTCGCGGGCTTCTTCGTTGCTTTTTACTACTGCAAGTTGAATTTTATACCCCATAATTCTTGGGTTTCTTCTGCAAATTTCAGCACGGGAAAGTTCTTTTTCCGGTACGGTAATCTTTGGTGTAGATGTTCTGGGAGTGTTATCTGAAGAGGAATTTGCAATTGTGGTAGCGCATTTATTCTCCATCGTTGTAAGTAGATCATCCACTTTTTTGTCCATACTTATGGTAAGTGGTGTTCCGGAAATGGTATCGTTTTTCACAACTTGCTGGGCGTCAATCTGATTCATCATCACGAAAGAAAACGCGGTGAAAATTTTAAGGATATATTTCATCAAAAAATTATTTTTCGCAAATTTATAACAAATAAAAATCATACCAACATTTGTTATTTAGAATTAATACAAATTAAGTAAAAACGGCAATTGCTCTTTCTTCCAGCGTTAATTTTCTGTTAAAAGTCTTATTTTTGCGCTATTGAAAAGTAAACTCAAAATATTTTACTAACCCAAGATTTTATAAATGATTAGTTGGAGAAAGCATTACAAAAGGGGTCTTATCGCAATAGGTCTATTGCTGTCGACCAGTGCTTCTATTTACGCTCAAGGAGATGCTAAGAACGGTGAAAAGCTTTTTAAAGCGAACTGTACCGCGTGTCACGCATTGGACAAACAAATGGTTGGGCCTGCATTAGGCGGCGTAGTAGACAGACTTAAAAAAGAGCAAAATCTAGACACGGATTGGCTTCACAAATGGATTAAAGACAATAAAGCTTTGAGAGCTTCTGGCGATAAATATGCCAATGAAGTTTACGAAAAGTTTAATAAAACGGAAATGCTTGCGTTTCCTGCTCTTTCCGATCAGGATATTAATGATATTTTAGAGTATACCACCAATCCGCCGGCGCCAGAACCTGCAGCGGATGCAGCGTCTACTGCTGGAACGGATTCTATGGCGGCTTTGGAAGCGGCAGAAAAAGAATCGGCTAATTCTAAAATTATCTTAATTTCTTTATTTGCAATCGGTGGTCTTTTGTTATGGTTGCTATTTAAATTAAGACAACTTGTAAAACTTCAGCAATCCGAAGAATTAGCAGGACTTAATGAAACTAGAGCTACTTCATTTGCTGATATGTACAAGAGATATCACTATGTAGGCAAAGGAATATTGGTGGTTCTCGGAGTATTAGCTGCTTATGGAATTTGGAACTGGATGATGTGGATCGGAGTTTATAAAGGGTATAAGCCGGAGCAACCAATTTACTTCTCGCACAAGATTCACGCGGGTGAAAATAAAATTGACTGTCAACTTTGTCACTCCTCTGCGAAATATGGTAAAGTTTCCGAAATCCCATCTATGAACGTTTGTATGAACTGTCACCGAACTATTTCTGAGTATAACGGAAAATATATGGAGCCAGGAAAAGACAAAGCTTTCTATGACGGCGAAATCAAGAAAATTTATGCAGCAACAGGTTGGGATCCTGAAAAACAACAATACACAGGCAAAACACAGCCAGTAGAGTGGACTAGAATTCACAATATGCCTGATTTCGTGTACTTCAATCACTCTCAACACGTAGTAGCAGGTGAGCAAGCGATTATCAATTCTTTCAACAAAAAGAATCCTGATGCTAAGATTGATGTTGTCTGTAAAGCTTGTCATGGTCAAATTGATACCATGAATGTTGTGCAAATGGCGAATGATTTTACAATGGGTTGGTGTATCGAATGTCACAGAACAACAGAAGTTGATATGAACAACGGTTATAATAAAGAGTACTTCAAAAATCTACACGAAAAACTGAAAAAACAATATGGTTCAGGTGCGAAGATTACGGTAGATGCAATTGGAGGTCTTGAGTGTGGTAAATGTCATTATTAATAACAAAAATTAGAAGTATCAATGGCTTCAAATAAAATACAATTCAGAAGTATTCACGAACTGAAAGATCCAAGCTTAAATGCTAAGCTGGCTCAAAAAGAATTTCAGAACGAAATTCCGGTGGATGAGTTATTGGGAGATGGTCAATCGAATGAATCTGGAACTTCAAGAAGAGATTTCCTAAAGCTTTTAGGATTTTCCACAGCAGCGGTTACTTTAGCAGCTTGTGAAGCTCCGGTTCTTAAAACAATTCCTTACGTGGTAAAACCCCACGAAATTATCCCAGGAATTCCTAATTATTACGCATCAACTTATTTCGACGGATACGATTTTGCTAGCGTTTTAGTAAAAACCAGAGAAGGTAGACCAATCAAAATAGAACCAAATCCTTTAGCTAAAGAATTGGGTAAAACCAGTGCTAGAGCTCAAGCAGCTGTACTTTCACTTTATGATAATGATAAAGTAAAGCAGCCCAAATTGGATGGAAAAGACGATACCTTCAACAATGTTGACGATTTCGTTCTAAAAGGTTTGGCAGATGCGCAAGCTGGAGGTAAGAAAATCGTGGTTTTATCTCATTCTTACGCATCACCAACTTTCAAAAAATTATTTGCAGACTTTAAAGCTAAATATCCAACAGCGGAATTAGTTACTTACGATGCAATCCCTCATACTGCAGCTTTAGATGCTGCTCAGGAAGTTTTCGGACAAAGAGCATTGCCGGTTTATGACCTTGCAAAAGCTCAGTTGGTTGTTTCTTTCCAAGCTGATTTCTTAGGCGATTATAACGGAGGTTCATTAGAAACTTCTTATGCTGCTGCTAGAAAACCAGGTCCAGATATGTTGAGACACATTCAAGTGGAATCCAACATGTCTTTAACGGGGGCAAATGCTGATACTAGAATTAAATTGAAACCAAGTGCTGTAAACAAAGTTCTTGTAGAAGTTTACAATGGTTTAAATGGAGGCGCGACAAGCAAAGAAGCAGCTGAAATCGTGAAAGAATTGCAAGCAAAAGGCAGCAACGCTGTTGTTTTTGCTGATGGTTCGAAAGCGGCTCATGTTTTAGCACATTTGATCAACCAAAAATTGGGATCTACTGCTTTCACAGGGAAAGCTAGTTTCTTAAAAGAATTTGATGCGTTAAGATATCAAGAGTTTTTATCTTGGATGAATGCAGGTCAAGTTGGTGTATTGATTACCAACAATGTTAACCCAATTTATTCAAACAATAAAGGGGAAGATTTCAAAAAATTAATAGCAAAAGTACCTTGTGTAGTTGCTGTTGCAGATAAGAAAAATGAAATGTACAAAGCAGCGAAAGCTGTTATCCCGGTTGCCAATTGGTTGGAATCTTGGGGAGATATGACTCCACAAACCGGAGTTTATACTTTGATGCAGCCAACCATTCAGAAAATTTATAAGTCAAGACAGATTGAAGAATCTCTTTTGGTTTGGATGAATGGTAAAAATAGCGCAGCGAATAACTATTATGACTATTTGAAAGCTAATGCAGCTTCCTATATCGGTGGAACTACTTTCAACAAAGCTCTTTATAACGGAGTTTTAGAAGGTGGAATTGCTACCACACTTTCTTATGCCGGCGGAAATGCTGCTCAAGCAGTAGCTCAATTGTCTGGTTTCAAAGCGTCTGATTTGGAATTGGTTCTTTATACCAAAACTTCTATCGGTGATGGTACACAAGCCAATAACCCATGGTTGCAGGAAATGCCAGATCCAATTACCAGACTTTCTTGGGATAATTACTTAACTGTTTCTCCTAAAGATGCTGAAAAATTAGGACTTAATAATGATCTAAATGCAAGAATGCAGCTAGACGGATCCGTGGTAAATCTTACGGTAAACGGCGTTACCATCAAGAATGTACCGGTATTTATTCAGCCGGGACAAGCGGAAGGATCTATGGGATTGGCGTTAGGTTATGGTAAAAAAGGTTCAGGTAAAGTAGCAGAAACTGGTGTTAATGCATATCCTTTGTTTGATGGTTCGAACTCGGTTTTATCCAATGTAAAAATTGAAAAAACAGGTGACGAGCATGAATTTGCAGGAATGCAGCTTCAAAATACTTTGATGGGTCGTTACGAAATCGCAAGAGAAGTTCCTCTGGATACTTTCCTTAATGTGAAATTCGACGATGAAAAATTAGGTTGGAACAAGCCTTTAGAATATCATACCATTGGTGGTGCTTTACCAGCTGGAAAAATCGACCTTTGGGATGCATTCGATGATACTGATGGACCACATTTTAACCTATCTGTAGATTTAAATTCATGTACAGGATGTGGAGCTTGTGTAATCGCTTGTCAAGCGGAAAATAACGTTCCAGTTGTAGGTAAAGAGGAAGTAAGAATGTCCAGAGATATGTTCTGGTTGAGAATTGACCGTTATTATTCTACTTCGGTTCCTGCGGAAATTGATAAAAATAAAGATAGCAAACTGTCTCAGGAAGAAGCTATCTCTGCTGATCTTAATGTTCCTGGTATGTATGGTCACGTTTTCGATAAAGAAAGCGGAATCCTAAACCACCCAGCGGATAATCCTGATGTGATCTTCCAACCGGTAATGTGTCAGCACTGTAATCATGCTCCTTGTGAAACAGTTTGTCCAGTAGCGGCTACTTCTCACGGGAAACAAGGTCAAAACCAAATGGCTTATAACAGATGTATCGGTACAAGATATTGTGCGAACAACTGTCCTTATAAAGTAAGAAGATTCAACTGGTTTACTTATAACCTTAATGATAAATTCGACTTCAATCAAAATAATGATTTAGGAAGAATGGTTCTAAACCCAGATGTTGTGGTAAGAACAAGAGGGGTAATGGAAAAATGTTCAATGTGTATCCAAATGACACAGAACACCATCCTAGAAGCGAAGAAAGAGGGTAGAAAAGTAAAGGATGGCGAATTCTCTACTGCTTGTGTGAATGCTTGTTCTACAGGAGCGATGAAGTTTGGGGATATGAATGACAAAACTTCAGAAGTAAGAGCATTATACAGCACAAACAGAAGATACACCTTGCTGGAAGAAATTGGTACAAAACCAAACGTTTTCTACCATACCAAAGTGAGAAACAGAAAAGAAAACAATGTTTAAAAATAATAAATAGGTAAAAAATGTCAGGACATTACGAAGCTCCGATAAGGGAACCTTTAATTATTGGTCACAAAACTTATCACGATATTACAGAAGATATCGCAAGACCTATCGAAGAAAGAGCCGGAAAACTTTGGTGGATTTCATTTTGGATTGCTTTAACGCTATTCATCTATGGATTTGGCTGTATCGCCTACACCATTGGTACCGGTATCGGTTCATGGGGACTCAACAGAACCAACAACTGGGGTTGGGATATTACCAACTTCGTATGGTGGGTAGGTATCGGGCACGCAGGAACCCTAATTTCTGCCGTTCTCTTATTATTTAGACAAAGATGGAGAATGTCAGTAAACCGTTCTGCTGAAGCGATGACGATTTTCGCCGTGGTACAAGCAGCACTTTTCCCTGTAATCCACATGGGTAGAGTTTGGGTAGGTTATTGGGTATTCCCTTTGCCAAACCAGTTTGGTTCACTTTGGACTAACTTCAACTCACCGTTACTTTGGGACGTATTTGCAATATCAACTTATTTCTCTGTATCTACCGTATTCTGGTTTATGGGATTAATCCCTGACTTTGCGATGATCAGAGACCGTGCTAAAACTCCTTGGACGAAAAGAATCTATACATTCTTAGCATTCGGATGGGGTGGTAAAGCAAAACACTGGCAACGTTTCGAAGAATTATCTTTGGTATTGGCTGGTTTAGCTACACCATTGGTATTCTCGGTACACACCACGGTATCCTTTGACTTTGCTACTTCGGTAATTAAAGGTTGGCATTCTACCATCTATCCTCCGTATTTCGTTGCGGGAGCAATTTTCTCAGGATTTGCAATGGTACAAACCTTATTGCTTGTTGCAAGAAAAGTTTGTCACTTGGAAGATTATATCACCAAGTACCACATTGAGATTATGAACATCGTAATCATCGTAACAGGTGGAATGGTAACTGTAGCTTATGCAACCGAGTATTTCATAGGATGGTATTCAGGATCAAGATACGAGGATTTTACTTATCTTTCTCCTGGAGCAGCTACAGGTCCTTATTGGTGGGCATTCTGGTCGCTAATTATCTGTAACCTTGTAGTTCCTGCAGCATTCTGGTTCAAAAGAGTACGAACCAACATCTTTGCAACATTTATTATTGCTTTGATTATCAATATCGGGATGTGGTTTGAAAGATTTGATATTATCGTTATCAACATTTCAAGAGATTATTTACCAAGTTCATGGACCATGTTTAAACCAACCATCATTGATGTAGGAGTATTCCTTGGAACGATAGGATTTTTCGGAGTGTTATTTTTATTGTACGCCAGAACTTTCCCTGTAATTGCACAGGCTGAATTAAAGTCTATTTTGAAAATATCTGGTGAAACTTATAAAGCAAAAGAAGAAGATGAGCACCACTAAAAGAATATTTGGAATATATGCAGACGACGATGATTTAATGAACGGCGTACATGCATTCAACGACAAAGGAATTAAAATAGACGAAGTCTATACTCCGTTTCCGGTTCACGGGCTTGATAAAGCCTTAGGTCTTAGAAAAACCAGAATTTCCGATGCTGCTTTTCTTTATGCAGTATATGGAGTTACTATCGGTAGCTTGGTTACATGGTACACTATGAATCACGACTGGCCACAAAACATTGGTGGTAAACCAGCTTTCGATTGGGCGCACAACATGCCTGCATTTGTGGTTCCGATGTTTGAATTAATGGTATTCTGTGCAGCTCACATGATGTCGCTTACTTTCTTGGTAAGAAACAAAATGTACCCAGGATGTCCTCCTCAAAACCCGGATCCTAGAACTACCGATGATAAATTCATGATGGAATTTGTTACAGATAATGTGGATGCTGTAAAGCAAATCCTGATTGATACCGGTGTTGAAGAAATAACTGTAAAAGATGCTTAAAATGACAAAGAATATTATAAAAATTACAGCTATCTTAGGATTTGCAGCAATTTCCTTAAGTTCTTGCAGTAAAGAAAATCCGCCTTTAGTGTATTTTCCGGATATGTACTATCCTGTAGCTTATGATCCTTTGATGAAAGCTGAAGATGCATATTCAACTCATGAGAATGAGATTCCTGCTTTCGTTAAAAATAATGGGGCTACTGGCTTAGGACCTGTAAATGGTACTGTTGTTCATGATAAAGATGGAGTTGCAGATGTTGCTGCTAATGATAGAATGACTCCTGATCAATATAATGCTGGTTACGATGAGTCTAAAACCATTACAACTTCTCCACTTAATCCTGCTAACCAAGCAGCTGATATAGAAAGAGGAAAAGGTTTGTACGACAAAACTTGTTCAGCTTGTCATGGTACAGGAGGAGACGGACAAGGTCCAATAGTAGTAAGTGGAGCTTATTCTGGTGTTCCTAATTATGCGGACAGAGAAATGACGGTAGGATCTGTACATTATGTTTTAACCAATGGTAGAAACGCAATGGGTTCTTATGCAGGGCAACTTACACCGGGTGACCGTTGGAGAGTCGCAATGTATGTAATGAGTGCATTCAAAGGCGGAATTGCTCCCGCAACTCCTGTCGTTGCTTCAGCAAGTGTAACAACTATTCCTCAAAAATAAAAAAGTATTAAAAAATGTATAGTTTTTCACCTAAATTAAGATTATATTCAATCATATTTATCGCTCTGGGATTAGTGCTTTTTGGTGCAGGTTATTTTATGAATAAATCATTAAGCCCTGAAAAGATAGAACACATGATGGAAGCGGTACATGCCGGAGGAAATCATGCACCTACTCATTCCAGCGAAATGGTTGGTCCACAAGATCACGAAGCTCATTTGGAACATGCGACCTTGCAAGTTCACAATCAGCCATTGGCGGCTATTCACACAGTTGCTGTGTTTTTATTTGCTTTAAGCTGTTGTGCATTGTTCTTTTATTGTATCCAGAATGTGGCACACGCAGGTTGGTCTATCATCATTCTAAGAGTTATGGAGGCGATTGCTTCTTATATTCCTTATGGTGGTGCAATCCTATTGATCATTATGATTTTGAATGTCACTCACCAAGGGCATCTCTTTCACTGGATGGATCCCGAATTGACAGAACCAGGAAATGTTCACTTCGACGCTATTCTTTTTGAAAAGAAGATTTTCCTTAATATTCCTTTCTACGCGATCAGAACGATTATTTATGTAGTTGGAGCCTCATTCTTCGCTTGGAAACTGAAATCTCTTTCAAAAAAAGTTGACGAAACCAAAAGTAGAAAAGTCTATGCAAGCTATTACAGCTGGAGTGTTGGTTACATCGCATTCTTTGGTTTTGCTTCTGCAGCATGGGCTTGGGATTGGTTGATGTCAATCGACCCGCACTGGTATTCTACAATGTATATTTGGTACGCGATGGTAAGCTGTCTTTCGTCTTCTATCGCTGCTATTATTCTGATCAGTGTTTATTTAAAGAAAAAAGGATTTTTACCTCAGTTCAATGATAATCACTTACACGATTTAGGAGTTTTCCTTTTCGCTACCAGTATGCTTTGGACTTATACTTGGTTCGCTCAATTCATGCTGTATTGGTATGCTAACGTTCCGGAAGAGGTTAACTATTTCTTCGGAAGATTCAAATATTATTCTCCAACATTTTTACCAATGTTGATTATCAACTTCCTTATTCCACTTTTGGTATTAGTAAGTTCTAGCATTAAGAGAAATTATACGGTGGTTACTGTAATGGCGGTAGTTGTACTTTGTGGACATTGGTTAGATTATTTTAATATGGTGATGCCGGGAACGGTAGGCCCTTATTGGAAAACTCCTGAAGTTCTATTGTTGAATTTAGGATCAGTACTATTCGGAGTAGGTTTATTCATCTTTGTGGTAATGACAGCGCTTTCTAAGCTGAAATTACTTCCGGAAGGTAACCCATTCCTTAAAGAGTCTAAAATTTACGAATACCCTTTCTAATTAAGGTATTCCAATATACAAAAGTCCTGGTAATTCGATTATCAGGACTTTATTCTTAATGTTAAACTCTTTAAATTCGACGAAGAGTCTTTTTAATTCAATCTTGAACCTTTTTTACTCAATGTTGAGTTGTTTTAATTCAAAGAAGAATCTTTTTAACTCAAAGATGAATCTTTTTAATTCAAAGTTGAGTTGTTTTAAATCAATCAAGAATATTTTTAATTCAAAGATGAACATTTCTAATTCAACATTGAGTTTTAAGATGATTATTTTTTCAAAAATAGATTTCAATTGGAAGACTTTGTACGAGGACGCTGTTATATCACCATAAAAAAAATATTTCCCGGCATTGTCGGGAATTTTTTTAAATTTGTAATAAACCCATCACTTATGAAGAAAATCGTGTTTTTGTTTCTTTTTTGCTTTTTAATGATTTCTTGCAAGAAAGATTCCGTAGATGCTACCAATACCAAAACTTTGCAATCGAGTATTAATGATATGGCATCGAGTTTAAATACCTTAAAGCAAGTGAAATTCAGTGAGGCTTTATACATCCTGAAAACATTCGGGGTGGAAGCGGATGGTGATGTGAACGAACTGAACGCTTTAGGAAAATTAATTGATGGAAAAAAAGTTCCCGAGATTTTCGCACTTGCAGATCAAGTAGCCAAAAAAAATGGAATCGACTGGAGCAGTACGGGACCACCTTCATTAGGTGAAATGAATATTTTCGGAAATGAAATGGCAAAAGAATCGGATCCAAATGATATTTCGGCAAGTTCCTTAAATATTATTACAAAACCTATGGCGGTTGATAGTGTTTTAGGTCCAAAATCCTTACAAATCGTACCAAGGTTGGTCGATCGCTCAGGAAACCCAATTGTCTTCGAAGGAGCAGCTTTGGAAACGGTTCTTGAAGTTTTCAGCAACGGACGTAGAATTCTTACCTCCAAAAATTTGATGTTGGATAATAATTTCAAAGGCTTTAATATGCGATTTGCATCTTTGCCGGCCGAGAAAATTTCCAATAACCAAATCGACATCACCGTTTCTGTAAAGACAACCAAGAAAACCTTTAAAATGTCCAAAATCGGTGTGACTGTAAATCCAAAAGCATTATTAATGCCTACAGGAAATTCGGCTAATAATCCGACCAACGTAACTGCTGATCCATCTGTAATCCCAGATCAAACTGCAACCACTACAGAAACGCCTGTAGCAGCCACAGCAGATCCCAAAACTAGTGTATCTAAATTTTTAAATAATTTGAGCGCGAAGAACTTGAAAGGAGCCTACGATACGTCGGATAATCCAAGTTGGGGTTCTTATGAAACGTTTTCCAACCCGACTACCGGGTTTGGTGCTGTGAAAAATATTAATGTAAAAAATATCACTACAAATAGTGTAAGTAGCAATAACGCAAGTGTGAACGCTACCTACGATGTAACTGATAAAAATGGGCAAACCACCTCGCTTTTGGTGACATTCGGTTTAAAGAATGTTAACGGAGAATGGAAGATTTCAAGCTATAAAATCAATTAAAAATGAGTAAAAGCGAACTTATCCGAAATTTAGAAAATACGATAGAAAATATTCCAGATTTTCCGAAACCAGGGATTCAATTTAAAGATATCACACCGATTTTTCTTAAACCGAAACTGTACGAAGATGTAATCGCTGATCTTGTGAATTTCAGCCGGGGAAAAGTAGATGCGGTTTGTGGAATTGAAAGTCGCGGTTATCTTTTCGGAATTGCGATAGCAGTTGCATTGGAAGTGCCTTTTATTTTGATCAGAAAAGCTGGAAAACTACCGCCACCATTCATTGGTGAAAAGTACGATCTGGAATACGGTTCGGCAGAAATCCAAATGCGAACCGGACAAATAAAACCCGGACAAAGAGTTCTGATTCACGACGATTTGCTTGCAACCGGAGGAACCACCCAAGCTGCAGCACAATTGGTTGAAAAACAAGGGGCAAAGGTTGTTCAATTCAGTTTTTTAATTGGTTTAAAAGACCTTCGCGGCGAGGAACTTCTGAAGAAATTCAATGCAGAAGTTTACAGCATTTTAGAATATTAAGATGCATAAGATTCTTCTCAAAAAATCATTATTTTGCGGTGTTTTTAATAAAGAAAATGTTTTTTCAGACATAATTTTGTAAATCGTTATAAAACATCTAAATTTGCACTTCAATTTTTAATACTATTATGGCAAAAGATAAAGCGAACATCCACCGAAAAGATCTAGAAGGAAAGGAAACTGTAGAAATTTTCAAAGATTTGGACCGTGGCGCATTGGACACAGAACGTTTTTTAGAAAAACATTCTAAAACACTAATTACTGTTTTTGGTGCTTTGGTTATCGCAGTGTTAGGCTATTTTGCATTTCAGCAATTTTATGTAGCACCAAGAAACGAAGAAGCTACATTGAGTTATCTTGCAGCTCAGAAAAACTTAGCTGACGGAAAAGAAGAATTAGCTTTAGGCGGAAAAACTGCTGCAAATCCTGGTTATTTGGGAACATACAAGGAATATTCTGGGACTAAAGTAGGGAAACTTGCTGCTTACAACGCAGGTCTTTTGAAATTCAAAGAAGGTAAATACCAAGAAGCATATGACCTGCTTGATAAATTTTCTTCAGGAAATAAAATCTTGATGGCTTTGAAGTACGGTGCAATGGCTGATTGCCAAATAAACCTTAATAAAAATGACGAAGCTTTATCATTATTAGACAAAGCAACTTCTGCATCAGATGATCCTTACACTTCTTACTATTTCACAAGAAAAGCAGGTTTAGTAGCATTAGCATTGAAAAAGAATGCTGAAGCGAAGAAATACTTCTCTACCATCGACGAAAAATATCAAGATTACGATAACGGAATGTCCGATTCCTATATCGAAATGGTAAAATATTACTAAATAAAATATACAATGGCAACGGTAAATCTTTCAGATTACAAACCATTACAGATTAATGATGCCGGTTCTTTTCGAATTGGCATTGTTGTTTCTGAATGGAACGATTTTGTAACCCATAATCTTCGCGACGGTGCGGTAGAAGTTTTGAAAAAAGAAGGCGTAAAAGAAGAAAATATCTCAATTTTTAAAGTTCCGGGCGCTTTTGAACTCAATTATGCTTCAATGCAACTTTGCAAAGAAAGAAAATTCGATGCGGTGATTGCGATTGGATGTGTGATTCGTGGGGAAACTCCGCATTTCGACTATGTTTGTTCAGCAGTTGCACAAGGAATTAAAGATTGTAATATTTTAACTGATGTGCCCACTATTTTCTGTCTGTTGACCGATGACAACAAAGAACAATCCATCGCCAGAAGCGGTGGAAGCTTAGGAAACAAAGGAATAGAGGCGGCAGTAACATCTTTGCAAATGATTGATTTTAAAAGAAATCTCTCTGAGAAAAAAGGGAATATTGGTTTCGGAAATTTGTAGTTTTACTATGAATTTAAATCTCCTTTTTTATGAATTTGAGAGGAATAAATACTTATAAATGGATTCTAAAAAATCAAACCGTTTTTGTACTTAGGGATTTTTTATCTCGTGGTGTCTTTGGTTTTACGAGTTGTTTTTATTTTTCATCCGATTACCAACGCAGATTTTGGGATTTTTGAAAGTTTAAAAATCATATTATTAGGATTGCTCAGCGATATTTTTGTATCTGTTTTATCGAGTAGTTTGTTGGCGCTGTAATTTCTGTGGCAGAATTGGGTGAATGATTGGGTATCCGTATATTAATCAACAAGTAATTGGTTAAAGCGAAATAAGCTCAATCAATAATTTTTAATATCTTTAATTTCAAATTTTATTTAAACGATATTCATTATGAAATGGACAAACAATAGAAGTGATAATGTAGATGACCGCAGAGGTTCTGGTGGAGGAGGCGGAATGCTTGTTGGAGGCGGCTTAGGAACGCTGATTATTGCGGCAATTATCTTTTTCCTTGGAGGTGATCCTTCAGCGATTCTCTCTTCCGGAATGAGTAGTTCTACGCAACAAACCGAGCAAAGAGATTTGACTCCGGATGAGTTGAAAGTGAGAGAATTTGTACAAATGGTTACTTTTGAAAATGAACGAACCTGGGGCAAAATTTTCCAAGAAAATGGGATGCAATATCGCGCACCTAAAGTAGTTTTGTTTGAAAACGCCACTCAATCCGGTTGTGGAGCGGCACAAGCAGCGATGGGGCCGTTTTATTGTCCGGCAGATCAAACAGTTTATATGGATATGAGTTTCTTCCAAGAATTGCAACAAAGATTCGGTGCTCAGGTAACGGAATTTTCAATTGCTTACGTGATGGCTCATGAAATTGGACACCATGTACAAACCTTGCTCGGAACTACGCAGAAAGTAAATCAGTTAAGATCTAGCGGAAGATATTCAGAAGCCGAAATGAACAGAGTTTCCGTAGCAACTGAATTACAGGCAGATTTCTATGCCGGAGTTTGGGCAAAGCAAACCGATAATCGTGAAAAGATTTTAGAACCAGGCGATATCGAGTCAGCGATGTCAGCAGCTGAGGCGGTTGGTGATGACAATATTCAGAAACGTTCGCAAGGATACATCAATCAGGAAGGATTTACCCACGGGAGTTCCGCACAAAGGAAAGAATGGTTTATGAAAGGCTATAACACAGGAGATATCCGACAAGGAGACACTTTCAATGCCTTATTAAGATAACAAAATAAATCCGGAATTTTTCGGAATTGTTTAAAATAAAACCGCGATATGCAAAAAGCATATCGCGGTTTTGTATATATGAAAACGATGTTTAGTTCTGGTTTGCAGAATTTTGTGCTGAAGTTTTCGCTTCATCTACTTTATTTTGAACTTGTGAAGCTACCTCGTTTGCTTTTGATTTCAAATCGGTTCCAAATTTGTTCAAGTTGTCTTTTGCTGTGTTGAATTTGTCTTTAACAGCTTGTTTTTCTTCTGGGGTAGAATTTTTGTACTTCCAAAAAGCTAATGCTCCTAGTCCTAACAGTGCAAGTAATCCGTTTCTTTTAGTGCTCATAATTTTAAGTTTTAAGTGATTTTTTTGAAAAAATAATTTGATAATTATCTAATTGTAAAAAGCGTGCCATCTATTTATTAAAAAATATAATTTTTTGTTAAAATCCTGAGTGAGTCGGTTAAATGCAGTTGGGTACACATTCCTGGAAAAAGAGCCTTTCTTTTTTTCCTTAATAAGATTTTCAATAAAAAAAACTCTGCCATAAAGACAGAGTTTCAATTTGTTAAGTGTCACAATTAGCCTAAATAAGGATATTTGTAATCTTTCGGAGAAACAAAGGTTTCTTTAATGCTTCTTACAGAAACCCATCTTAAGAGATTCATTTTAGATCCTGCTTTATCATTGGTTCCCGAAGCTCTAGCCCCACCAAAAGGTTGCTGACCAACCACTGCGCCGGTAGGTTTATCGTTGATATAGAAGTTTCCGGCAGCATTTTCTAACGCTTTGTAAGCCTCGTCGATTGCATAACGATCCTGTGCGAAAATCGATCCTGTAAGTGCATATGGAGACGTTTCATCAACCAATTTCAAAGTTTCTTTCCAATCTTGATCTTCGTATACAAACACAGAAAGAATTGGTCCGAAGATTTCCTCGGTCACCGACTCATATTTAGGGTTGGTGGTTTCGATTACAGTTGGCTGAACAAACCATCCTTTAGAATCGTCACATTTTCCACCGAAAATTACCTGAGCTTCTGCAGATTTTTCAGCTCTTTCAATATATCCTTTGCATTTCTCAAAAGAATTTTTGTCGATTACCGCATTGATAAAATTAGAAGGATCTTCTGGACTTCCCATTTTCACGGTTTTCAATTGAGCTTCCATCGCATTTTTTACATCATCCCAAAGAGATTTCGGAATATAAGCTCGAGATGCAGCAGAACATTTCTGTCCCTGATATTCAAAAGCTCCACGTACCAATCCTGTAGCAACCGCATCTACATTTGCAGATGGATGCACCATGACGAAGTCTTTGCCGCCGGTTTCTCCTACAATTCTTGGATATGTTCTGTATTGGTGAATGTTGTCGCCAATCATTTTCCACATTCCTTGGAATACTTTTGTTGAACCAGTAAAATGCAATCCTGCGAAATCGCGGTGAGCCAAAACTTTCTCAGCAGTTTCTTTACCATCTGTGAAAACCATATTGATCACCCCGGCAGGTAATCCAGCTTCGGTAAGAATATCCATGATGATTTTAGCTGAAAGAACTTGCTTATCAGAAGGTTTCCACACCACCACATTTCCCATCATTGCCATACACGTTGGCAAGTTTCCGGCAATTGCAGTAAAGTTAAAAGGAGTTACCGCAAAACAAAAACCTTCCAAAGGACGATATTCGGAGCGATTCCAAACTCCGGTATCAGAAACCGGCTGCTCAGAATAAATTTCCGTCATAAATTCTACATTATAACGCAAGAAATCGATGAATTCACAAGCCGCATCAATTTCAGCTTGGTGAACGTTTTTACTTTGTCCGATCATCGTCGCAGCATTGAGCTGATCGCGGTAAGGACCAGCGATTAAATCGGCCGCTTTCAGGAAAATAGATGCACGTTGCTCCCAAGCAAGGTTATTCCATTTTTCTTTCGCTGCAAGAGCGGTGTTGATGGCTTCATCCACATGTTGCATATTTCCTTTGTAGTAGAAACCGAGGTCGTGCTGGTGATCCTGAGGAGAACTAATCGCGATTTTTTCATCAGATTTCACCTCTTTCCCATTGATGATCATTGGGATTTCTACCTTTTCTGCCCACATTTTTTTGTAGGTTGCTATTAAGGATTTCACTTCGGCAGATCCTGGTTCGTAGGTTCTTACCGGTTCGTTCACTGCGAAAGGAACTTGCGAAAGTGCTTTTGACATATTTTTAATTTTTATTGATTTTTTTGTGAATGTTACAAAGTTAGGGCAATTGTGGCAATGTTCCAAAAACTCTTGAAGGTGAAATTATTGTTTCACCAATATTTTGTCGCAAACAATATTGCTTAGTACGATTTCTTCCTCTTGAATTTTAACAAGCATTGATTTGTCGAATTTTTCAATGTTTAAGACTTTGATTTCTTTTCCTAAAACCAATTTGTTTTTATTTAAGAAGTTTAAAAAATCTTCATCGGTAATCGTAACAGCGGTGAACACGACAGATTCTCCCACTTTGCAGTTGCTTAGTTTTTTTAGATCTTGGGCAATGATGTTTCCTTCTTTATCGGGAATGGGTTCACCATGTGGATCATATTTAGGATAATTGAGGAGTTCATCCATTTTATCGAAAAAAGTTTCGGAATGAATATGCTCCAGTTGTTCAGCGATTTCATGCACATTTTCCCAACCGAAATTCATTTTTTCGACCAGAAACATTTCCGTTAAACGATGTTTTCGAACAACCAAAGCAGCTTGTTTTTTTCCAGCAACTGTAATTTTCAAAGGTTTATAACTTTCGTAAATCACCCAACCTTTTTCAGCGAATTTCTTCATCATGTTATTTACGCTCGGCATTTTCACGCTCAGAACCTTGCTCAATTCGTTGATGGTTACTGTATTATCAGTATTCATTAAGTGAAAAATGGCTTTTAGGTAATTTTCTTCGCTAAGGGAAATCATTAAGTTAGATTGCTTGAGACACAAATCTAACAATAATAAATTGACAAAAAAAACGCACAAGGGGAATTGTGCGTTTATTAAACCTCATAAAGATCACATTGTATTTTAATCTGTGGGAAAACTTCAAAAGAAAATGTGGTCGTTTAGTCTGGTTTAATTTTTAAAATGGTTATTAGTTTTCTTTTTTTTCTTTGCTTTTACATGACAAAGATGATATAAAAATTGAATAAAATTTGGGGTTAAATCACCCTTTTTTGAGGGTTTAATCACCTTTTTTTCTAATTTTAACCAGCCGGAATCTAGGATTCTCTTATTACAATACTTTTTACCATGAAAATTTCCTTTAAAAATGATTATTCAGAAGGTTGCCACCCTAGTATATTAGAAGCTCTTACTCAACTGAATTTCGAACAACAAAGTGGTTACGGGCTCGATGATTACTCGAAAAATGCGGCGCAACTTATTCGAAATAAAATCAATGATCAAAAAGCGGAAGTGCATTTGGTTTCTGGTGGAACTCAGGCGAATCTAATTGTTATTTCTGCTTTTTTAAGACCTTATGAAAGCGTAATCGCTGCAGAAACTGGTCATATATTCACCAATGAAACCGGGGCTATAGAAGCAACCGGACACAAAGTACACGGAATTGCAACGGAAAATGGAAAACTGACACCCGAACATCTGCAGCAAGTTTTGGATCTTCATACCAATATTCCGCATCAGGTGAAACCAAAATTGGTGTATATCTCGAATTCTACCGAGGTTGGAACAATTTATTCCAAACAGGAACTGGCAGACTTGTCTGCTTTTTGCAAAAGTTATCAACTTTATCTTTTCATGGATGGTGCGAGATTGGGACATGCTTTGACGGCGGAAACCAACGATTTGGTTATGGAAGATCTTTCGAAATATTGCGATGCTTTTTATCTCGGTGGAACCAAAAACGGAGCTTTGTTGGGAGAAGCTATTGTGATTTGTAATGAAGATCTGCAGCCGGATTTTGAATTTCATTTAAAGCAAAAGGGAGCGCTTCTCGCAAAAGGAAGACTTCTCGGCATTCAGTTTCAGGAATTGTTGATAGACGATTTGTACTTTGATTTGGCAAGAAATGCCAATGAAAAAGCGATGAAAATTAAAAAAGCATTTGAAGATAAAGGATGTACATTTTTAACAGAAACTTTCACCAATCAGATTTTTCCCATTTTATCACAAAAACAAATTGAAAAATTGGCGGATAAATTCGATTTTTACGTTTGGAAAAAAATTGATGAAAAACATTCAGCGATACGAATTATCACTTCTTGGGCAACTACGGATGAAATCACGCAATTGTTTGTAAATGAGATCAATCAGTTGTAAAAATAGAAAATTTTAAATAAAAAAATCCGCTCCAAAAAGGGGCGGATTTTCATTTGATCAATTGTTTCTATTATAAATCTTCAAATTTATCAACGATTTTCTGTGAAACTCCAGTGCTGCTAAACCCTCCATCGTGGAAAAGGTTCTGCATCGTTACTTTTCTGGTAAGATCCGAGAAAAGACTTACACAATAGTTTGCACAATCCGAGGCATCGGCATTTCCCAGTGGAGACATGCTGTCTGCGAAATTGAAGAATCCGCTGATTCCTTTCACCCCGGCACCTGCTTTAGTCATTACAGGAGATTGAGAAATAGTGTTCACACGCACTTTTCTTTCTCCCCAATAGTATCCGAAACTTCTTGCGATACTTTCAAGATACGATTTATTATCGGCCATATCTCCGTAATTCGGGAAAGTTCGTTGTGCAGCGATATAAGTTAAAGCAAGGATAGATCCCCATTCGTTCATGATATCTCTGTCCCAAGCAGCTTTCATCACTTTGTGGAAAGAAACGGAAGACACATCCCAGCCTTTTTCAAGGAAATCATAATTTAGGTCGGTATATGGTTTTCCTTTTCTAATGTTTACGGACATACCGATGGAGTGCAGGATGAAATCGATTTTTCCGAACTTTTCTTCAGCATGTGCAAAAAGTTTATCTAAATCTTCCACTGATGTAGCATCTGCCGGAACAACATCTGAACCTGTTTTTTTTGCCAACTCATCTATTTCTCCCATTCTCATTGCGATAGGGGCGTTTGATAAGATAAATTCAGCTCCTTCCTCGTGGCATTTTTCTGCAACTTTCCATGCAATCGACTGATCGTTCAGCGCACCGAAAATAATTCCTTTTTTGCCTTTTAATAATCCGTATGACATAATATTATTATTTTTCACAAATTTAAAATATTTATTGTTTTCAGCATAAAAAAAGAAACCCAAATTTCTTTAGGTTTCTCTTTTTTAGTTTAAATTTCTCTGTTAATTGGTAGCCTTTCTTACTTCGGCTTTTGCATCCTCAGCAGCATCTTTGGTTTTCTCCCAAGTATTGTCTGCCAAATCTTTTGTTTTTTCCCAAGCATCAGAAACAGCATCTTTAGTATCTTCCCAAGCCTCGGAAACATTTACTTTCGCTCTTTCTAACCAACCTTCAGCGGTAGGTTCAGCGTTTTTTTCTTTTTGCTCGCGGATATAATCTTTTGCTCTATCAGCATAATCGTTTACGGTCCATTTTACGTCGTTCACTGCATCTTCTGCTTTGTTGAAATCTTGTCTGTCCATAATAATATTTTTTTTAGTTAGCAATTGGTGAAAAATTAATTTGATATTATATTAATTTGCAACATTTGTTCCTAAACTTTTAAATAGATGTTAAATTTTCTATAAATTTTTCTTAAATCTCCAATTTTGATTTGTGACAAGCAGATAATTTTGAAGTAAGCAGATCAAAAACTATCTTTGGTTCATGGAAAAAATTCGTTGTGCGTGGTGCGAAAAGGATGATTTGTACAGATCTTATCATGATAATGAATGGGGAAAGCCCGTCTATGATGACAAAACATTTTTTGAATTTTTGGTGCTCGAAAGTTTCCAGGCAGGATTGTCCTGGTACACGATACTGAAACGGCGTGAAAATTTCAAGACAGCCTTTGATGGCTATAATTATCGAAAAATTGCAGCGTATGACGACGTAAAAGTGGAAGAGTTGATGCAAAATTCCGGGATTATTCGGAATCGCCTGAAAATTTTGGCAACAGTTAATAATGCGACAAGGTTTATGGAAGTTCAGAAAGAGTTTGGGACGTTCTCAGAATACATCTGGAGTTTTGTCGGTGGAAAACCAGTTGTTAACCAGTTTTCAGAATTAAAAGAAGTCCCTGCTACGACAGAAATTTCTGATGCGTTGGCAAAAGATTTATAGAAACGTGGTTTTAAATTTCTTGGTTCTACGGTAGTTTACGCACACATGCAAGCTACGGGAATGGTGAATGATCACCTTCAGGATTGCTGGGTGAGAACTCAATAAAAAATGCGGTTTGGTTGAGCCGCATTTTTATTTTCAAGATGTTTTTTATTTGATGATCCGCTCCAAAACCCATTCAATCATGTTTTTTTCTGAAGCGTGATGGTCTGCGGAGAATTCGCCTCGTCTCCTGTTTGCGATAACACAATTTACGGTTAAAGCTTTGTGGCCTAATAGTTTGGAAAGTCCGTAAATTGCGGAAGTTTCCATTTCGAAATTGGTCACACCCAAATCGTTTAAGGTTTCCAAAAATTGATCATCTAAAGCTTTCAATCGCAATTGTCTTCCCTGCGGAGCGTAAAATCCCGGGAAAGTTGCGGTATTTCCGTGGTATTTTGCGTCTTTATAATAGTCGGAAATATCTTCTGCCCAGTCGGAAAAATAAAGCATTGGCTTGATTCTTTCGTAAGGGAATTTTTCGAGAAAATTTCTAGAGAAGTGGTTTTCGAATTGGTAATCTTGGTAGAAATGAAGCAATCCGTCCAATCCCACCACATTTTGGGTGACGAGCATATTGTCTACTTCAACCTGTGGGTTTACACTTCCACAGGTTCCTAAACGGAAAAGCTGAAGTGCTTTGTGTTCGCTTTTGAATTCTTTTTCTTTAAGATCGATGTTCACCAACGCATCGAGTTCGTTCATCACGATATCAATATTTTCCGTTCCGATTCCCGTGGACATTACTGTAATCCTTTCTCCGCGCAAAGTTCCGGTGTGGGTATAAAATTCCCTTTTATTCTTTTTAATTTCAATTTTGTCGAAATATTTTGAAACTTTTGGTACACGGTCCGGATCACCCACCAATATTATTTTTTCGGCAATATCTTCCGGCAAAAGATTGAGGTGATAAACGCCTCCGTCGGGATTAAGCACCAATTCGGAAGCCGCTAGTTTATTAATCATATTTTTATATTTTAAATTAAAAAAATCCTTTCGGAAAAAGGATTTTAAAGGTAAGGAGTTTTTTTGTCCTATTAAAATTTATTAGTAATTATCCTCCAACTCTTTTGGTTTTGTAGCCCATTTCCTGAAGGATCTTCATGATTTTATCACGGTTATCTCCTTGAATTACAATGATTCCGTCTTTTTCCGAACCGCCAATTCCCAAAGTTGTTTTTATTTTTTTTGAGATGATTTTCAATTCCTCGTCCCCGCCTTCGAAACCTTCGATTAAGGTCACGGGCTTTCCGTTTCTGCCTTTTTTTTCAAATTTGCATACCAAAGGTTCTTTCTGAACGAATTTTTCTGCCGGTATTTCAAAGTATTGCTCTTCATGTTCCGGGAATAGGTTTTTTAGCTGATCTCGTAAATCCATGCAACAAAATTAATAAAATTTATGTCTTTCTTGTGCTGAAGTGGTCATTTTGCAAGCTTTTCAATGCCAATTTTTTGTTAAATCAATTTTTTGGTTCGGTTTGTTCTGAACTGAATTAATATATTTGCAACATAATGAATTCAACCCTAAAAATAGACCAAGAGTTATTTTGTGAAATGATGAAGTTTTATGGGGAAACCCTAAATCTTCCGCCACTTTCTGCAAAGATTTATACTTACTTAATTTTCGATTTTGAAAAAAAAGGAATTTGTTTTGAGGAATTTGTTGAAGTTTTCTCTGCTAGTAAAAGTTCGGTTTCTTCTAACCTTAATTTGCTTCTGAATGCGGATTTAATCCTGGATTTTAATAAATTTAATGAAAGGAAACGCTTCTTTACCATTAATGAAAATTATATTCAAATTCGGTTTACAACAATTATCAGCCGATTGAAAAAAGAAGTTGCAATACTGGACAAACTCAATGCTTATCGAAATTGCTCAGAAGAACATCATATCCAACGATTTGAAAACTATAAATCGCTTTTAAATAAAAATATTCAAAACATCGAAGAAACTTTACCTAAAATTTAAATATGAAAAATAAGATTGTCATTTTTTCTTTCTCTATATTATCGGTTTTTTCTTGTAAAAAGCAAGAAGAAAAAAAACCAGAGGGACCAAAAGAAGTTCCTGTGGTAGAGGTTCAGGAGAAAAATGTTACCGGTTATCTGTCTTTCCCAACTTCCATTCAAGGCCGCGTGAATAACGATGTACGGGCGAAAATTCAGGGATATATTACTCAGGTTTTGGTAGATGAGGGACAATATGTAACTAAGGGACAACCACTTTTCCGTTTGGAAACGAATATGTTGAACGAATCAGCAGATGCCGCAAGAGCGGGAATTGGAGCTGCACAATCCGGAGTAAGCGCCGCAAAAGCCAATGTGAATGCTGCAAAAGCCAATGTGAATGCAGCGCAGGTGGAAGTAAATAAGCTGATTCCTTTGGTACAGAAAAACATCATCAGCAGTGTCCAGTTGGAAACCGCAAAAGCGAATTTGGCTAAAGCACAAGCCCAACTTTCACAAGCAGTTGCAGCTCAACAACAAGCGTCAGCCAATGTTACGCAAGCTTCTGCAAATTATAAAGGAGTCCAGGAAAATATTAATTATTCCATTATTCGTGCTCCTATTTCCGGAGTTGTCGGAAGATTGCCACTAAAGGTGGGAAGTTTGGTAGGACCAACTGATCAAGTTCCTTTAACTACAGTTTCCGATACCAGCGAAGTTTTTGCTTATTTTTCGATGAACGAAAAAGAATATCTCGACTTTCTGGAAGATTCCGTAGGTGCCACTGTTCCTGAAAAGCTAAGAAATATGCCGATGGTAGAACTGGAATTGGCTAACGGCAGCAAATATCCGGAAAAAGGAAAAATACAAGCGGTAACCGGACAAATTGATTCTCAAACCGGAACCATTCAGTTTAGGGTTTCTTTCCCGAATGCCACAAAATTACTGAGCAACGGAAATAGCGGAACCATCAAACTTCCTAAGCACTATGATCAAGCGTTGGTTGTTCCGGAAAGTTCAACTTTCGAGCAGCAAGGTTTAGTTTATGTGTACAAAGTGGAAAAGGACACCGCCCAGAATGTATTGATTGGAGTGACGGATCGTGTCAACAATTTGGTGGTGGTAAAAAGCGGTCTTACCAAAGGAGATAAAATTGTAGCGCAAGGTGTATCTACGCTGAAACCGGGAACCGCAGTAAAACCCAAACCGGTGAATTTTGATGAAATTGTGAACGCCATAAAACCAATATTCTAATGGTAAAAAAGTTTATTAACAGACCTGTTTTATCCAGCGTTATATCGATTCTGATTGTAATTTTAGGAGTTTTGGGACTCAATCAATTGCCTGTAACCCAGTATCCGGATATTGCTCCGCCTACCGTAAGTATTTCCGCGAATTACACTGGAGCCAGTGCGCAGACAGTGATGAATAGTGTGGTAATTCCTATCGAGGAACAGGTCAATGGTGTTGAAGGAATGGATTATATTTCGTCCTCTGCCGGAAATGACGGATCGGCAAGAATTCAGGTTTTTTTCAAACAGGGAGTAAATCCCGATATCGCAGCAGTAAACGTACAGAATAAAGTACAGCGAGCTACACCGCTCTTGCCATCGGATGTTACGCGATCCGGAGTTATCGTACAGAAACAACAAACCAGCGCACTGATGTTTCTTTCTTTTTATACTGCAAATAAAGATTTGGACGAAGTTTGGCTTCAAAATTATCTTAATATTAATGTAATTCCTGAGATTAAAAGGATCAGTGGAGTAGGTGATGCGCAAGCTTTTGGAGGGAAAACATTCTCCATGAGAATTTGGCTAGATCCATCAAAAATGGCAGCTTACGGATTGGAACCGAGCGAAGTAACCGCGGCCATCAACGAACAGTCACGTGAGGCTGCTGCAGGGCAGCTGGGGCAAAACAGTGGAAGCTCTTTCGAATATGTTATTACCTACAAAGGAAAATTTAACCAAGAAAAAGATTACGGCGATATTATTTTGAAGTCCCTCGGAAATGGACAGTTTTTGAAATTAAAAGATGTTGCAGAAATCAAACTTGATGCGCAATCCTACACGTCGAAAGGTGAAAACAATGGTAGAAGCTCCGTGAGTATGGGAATCTTCCAAACTCCGGGTTCCAATGCACAGGATATTATTAAAGACATTAAATCGTTCCTTGAGAAAAATGAAAAAACTTTACCTAAAGATGTAGGTTATACCATCAATTTCGATACGAACGATTTCCTTGAAGCCTCCATTGAAAAAGTAGTTCACACACTTCTGGAAGCTTTCGTACTTGTATTTATCGTAGTTTATATTTTCTTGCAAGATTTCCGCTCTACATTGATTCCAGCGATTGCAGTTCCTGTTTCTATTGTTGGAACATTCTTCTTCTTGAATTTATTCGGATATTCATTAAATTTATTAACGCTTTTCGCATTGGTATTAGCAATCGGAATTGTGGTGGATGATGCAATCGTTGTCGTAGAAGCTGTTCACGCTAAAATGGAAAATGGTATTGCCGATGCTAAGAAAGCAACCATCAGTGCGATGGATGATATTACGGGAGCTATTATTTCCATTACTTTAGTGATGTCGGCGGTATTTATTCCGGTTACGTTTATTACGGGACCTACAGGAGTCTTTTATCAGCAATTTGGAATTACCTTGATTGTCGCAATCTTAATTTCTGCAGTGAATGCATTGACGCTGAGTCCGGTTTTATGTTCTTTATTTTTAAAGCCAAATCATGCCCATCATCAAGAATACGCTTCGATGAATTTCAAAGATAAATTTTTCTATAAATTCAATCTGGCATTTAAATCAGCAACTGACAGATACGGAAGACTTTTTGTTTTTCTTTTACGGCATAAATGGATCACTTTAGTGATTTTTGCGATTGGAGGATTGTTTTTCTGGTGGTCGAATTCTAAAATGCCTTCTGGATTTGTACCGAAAGAAGACCGTGGAATTATCTTTACCGACGTTGCACTTCCTCCGGGAGCGTCGATGGAAAGAACGTACAATGTATTAAAGGATTTGCAAAGTGAAGCCCGAAAAATTCCCGGAGTTGCTAACGTAACTTTCACCGCAAGCCGAGGATTTATGTCGGGATCAGGTTCTAATGCTGGTCAGGCTTTCATAAGACTTCAACCATTTGACGAAAGATCAAAAGATTCGGACCAATCTGTAGAATCCATTACCAAAAAATTATTTGGTCTCGGAAGCCGGTATGCTGATGCGAAAATTGTGTTTTTCTCACCTCCAAGTATTCCGGGATTTGGTACCAGTGATGGTTTTTCAGCAGTGATGCTTGATAAATCAGGAGGAGATTTGAAACAACTGGATGCCGTTGCAAAAGATTATTTGGGTGCTTTGATGCAAAGACCGGAGATTCAGTTTGCACAAACCTCTTTTAACACCAATTATCCACAATATGAAATGGTGATTGATGTTCCAAGAGCTAAAGAAACCGGAGTTTCGGTATCGGATATCCTCAGTACGATGCAGGGATATATCGGAGGGGTTTACGCAGCAGATTTTACCAAATACGGAAAGCAATTCCGGGTGATGGTGCAGGCTTTTCCTGATGCTAGAAATGAACCTGCGGATTTAAACAGTATTTACGTGAAAACCGCTTCCGGACAGATGACTCCAGTCTCGCAATTTGTAACAATGGAGAAAACTTTCGGGCCGAAATCTGTGGAAAGATATAACCTCTTTACTTCGATTTCGATTTCGGGATCAAACAATCCTGGATATTCGACAGGAGATGCGATTAGAGCTGTTCAGGAAGTTGCAGCCGAGAAATTGCCATCCGATTACGTTGTAGAATTCACTGGACTTTCCAAAGAGGAAGTAAGCTCAGGTTCTCAAACTGCGGTTATTTTTATCTTGAGTTTGGTATTTGTATATTTCATTCTTGCTGCACAGTACGAAAGTTTCCTTCTTCCTTTGGCGGTAATTATTTCGCTTCCTTTGGGGGTAATCGGTGCGTATTTCGGTCAAAGTATCGCAGGTCTTGAAAACAATATCTATTTCCAGATAGCACTCATTATGTTGGTGGGACTTTTAGCTAAAAATGCAATTCTGATTGTAGAATTTGCGGTACAACGAAGAAATCATGGCGAAACCTTAGCAATGTCCGCCATTAACGCTGCAAAAGCAAGGTTAAGACCTATTTTGATGACTTCTTTTGCCTTTATTTTCGGGATGCTTCCGTTGGTTTTCGCTTCGGGAATTGGCTCCTCCGGAAACCGTTCCATTGGAACGGGAGCTGCGGCAGGATTATTAATTGGAACATTTTTCGGTCTGGTGGCAATTCCTGTATTGTATGTGATTTTCCAATGGTTACAGGAAAAAATTAAACCTTTGAAGAAAAAAGAATTCAACCTCGCGGAATAATATATTTAATAATGAAAAAACAGCTAAACATAAAAATCATTTTCATTTTGTTGACCGTTTTTGTGGTTTCATCTTGTGCAACCCGCGAAAAATACGAAAGGCCGAAAGATATCATCGAAAACCTTTTCCGAACGGATGCGCTTCCAAAAGATTCTGCTTCTATTGCAAGTATTTCCTGGAAATCAATTTTCACCGATCCTGTTCTTCAGAAACATATTGAACAAGGTTTACAAAATAATTTGGATATCCGAATTGCGCTTCAAAATATCGTTTCCGCAGAAGCTTACCTTAAACAAAGCAAAGCTGCTTATTTACCAATGCTTTCTGTGGGACCTTCTTATACTTTTCAAACCCAATCTTTGAATACCCAACTTGGGCAACTTTCCGGTGATCGGCAGTACAATAATTTGTTTGATGTAAGTGGAGATCTTTCTTGGGAAGCCGATATTTGGGGTAAAATGAAAGCGCGGGAAAAAGCGCAATTGGCTCAATATTTAGGAACTGTTGCAGCGCATAAAGCCGTGAAAAGCGAATTGGTTGCCGCCATTGCAACCGCTTATTATCAACTTTTAACATTAGATGAACAGAAAAGGATCATCAACGAAACCATTGCTTTAAGAAACAAAAATCTAGAAACCACCAAAGCGCTGAAAGAAGCCGGAACCTTGTCTGAAGTAGCAGTACAACAAAGTGAAGCGCTTGTTTTTAACGCGCAATCTTTGTTGATCGATACCGATACGCAAATTGCACTTCTGGAAAATGCGATGAGCCTTTTGATGGGTGTTCCTTCTCAAAATATTGAAAGATCATCTTTGGCAAAACAAAAAATGCCAGCGGAATATCAACTCGGGTTTTCAGCCAATTTATTATCAAACAGAGCCGATGTTATGGCTTCGGAATACGATTTAATGGCCGCTTTTGAATTATCGAAAGCTGCGAAAGCACAGTTTTATCCAACATTAAGAATCACCGGAAGTGGTGGCGTTCAAAGTTTGGATATTGATCATCTTTTTAGTGCCAATTCCCTTTTTGCTAATGTTGTAGGCGGTTTGGTGCAACCTATTTTGAATCAAAGACAAATTCGCACCAACTACGAAGTGAGTTTGGCTAATAAAGAAAAAGCATATCTTAATTTCCGGAAAACCCTTCTCAATGCAGGAAAAGAAGTTTCTGATGCTTTGAAAGTGTACGAAGCTCAAGATAAATTTATTGATCTCAAGAAAAAAGAACTTACGGCGTATAAAAAATCGGTGGAATATTCTCAGGAATTGGTGAATTATGGAATGGCGAACTATTTGGAAGTGATCAACGCATCCGTAAATTCATTGAACGCCGAACTCAATATTTCCAATGCAGAATATGCCAAAATGAAAGCCGGAGTTGAATTGTATCAAGCGCTCGGTGGAGGTTGGAAATAATGTTTTGTTTTAAATAAAAATCTAAAAATGTACCAAATGAAAATTCTCAAATGCTACATTTTTAGGTTTTTAAAGAATTCCCACATCACAATTCCGCCACAAACCGAAACATTCAGCGAATGTTTGGTTCCCAATTGTGGAATTTCCAAGAATGTATCATATATCGGAAGCGCTTCATCGGTCAAACCATCTACTTCATTTCCGAGAACTAAAGCGTATTTTTCTGATTTATCAATGGTGTAATCCGTCATCAACACCGAAGTTGAGGTTTGTTCAATTCCAATGATTTTGTAATTTTCGTTTTTTAGATTCTGTAAAGCATCAGAAATATGTTTTTCGTAAATCCAATCTACACTTTCTGTTGCTCCTAATGCCGCTTTGTGAATTTCCCGATGAGGCGGTTGCGGCGTAATTCCGCAGAGCACAATTCTTTCGACGATAAATGCATCCGCAGTCCGGAAAACCGCACCTACATTATGCATGCTTCTCACATTGTCCAAAACCACTACCAAAGGAATTTTTTCGGTTTGTTTGAAGGTTTCTACATCGATACGGCCTAATTCTTCTAGTTTCAGTTTCTTGGTGGATGACATTTTCGTATTTTTGGCAAAATTAACTAAAAATATGGCTAAAAGCACGATGCGTAAAGCCTAAAGCAACTTATGGCAAAGAAAGAAACTCCTTTAATGACGCAGTACAACACCATCAAGGCGAAATATCCCGATGCTCTTTTGTTGTTTCGTGTTGGGGATTTCTACGAAACTTTTGGTACCGATGCTATCAAAACTTCTCAAATTTTAGGAATTGTTCTTACCAAAAGAGCCAACGGGGAAGGTCATATCGAACTTGCCGGTTTTCCGCATCATTCCGTGGATTCTTATTTACCAAAACTCGTGAGAGCCGGACTTCGTGTTGCGATTTGCGACCAACTGGAAGATCCAAAATCTGTAAAAGGTATCGTAAAACGTGGTGTTACAGAACTCGTTACTCCCGGCGTTACTTTCAATGAGCAGGTTTTAACCTCGAAAAAGAACAACTTCTTGCTTTCCGTTCATAAAGAAAAAGAAAAATACGGGCTTGCTTTGGTCGATGTTTCCACTGGGGAATTTCTGGTTTCTGAAGGGAACTTGGAGAAACTTTTGCACATTGTTCATACTTTCGATCCCAGCGAAATCATTTACCAAAGATCTGCGGTGCTCCCTTCGCAACTTAAAAACAAAAACTCATTTAAGTTGGAGGATTGGGCTTTTCAGTACAATTATGCGTACGAAAAATTGACCAATCATTTCAAAACCAATTCATTGAAAGGTTTTGGGATTGAGGGTTTGAAACTCGGAATTATCGCTGCGGGATCTATTTTTGCGTATTTGGTTGAAGACACGCATCATGCTCTCTTACAGCATATTACAAAAATCCAGTTAATTCCTCAGGATGATTACCTGATGATGGATCATTTTACATTAAGAAATCTAGAAATTGTTTATCCAAGCCATCCGCAAGGTAAATCTTTACTCGACATTATCGATAAAACCGCAACGCCGATGGGCGGAAGATTGCTCAGAAGAAGGCTTATTTTGCCATTAAAATCAGTTGATGAAATCAATAGAAGACTGAATTTAATTGAGTTTTTCAATAAAGAAGATCATTTGAAATATGAAATTCAGCAGCTGCTGAAATCCATTTCAGATTTGGATCGTTTGATAGGGAAACTGGCTTCGGAAAAAATTTCACCTAAAGAAGTAGGTTACCTCCGCCAAAGTTTAATCAATATTCATCAGATTAAAAATTTGCTGCATCCTTTTGCGGAAGTTTTGGCCTGGATAGAACCGTTGAATAATCTTGAAGAACTCATCACGTATTTGCAGAATTACCTGAATGAGGAACTTCCGGTGAATATTGCAAAAGGAAATGTGATAAAAACCGGAATTTCTGAAGAACTCGATCAATTGCGAGGTTTGCAAAACAAAGGAAAAAATTTCCTCGACGAAATGTGCGAACGAGAAATCGAACGAACGGGAATTTCAAGTTTAAAAATAAGTTTCAATGGTGTTTTCGGATATTTTATTGAAGTTAGAAATACACATAAAGACAAAGTTCCTGCAGACTGGATTCGGAAGCAAACCTTGGTAAATGCTGAAAGATATATCACCGAAGAACTGAAAGAATACGAAGAACAAATCCTCGGTGCTGAAGAAAAAATCTCGAAAATTGAGAATGAACTTTACCGAAAAGTCTGCGAAAATGTGATGATTTATATCGATGCGATTCAGGAAAATTCAAAAATTATTGCGGAGCTCGACTGCGGAGTTGGTTTTTCGGAACTGGCCGTTTCCGAAAGTTATACCAGACCGATTTTGAACGATTCTTTTGCGATTGAGTTGAAAGAAGCGCGTCATCCAATCATTGAAAACGCTCTTCCATTGGGCGAAAAATATATTCCAAACGATTTATTTTTAGATAAAGATTCTCAGCAAATCATGATGGTGACCGGACCCAATATGGCGGGTAAATCGGCGATTTTAAGACAAACGGCTATTATTTGTTTAATGGCTCAGATTGGCAGTTTTGTTCCTGCAAAATATGCGGAAATAGGTGTTTTGGATAAGATTTTCACGCGTGTTGGTGCAACGGATAATATTTCGGCCGGCGAATCTACTTTCATGGTTGAGATGAATGAAGCCGCGAATATTTTGAATAATATTTCGGATAGAAGTTTGATTTTGTTGGATGAAATTGGCCGCGGAACGTCAACGTACGACGGAGTTTCGATTGCGTGGGCGATTGCGGAATATCTTCATCAACATCCGACTCAGGCGAAAACGTTGTTTGCAACACATTACCATGAACTCAACGAAATGACGGTGAATTTCGAAAGAATTAAAAACTTCCATGTTTCGATTCAGGAGAATAAAGGGAATATCATTTTCATGAGAAAATTGCTTCCGGGCGGAAGTGAGCATAGCTTCGGGATTCATGTTGCGAAACTCGCCGGAATGCCTTCAAAAGTAGTAAACCGAGCGAATGAAGTGTTGAAAACTTTAGAAAAAAGCCGTTCACGAAGCGGTTCTAAAGATTCTGCTAAAGCGATTACCGATGAAAATATGCAGCTGTCTTTCTTTCAATTAGATGATCCGGTTCTTGAAAATATTCGGGAAGAATTAACGAAAATCGACATCAATACTTTAACGCCGATTGAGGCTTTGATGAAGTTGAATTCGATTAAGAAGATGATTGGGAAGTAATGAAATTTGAAAATTTTTCAATGAGGTAATTTAAAAATTTAACCAAGTTTAAATTATTGATTTTATTTTGATTAAATATAGGATTTAAAATAATTGCTAACTTTGTTTAAAATTAAAGGTTATGGATACGATTCGTTTAAATATCCAAATGGAAAAAGCTGATGTTTCTTTGTTGAAAAAAATTCTTCAAAACATAAAAGGCGTTATAAAAGTTGAAGAAGAAAAAGATCAAATCTTAGAACATTTAATGCATTTGAAAAACACTGCAGATTCTACCAATACCGTTTCTTTAGAGCAATTTAACCAAGATTTTGATCAACATCTATGCGAATTGTATTCCGAGAACAAGCCTTATTCTCGCTAAAAGAAATCCGTACTTATCTCGCACTTCGTTGGACGAGAAAGGAATTGGAAACGCTTAAAAGAGAAATCAACCAAGAATTGGGAAATATTTCGAGTGGTTTGGTAAAACATCAAAAATATTCGGATGAGATATATTTTGCGCTGGTCGGAAAAAACAATGTGAAAATGTTTTACACAATCTCGGAAGATGAAATTCTGGTTTTAGATTTTTTTAGCGTAAGAAAAGATCCTGAAAGTTTGAAACTTAAATAAAAGAAAATTGGAAAGTAAACAGACTATTGTTTATGGTTCCGCTATTTTCATTTTACCCAAAATTCTGCAATTCCACCAGTCTTCTGTAGACGTTATTATTGTTCATCAGTTCCTCGTGGGTTCCTTGTTCTACGATATTTCCGCGTTCCATCACAACAATCCAATCCGCTTTCTGAATGGTTGAAAGTCGGTGTGCGATAACCAGCGAAGTTCGATTTTCCATCATTTTTTCCAAAGCATCTTGCACAAATCTTTCGCTTTCTGTGTCTAAAGCGGATGTTGCTTCGTCCAAAATCATGATTGGTGGATTTTTCAGAACAGCTCTTGCGATAGAAACCCTTTGTTTTTGTCCGCCAGAAAGTTTATTTCCATCATCGCCGATATTGGTGTAATATTTTTCCGGAAGACCTTCAATAAACTCATGAGCATTGGCTATTTTCGCGGCAGCCATCACTTCCTCTTCGGTAGCGTCCGGTTTTCCCATCAGGATATTGTTGAATACAGAATCATTAAATAACACGGATTCCTGGGTTACCATTCCCAAAAGATGTCGATAATCTTTAAGTTTTAAATTTTTGATATTCTCACCATCGACCAGAATTTCGCCTTCGGGAACATCGTAAAATCTCGCCAAAAGATTCGCAATTGTGGTTTTTCCTGAGCCGGATTGTCCCACCAAAGCAACTGTTTTCCCTTTCGGAATAACGAGATTGAAATTCTTTAGGATGACATTGTCTTTATCATAATAAAACCCAATGTTTTTGAATTCAATTTTATCTTTTAAGGTTGAAATTGCGACAGGATTTGCAATTTCTTCTACTTTTAAATCATAATCTAAAACTTCGGCAACCCTTTCTAAACTTGCCATTCCGCCTTGAATTGCAGAGATCGCATTGGATAATTTTTTCGCAGGATCTAAAATTTGAAAGAAAACTCCGATAAATGCTAGAAAGGTAACCGGATCTTTATTGGTTCCGTTGATGATTTCTGTTCCGGCAAACCATGTGATAATTAAAATCGTTACTGAACCAAGAAATTCGCTCATTGGAGAGGCTAGTTCTCGTCTGCGGCTCATGCCAATCGCATATTTTTGCCATTTATCGGTCGTGGTATTGAAGCGGTTTTTTAGGATTTTATCAGCATTAAAAATCTTAATTACTTTTGATGATTTTAAAGTTTCATCAACCAACGAAAACAGATTTCCAAGTTCCGCCTGAGCGGAATGTGCTTGTCTTTTCAGGCTTTTTCCGACCCATGAGATTAATCCGCCCATAATCGGGAACACCAGCAATGAAAATAAAGTAAGTTGTGGAGAAAGAATAAATAGCGTGATTAATGATGAAATAATCATAAAAGGAGCATTGACCAAATCGACCAAACTCCCCATGATTCCACTTTCAACGGAACCGATATCATTGGAAATTCTCGACATCATATCGCCTTTTCTTTGTTCTGTAAAAAATGAAACCGGAAGTTTCAGGAATTTATTATACATCGAAGCACGAAGATCCTTGGTGATTCCAACTCTGTAATTCACCAATAAAAAAGATCCTAAATATCTGAACAAATTTCTGAGCAAAAACGCTACAGCAGTGATGCAACAAAGAACTGCGAGAACCTGAATCGCTCCATATTCATTCACATTCATCTGGATTTTATAATAAGCCAAATCTTTCAAATAACCGAAATAATCTGCAAATCTGCCACTGTAAATCGGTGGCGAAGATGTGTCGACTTCTTTGTCGAGTTTGAAAAGAATTCTGAGGATCGGAAGCATAGTCACGATGGAAAAAATCTGCAAAAGTGAATACAGTAAATTAAAAAAGATACTCCCGAAAAGATATTTTTGATGAGGTTTTGCGAAAGAAAGAATGCGTTGTAATGGTTTCATTCAATGAAATTAAGGAGCGAAATTACGGAATTTTCAATTAGTTCAGATTTACTTCTTAGATTTACTTTGGATCGATTTCTATTAAAATTCAAAAATTAGCTATAAAAAAAGAGATTTTTCCCGAATCGTTTTAAATAAAGATAAATATTTATTGATTATCCGTTTTTAATCATAATCCTGTAATGTTAGCAATAATAAGCTTTTCAAAGAGTCTATCTCCAAAATATCTTCGATTTAGCTTGTAGATGAATTCGTTGAGATAGAGTTGAAGATACTTTCTTTTTATTTTGTGGTAATTGCCCAACAAATTTCTTTTGGCGTTGCTAATGGCAATATGAACCCATTTTAAAGTTTCTTCGGTAGTTTCTTTTGAACTTTTTTCCATAATATGAAGCTCTACAAAATCTGAAATATCCACATAAGAAGTGCTTTTAT
>NZ_JASZ02000010.1 GCF_000735695.2 Kaistella haifensis DSM 19056
GCTGGCAAAAAATTACTTCATGGGAGAAACGGGACCACAAATCAATGCATTACTAGCTGCAACCGCTTGGAACATGAAGAAAATGATGGAACTACTGAAACAGAAAATTATTTTCTTATTTTATAAGATACAAATTATGCTGTTTTCTAATCCTGTTTTTAAATATAAATTAAATAGTGGGTTTTGTTAAGGAACGACTAAATAACAAGCCGTCTCACAACTCGTGAGACGGCTTTTTTATTTTGGTGATGTATTCAAAAATAGTTGGTTTCGGTCTTTTAGACCTTTGTTTCGGTTTTTGATATAAAATTTGGAGTAGTTGACGTATAACTTTAGGTTGAAGAAGATATAATTGGGAGTTCAGAACGTATAATTTTTGCTAGTTAACCTAATTTTATAGGTTTTTTAGAGATCAGCATAGTTTTGTAACTTCTTTCTAAAAATATAATAACCCGCTTCCGATGGATGGTCCTGAACATAATCTTCAGGATTTTCTTTTTTGATGAGGTTATAAATCATGATATCTCCCGCTGCAGAACCGGAAAATATAATTCCAAAAAGTAGCAAACCTGGATTTCCAAGAACGATTCCTAAAATTGCGGGTAAAATCCCCACTATAACAAGTGGAGCCAATAATGCGATGATGTAATGTTTGATTTGTAGAGGTTCTTTGCAATGTGCATAAGGCGTCAACATTTTCCAAATCACGCCAAATTTTACCGATTTAAATCCTTTCGTAGCATATTTCGCAAAGAAAATTCCGTGCACAAGTTCGTGAATTACAATTCCAATAATATATGCAATCAAGGGAAAAAACATTTTTAGAAACGGATTTGCTTCTTTATAAAAACTCTCAGATAAATTGTTTCCCCAAATCAAATAATAGGGAACAGTAAATATTATCAAAAAGAAAATAAGATATTTTATAGCGACAAGATTGGCTTTCATCAAGTCGATCGTTTTCTGGTCTTTAGTATAATTTTCTAAATTCATTTTTCATAAATAAAGCCGCCAAAAAATCAGCGGCTTTTTAATATTCTTGAAATTATTATTTCACTAAAGTCATTTCACTGATTAGGTGACCTGCTTTACCATATTTTTCGATGATCCAAAGTACCATTCTTACATCAACGTTGATGGTTCTTTGCCATTTTTTATCGAAGATAATATCACCGCTCAACGCTTCGCTGTTTCCATCGAACGCTAAACCAAGTAAATTACCTCTTCCATCGAGAATTGGTGAACCTGAGTTTCCACCGGTAATATCGTTATCTGAAAGGAAGTTTGCAGGCATAAATCCTTTTTTATCCGCATACATTCCGAAATCTTTTTTCTTTACCAAGTCGATGAAATCTTGTGGCAAATCGAATTCTTCGTCCCCTTTTTTGTATTTGGCAACCATTCCATTTACATCGGTATAGTAATTATTTTTTTCGGAAATTCCGTAGTAATTTCTATCGGTTCTTACGGGCAGTGTGCTTACTTTACCATTGGTTAATCTCATGGTAGAGTTTGCATCAGGATAAAAATCTTTTTCAGGCATTGATTTTCTTAAACCATCTAAGAAAATTCTGCTGTTTTTAGCAAAAGCTTCATCTACCTTAGCGTATTTTTCACTTGATAATTTCTGATCAGTGATCAATCCGTTTGCCAATTTCAACATTGGATCTGCATCAATTTTTAGACGGTCAGGATTATTTACAAAATTCATTGCGGATTCCTTATTTGCAAAAATTGAAGCGAATGCCAAATTAGATAGGTTTTTAGCGTCTGCTGCCATTAATGTTGGTGAAGCATCGGATTTAGCAACTCTTTGCTGGTAAAGATTAACCATTGAGTTTAGCATTTCCCCTTCTAAATTAGGGTTGAAACCATCATAAAGCTTTTCGATAGCATCCGTAACTTTGGTTTTCATCGCTGCTTTTCCGTTGGCATCCTGATCTGCATAAGTTTTCAAAAGAGAACCCAATTGATAAGCAACACCGATATATTTAGCATTTCTTTGAAGAAGAGACGCATAATTTCTTTCTACATTTCTGTTGGAAAACTGCGCATAATTAGCTTGAATACTAGGTAAAATTCCGCTGTAAATTACTTCATTTTCCGGCAAAACAGCCCAAGTCATGAATTTATCTTCCAATGCTTTTTTATCGGAAATGGTTCCGTTTTTAATCACCGCATCGATGGTTCCTTGTCTGTTTTTCCAGTAGTTTGCTACAGATGCATATTGGGACGCATAATCCAATTTGGTTGCTTGGTCTTTGTCCATATATTTTTTCATCACATCCATCGCCAGTTTAGAAGCTTCTACCCAAGCCGGATAATCTTTGTTCACCATCTGCTCGATTCCGTAAGAAGTCAAATATCTATTGGTTCTTCCTGGGAATCCTAGAATCATGGTGAAATCACCAGGTTTGTACCCTTTCAAAGAAATCGGAAGTGAGTGTTTTGGTTTCATTGGAACATTGCTTGGCGAATATTCTGCAGGATTACCATTGGCATCCGCGTAAACTCTGAAAACAGAGAAATCTGCGGTGTGTCTTGGCCATTCCCAATTATCGGTATCGCCACCAAATTTTCCTAAAGAATTCGGCGGAGTTCCTACCAAACGAACATCCTTGAAATCTTGGTAAACAAAATAGTAAAATTCATTCCCGTTAAAGAAATCTCTTACTACAACGTTGTATTTTCCGTTTTCGGAGTTTTCATTTTGGATCGCTTTGTATTCGGCATCAATTACTGCTTTTCTTTCGTCAGCAGGCATATTGTTATTCAATTTGGAATTGATGCGTTTTGTAACATCATCCATTCTTACTAAAAATCTAACGGAAAGTCCTTTAGCAGGAAGCTCTTCGCTTTTTTTCATTGCCCAGAAACCGTTGGTCAAATGATCTTTTTCTGGTGTTGATAAAGCGGCAATATTTCCATATCCGCAGTGGTGGTTGGTAAAAAGTAAACCTTCTTTAGAAACCATTTCTCCTGTACAACCGCCTCCAAACTGCACAATTGCGTCTTTCAAACTAGAGTTGTTGACAGAATAGATTTCTTCAGGAGTAAGTTTCAATCCTTGTTTTTGCATATCAACTCCTTTGAGTCTTTTAATCATCGTTAAAAGCCACATTCCTTCATCGGCTTTCAATTGTAAAAAGCTCACCATGAAAGTGAGCAGTAAAAATATTCTTTTCATTTATAAATTATTTTATCGGGCTAATTTAAGAAATTCATTTGATATAAGGATTTAGCAAAAAAAGGTGATTTTTTAATGTAAACTAAATCACTCTCACCATCTCCGTATGCGGAATATCGTCTTCCAAATATTTTTTCCCTGTATCCTCAAAACCGAATTCCGAATAAAAACTCAGCAAATAATCTTGAGCAGAAATTCTTATTGATTGGGTGCGAAATCTGGCTTCAATTGTATCGATCGAAAAACGGATTAGAATTTTTCCCAAATTATTTTTACGGTATTTAGGATTAGTCAATACTCTTCCGATGGATGCTTCAGCATATTTTATTCCTGGTTCAAAAACCCGGGAGTAAGCCAAAATCTCACCTCCTTTTTCTGCCCAAATGTGTACCGCTCGATCATCGTAGCCATCTGCGTCGAGGTAAAAGCAGGTTTGTTCCACAATGAAAACTTCTTGGCGAATTTTAAGAATTTGATAGAGTTCTTCGGTAGAAAGTCTCGCGAAAGGTTTAATTTTCCAAACTATTGAACTGTTCATTCAAAATTGACTTTATTTTCAAACAAAAACTGATTGGTTGTGGAAATGAATTTCAAAATTTCATCACCTCCCAATTTTTTTTCAGCGGAAGTCACATAAATTTCAGGAAGATCTTCCCAAGTCTTCAGAAGTTCCGTTTTGTAATCCTCCACATTTGTTAAAATAGCATTAGGTTTCAATTTATCCGATTTTGTGAAAACAATTGAAAAAGGGACCCCGTTTTCTCCACACCATTCGATAAACTCGATATCAATTTTTTGGGGAGTATGACGAACATCTACCAAAACAAAGAGATTGACGAGATTTTTTCGATTCTGAATATAATTGGTAATGATTTTCTCGAAATCGCGACGCATGCTTTTCGATACTCGCGCATATCCGTAACCCGGCAAATCGGTAAGATACCAGCTTTCATTGATGATGAAATGATTAATGAGCTGGGTTTTTCCAGGGGTTTGCGATGTTTTCGCCAGATCTTTATGATTAAGCATTGCATTAATTAAAGAAGACTTTCCCACGTTGGATCTTCCGATGAAGGCATATTCGGGTAAGTTCGGTTCTGGGCAATCTTGCCATTTTCCGCTGCTTTTTACAAATTCCGCTGTTTTGATGACCATTTATGATTTTTTTTCAAATTTAAATAAATAAAAAATGGAAGTTTAACCTTCCATTCCATTATTTTCTGTTTTCTTTAGCCAACTATAGAGAATCTCATTAAACTCATCCGGTTTTTCCATCATCGCGGCATGTCCACATTGATCAATCCAGAAAAGTTCGGAGTTGGGTAAGAATTTATTCATATCTACAGCCACTTCGGGCGGCGTCACGTTATCTTGTTTTCCCCAAATCAAACAAACTGGTTGGGTGATTTTCGACAAATCATTCAACATGTTATGTTTGATGGCGCTTCTAGCAAGCATTACCGTTTTTATGCCTTTCATTCGATCGTTTACTACACCAAAAACCTCATCTACCAATTCATCTGTAGCTACTTTCGGGTCGTAAAAAACATCTTCAGTTTTCTTTCTGATGTACTCTTTATCGGATTTTCTCGGGAAACTATCGCCGAATGTTCTTTCATAGAGTCCTGAACTTCCTGTAAGAACCAATTTTGAAACCAATTCAGGTCTTGCTAAAGTTAAAATCAAACCTATGTGCCCTCCCATAGAATTTCCCACTATGGTTGCAGGTTCATCTACCTTCTCTTCAATAAATTTTGCAACATACTTCGCAATAGTTGTTAAGTTAGTATTTAAAATCGGCAAGTCATAGATAGGAAGTACCGGAACGAAAACCTTATACCCTCTATCGGAAAAAAAGTTAACAGTTTTATCGAAATTACTCAAACCGCCCATTAATCCGTGCAATAAAATCAACGGATGCCCTTCTCCAGCTTCAATGAAAGAGAATCTTTTTTCTTTTTTCGTTATCAATCTCATAAAATTGCTATATCAGCCTTGCAAAAATACAAATTAAAGACCAACTTTAATTTATTACGTGTGAATTTGCGATAAAAATATGATTTTTAGTAATACAAATTGACGATTGCCAAAGAAAAATTATCATCCTTATAACTGCTTTTCTATCAATTATTTACTTGCCAAAATCAAAACTTATTAACATTAAGTCAAAAAGTGGGAAAAAGTGGGAAGTTTTAGAAATTTTTCTATAAATTTGTCCCAAATGAAGAATTTCATAGGCACATACGAATGCAAAATGGACGACAAAGGTCGCATCAAACTCCCATCATTACTGGTAAAACAGATGGAAGGGTTTGGCGGTGATTCCTTTGTAGTAAAACGTTCTGTGTTCCAATATTGCCTGGAAGTTTACCCAATGAACGGTTGGGAAAAACTGATGGAAAAGATCAATAAACTGAATCGTTTTCAAAAGAAAAATGCTGATTTTATCCGACAGTTTACCGCTGGTTTGAAAACAGTAGAACCCGATAATGCCGGAAGATTACAGATCTCCAAAGATCTCACTTTGTATGCAAACTTGAAAAAAGATATCGTAATCACCAGTGCAGGCGAGCTTTTCGAAATTTGGGACAAAGAAGACTATGAAAAAACCATCGCTACTTCTGCCGAAGAATTTGCACTACTCGCCGAAGAAGTGATGGGCGATATCAATTTCGAAGACGACGAGAATTAATCCCGAAATAACAGAGGGGGTTAAACAACATTTTACCATCAATAATTATAAAGATATGTATCACAATCCGGTTTTGCTGACGAAAAGTGTAGATGATTTGGTGACAAATCCCGACGGAATCTATGTAGACGTAACTTTCGGCGGTGGTGGACATTCGAGAGAAATCCTGAAAAGACTTTCGGATAAAGGAAAACTTTTCAGTTTCGACCAGGATTTAGATGCATTAAAAAATACAATTGACGATGAAAGATTCACGCTAATCAATCAGAATTTTCGGTTTTTGGAGAATTCACTAATGATTTATGGAATACAGCAGGTTGATGGAATTTTGGCAGATTTGGGTGTTTCATCTCATCAATTTGATGCTGCTGAACGAGGTTTTTCTACAAGAAGCAACGCTCCTCTCGATATGAGAATGAACGTAATGCAACATTTGGATGCAAAGAAAATCATCAACGAGTATGAAGAAGAGCAACTTGCGAACCTTTTTTATTACTATGGGGAGCTACGCGAATCCCGAAAACTGGCAAGAGAAATTGTTCATCATCGAAAACTAAAACCGATAGAAACTACGGAAGATTTGAAGAAATTATTCAGTTACATTCCTCAGTTTAAACAAAATAAATTCTTTGCTCAGGTTTTCCAGGCGATAAGAATTGAAGTCAACCAAGAATTAGATGTTTTAAAGGAAATGTTGGTTCAATCTTATAAAATCTTAAAACCAAACGGAAGATTAGTAGTGATTTCTTATCATTCATTGGAAGATCGATTGGTGAAAAGATTCCTGAAAAACGGGATGTTCGAAGGAGAACCAACAAGAGATATCTACGGAAATTATGCGAAAGCTTTTGATCTTTTACAAACCAAAGCCATGATTCCCGACAAGGAGGAAATTGCAGAAAACTCGAGAGCAAGAAGCGCAAAAATGCGTGTTGGAATTAAAAATTAGAAAAAACCTTTGGCAAAAAAGCAAACATATCGTCCCAAGAAGAAACTCACTTTTATAGATATTATAAAAGGAAACTTCTTGAATCGTGATGAAGTGAAAATTCATTACAAGTACTTTATGTTGGTTTTTTTCCTCATGATGATAATGATTTTCAGTAATCACCTTGTCAGCAAAAAAATAGAGCAGGTCAACGATCTGAAAGAACAAACCGAAGAATATAAATCCCGAAATGCCTACGCGCAAAGCCGGTTAATAAAGGTAAAACTAGAATCGGAACTGGGAAAGGAAATGGTGGAAGACTCTCTGCTTTCTTTAGAAAATCATCCACATAAATTATTGATTAAACTAGACAGTACAGATGGCGGTTCAAAATGAATTCGAAAATAAACGCTCAAAAACATTGAGATGGGGCTACCTTTTTGCAGGGTCGGCTTTTGTCTTATTTCTTGTTTTTTTGGGTAGAATTCTTGTTTTGCAGAACACCAATGTTCAGGAAATTAAGGATGACTACATCAGCAAAAACTACCGCGAAGCTACCCTAAAAGCTGCCCGCGGAAATTTGTATGCTTCCGATGGTTCAATTCTCGCTACAACAGTGATGCGGTACGATGTTTATATTGATTTTAAAACCATTAAAGACACCGTTTATACCAATAACATTGGGGTTTTAACCGATTCTCTTTCCGCCATGTTCGGAAAACCAAGAAGTTATTTCAGGGACCGCCTAGATCAGCAAAGAAAAGCTCAAAACCAATATTATTCTTTGGTTAAAGGGCTTGATTTCGATGAGTATGATCGAATTAGAAAATTCCCAATTTTCAAGAAAGGAAAAAACAAAGGAGGATTTATTGTTGATAGAAATTTCAAACGCGAACTTGCTACTACACAAATTGGATCCGGAACAATTGGTATGGACAATGGTGCTACCAAATCTGGATTGGAAGGAGCTTTCTCCGAATATCTTACAGGAACCGACGGAACACGCCTAGAGCAACGCGTGAATTCCAGCCAGTGGAAACCTATCGATTATTGGAAAGTAAAAGAACCTGTTGATGGCCAAGATGTGTACACCACAATCGATCTCCGAATTCAGGATATCGCACATTCCGCTTTAGAAAAACAACTCATCAATTTCGATGCAGATCACGGCTGCGTTTTGGTAATGGAAGTTGCAACCGGCAAAGTGAAAGCGATGGTAAACCTGCGCAGAACCGAACCCGGAATGTATGTTGATTCTTACAATTACGCATTAAAAGACGCCACAGAACCAGGTTCTACCTTCAAAACAGTTTCACTTCTCGCGGCAATGGATGATGGTTTTATCGATGAAAATACAACGGTAAACGTTGGAAACGGAGTCTGGACTTATGCAAAACAAAGAATTTCCGACGGACATGGTGGTGGAACCTATGAAATCGCTGATGTATTGGCGAAATCCAGCAATGTAGGTTCAGCAAAACTAATCACTAAGTTTTATGCAGATAAACCACAGGTTTTCCTCGATCATTTGAAAAGATGGAAAATGTTCGAAAAAATGGATATTGAACTCCCGGGAATCACCAAACCTTACATTGTAACTCCCGAAAACAAAAGATGGAATGCCGCCACTTTGGCTTCATTAGCTTACGGTTATTCATCCCGATTCAATCTTTTGCAACTTACTACTTTTTATAATGGACTCGCCAACGGAGGGAAAATGCTAAAACCTCTTTTCATCGATAAAATAATGAAAGATGGACAAGTTCTATACAGCGCAAAACCAGAAGTAATGGTCAACAAAATGGCTTCCACCAAAGCTATTACCATGATGACCAATGCGCTTACCAAAGCCGTAGAAAAAGGAACCGCAAAAAGTATCTTCACCCCCAACCTGAAAATGGCCGGAAAAACAGGAACCGCAAGATTTGAATATTGGAAACCCGGTCCATCAAAATACCAAGCGAGTTTCGCAGGATTTTATCCGGCAGATAATCCAAAATATACCTGTATCGTGATGATCAACCAGCCAGATAATTCCAAAGGATTTTATGGATCTACCGTTGCAGCACCGGTTTTCAAGGAAATTGCAGGTAAAACTTTCCTTAAAACACCTCAAAATGTTGAAAAAGAAATGTTGGTTGACCGCAAAGTTGATTTAAGCAAAATGGTAGAAAAAAACGTGAAAATTGCAATCAACGACGGACAAATGCCGAATGTGATTGGTTTAATCGGGAAAAATGTAATTCCACAACTTGAAAACTCCGGTTATCGTGTTGCTTTCAAAGGAGTTGGAAGGATAAAAGAACAGTTCCCATTGGAAGGAACAAGAATTGGTAAAAATCAAAAAATTTACCTCAGTTTACAGAATTAAAAAATAGGAAATTTCCTATAAAAGATAGAATGAATTTAGAAACATTATTGAATAGAATCCCCGTTTTAGAAATTACCGGAAAACAAAATCCGGAAGTTTCAGAAATCGTTTTCGATAGCCGAAAAGCTGTTGAAAACTCGCTGTATGTAGCGATTAAAGGAACGGTTTCCGACGGACATTCATTCATTAATGCCGCCATCGAAAAAGGGACAAAAATTGTAGTTTGCGAAGATTTGCCAGAATCTTTAAACAACGAAATCACTTTTATTAAAGTGAAAGATTCCTCGAAAGTTCTAGGGCAATTGGCGTCCAATTTCTACGGAAATCCATCGGAAAAACTCAACTTAATCGGAATTACCGGAACCAACGGAAAAACTTCTGCGACAACCCTTTTGTTTGATATTTTCAAAAATTTGGGCTTCCAATCCGCTCTAATTTCAACCGTAGAATATCGAATTGCAGACGAAATTTTTCCTTCAACACACACCACGCCTGATGTTTTGACTTTAAATAAAATTTTAGCAAAAGCTGTAGAAACCGGCTGCGAATATGCTTTCATGGAAGTTTCTTCGCACGGGATCGATCAAAACAGAACCGAAGGATTGCGTTTCAAAATCGCTGGTTTTACCAATATTACCCACGATCATCTTGATTATCATAAAACTTTTGATGCTTATTTAAAAACCAAAAAAAGATTTTTTGATGATTTAAATGCGGATTCAATCGCCATTACCAACATTGATGACAAAAACGGAAACGTAATGTTGCAAAACACCAAAGCGCAGAAGAAAACCTACGCTTTGAAAACCATGGCAGATTATCACGGAAGGATTCTGGAAGCAGATTTCAACGGAATGCTACTCAATTTTAATGGGAAAGAATTCTGGTCAACTTTAACCGGAAAATTCAATGTTTATAACCTTCTTCTAGCTTTTGCTGTGACGATTGAATGTGGATTTCATGAAGATGACGTTTTGAAAGCCATCTCGAATTTGAAAAGAGTAAAAGGAAGATTTGAAACCCTGAAATCGGAAGGCGGAATTTTCTTCGTTGTCGATTATGCGCACACTCCCGACGCTTTAGAAAATATTTTAGACTCCATTAATGAAATTCGCACCAAAAACGAAAGATTAATTACCGTTTTCGGTTGTGGCGGCGACAGAGATCACGCAAAACGCCCTGAAATGGGGAAAATTGCAACCAGAAAATCAACTTTAGCAATTATAACTTCCGATAATCCAAGAAGGGAAAATCCGGCAGAAATCATTAAAGAAATTGAAGCTGGTGTGGAACCGCAAAATTATAGCAAATACACTGCGATCCCCGATCGAAAAGAAGCAATAAAGATGGCGATAAAATTTGCCGAACCGAAAGATATCATCCTCGTAGCGGGAAAAGGACATGAAGATTATCAGGAAATCAATGGCGTAAAACATCATTTCGATGACAAAGAAGTGATCATGGAATTATCCCAATTGATGAGTAAATAATTAACAAATTAAAGATTTTATAGAACACCCAAAACCGAAACAAAAACATGTTATATTATCTCTACGAATATCTTACCAATCTCGGGATTCATATTCCCGGACTAGGTATGTTTAAATTTATTTCATTCCGTGCAGGAATGGCGGTTTTGCTTTCTCTGATTATTGCGCTGGTTTATGGTAAAAAAATCATCAACTATCTTCGAAAAAAACAGATGGGGGAACTTGTTCGGGATTTAGGCCTTGAAGGACAAAAGCAAAAAGAAGGAACTCCGACGATGGGTGGTTTAATCATCATTATCGCCACGTTAATTCCGGTTTTGTTGTTTACCCGAATTTTCAATGTGTATATCGTGTTGCTCATCACATCAGTAATTTGGATGGGTATCATTGGTTTCATCGACGATTATTTAAAGAAAATCAAAAAAAATAAAGACGGTCTCAGCGGAAAATTCAAAGTAATCGGGCAAGTTGGTTTGGGATTGATTGTGGGCGTTACCATGTATTTTCATCCTGATATTTCGGTGAAAAGAAAATACGCAGACGCATCAATTGTAAGCAGAAATAATGTTGAAAAGAATTTTATGCCAACCGAAAAGGCGGTGGTTTCCACTGTGCCTTTCGTGAAAAACAATGAGTTCGACTACAGCGGAATCCTATTTTGGATGTCACCTGAAGAAGCTCACGAATGGGCTTGGGTAGTTTTCATCCCGATCGTTATTTTCATCGTAACGGCGGTTTCCAATGGTGCAAATATTACTGATGGAATCGATGGACTAGCTGCGGGAACCAGTGTCGTCATTTTGCTCACTCTTGCGTTTTTTGCATATGTTTCCGGGAATATCATTTTTGCAGATTACCTCAACATCATGTTTTTGCCGAACATGGGAGAAACCACGATTTTCGCCCTTGCTTTGGTGGGTGCGGTGATCGGATTTTTTTGGTATAATACGTATCCGGCGCAAGTTTTCATGGGAGATACCGGAAGTTTGATGTTGGGCGGAGTGATTGCGGTATTGGCGATTATTTTAAGAAAAGAATTATTGATTCCTGTGCTTTGCGGAATTTTCCTCATCGAAAATCTTTCGGTGATGTTGCAAGTAGCGGTTTTCAAATATAGAAAAAGAAAATTCGGGCTGGAATATGCCCAAAACAATCGATTGTTCAAGATGTCGCCACTTCATCATCATTATCAAAAAGAAGGGTATCACGAAAGCAAAATCGTGAACCGAATGATTATTATGGGAGTTTTATTTGCGATTATTTGTTTAATCACTTTGAAAATTAGATAGAATAGAAATCGGTGGATTTTTTCCATTGAATATAAAAATACAAGCATGAAAATAGTTGTTTTAGGAGGTGGCGAAAGCGGATTTGGTGCAGCATATTTAGCAAAGAAAAAAGGGTTGAATGTTTTTCTTTCAGACAAAGGTTTGATTAAAGATGAATATAAATCCCTATTGGATGATGCTGATATCGAGTATGAAGAAGGAAACCATGATGAAGAAAGGATTCTGGCTGCAGATTGGATCATCAAATCGCCCGGAATTCCTAAAAAAGCTGACATTATCTTCAAAATCAATCAGAAAGGAATCAGATTATCTTCGGAGATCGAATTTGCTGCTGAATTTACCGATGCCAAGATTATCGCAATCACCGGAAGCAACGGAAAAACCACGACGACGTCGTTGATCTACCACATCCTGAAAAATGACGATTTGAAAGTTGGATTGGGAGGAAATATCGGAAAAAGCTTCGCAAAACAAGTTGCGGATGAAAATTTCGATTATTATGTTTTGGAAGTAAGCTCTTTCCAATTAGATGATATTCAGAATTTTAGACCTCATATTTCTTTGTTGTTGAATTTAAGTCAGGATCATTTGGATCAGTACAATTACAACTACGAAGAATATGCTTTGGCAAAATTCCGAATTACAGAAAACCAAGAAAACGATAATTTCTTCATTTACAATAAAGATGATGAAATGAGCATGAAACTCCTTGAGAAATTGGAAATTAAAGCCAAAAAAATCCCTTTTTCTTTGAAAGAAAAATTAAAAGAAGGAGGTTTTGTGATGGATGATAAAATGGTGGTGAAAATTGACGATGAGTTTTCAATGAAAATCGAAGAACTTTCTCTTCTTGGAAACCACAATATCGCAAATAGTTTGGCGGCTTCAATTGCAGGAAAATTGTTGAAAATTAAAAATGAAAGTATCAGAAATTCGCTGATGACTTTTCAAGCGGTTGAACATCGTTTGCAGCAAATTGCAGAAATCGACGGTGTGAAATTCATCAACGATAGCAAAGCAACCAACGTGAATGCCACTTACTACGCACTAGAAAGTATGAAACAACCAACCATTTGGATTGTTGGCGGAAAAGACAAAGGAAACGACTATACCGAGATTGAAGATCTGGTAAAAAGAAAAGTAAAAGCCATCGTATGTTTAGGAATTGATAACCAAAAAATCATCGATTTCTTTCAGGATAAAAAAGAGCTAATTTATAGTACATCGAGCATAGAAGAAGCAGTAAAAATCTCTAAATCTTTGGCGCAATCGGGCGATGCAGTTTTGCTCTCCCCTTGCTGTGCAAGCTTCGATTTGTTCGATAATTACGAAGATCGTGGCGATAAGTTTAAAAAAGAAGTTTTAAAATAAAAACCCAAAGAGGTTCCACAAAAAAATGCAGGAAACAGAAAACAAATACGAACTTTTAAAAGGCGACAAGGTGCTTTGGAGCGTAATCTTATTGATTTCGTTTTTCTCTGTATTCCCGGTATATTCCGCGAGTTCCAACTTGGAATTCATCGTGAACAACGGAACCACCACCAGTCACCTGCTCAAGCATATTTTCTTTGTAGTTCTTGGCTTAGTCATCATGCGCTCCGTAGGAATGGTAAAATATGAACACATCGGAAAACTGAGCAGTATTCTATTGGGAATATTGGTGATTTTGTTGGGTGTCACCTCATTTACCGGCCAACAAATCGATGGAGCATCGGCTTCGCGCTGGCTGAAAATTCCAGGAACGCCAATCTCTTTCCAACCATCGTCGTTTGCCTACTTATTCCTGATTATTTATCTCTGTCGGTACCTTACGAAAACCATTAAAAGAGAAAGACTTCCGTTAGAAAACATCATGTATGTATTCGGGCCGGTTCTCTTGGTTTTTGTATTAGTTGCGAAAGATAATGGTTCCACCGCATTAATGATTCTCATCGTGTCATTGGCGGTAATGCTCATCGGTCAACTTCGAAAAACGTATATTTTCGGATTTCTTGGAATTTCCGGTTTGGCAATAGGCGTTTTTATGTTTATCGCACTCAACACCAATTTAATACAAAACAACAGGGTACATACCTGGATGAGCCGGATTGAAGTTTTCATGAATTCCAAGAAGGAAAATCAGATCGAAAATGAAGTCGATAAAGCCAAAAATTACCAAGTGATGCAGGCAAAAGCCGCTATCGTTCATGGTGGAATTACCGGAATGGGACCCGGAAAAAGCGCTTTGAAACAAATGCTTCCTCAATCTGCATCCGATTTTATATTCGCCATCATTGTGGAAGAATACGGATTTATCGGAGCGGTAGCTTTAATCGCATTGTATTTAATAATGATCATCAGAATCGTGATGATTGCCAGCAAAATGCCCGCATTTTTCGGTAGTTTGTTGGTACTGAGTTTAGGAATAATGATTTTCGTGCAACTCTCGGTAAACATTGCCGTTGCCGTCAATCTAATTCCGGTTACAGGGCAGCCTTTGCCACTAATTAGTTATGGTGGAACATCAATGCTCGTAACTTACTTTCAACTTGGAATTATTTTAAATATAAGTTCCAGAATCCAAGTTTATGATGAAGAAGGAATGGGCAAAAAGCAAGACATTGAAGAGATCAACGATATTGCATAATTATAAATAATGAGCAGAAAACTGAAAATATTAATGAGCGGTGGCGGAACAGGTGGACACATCTTCCCGGCGATTGCCATTGCGGATGAAATCAAAAAAAGATTTCCGGATGCCGAGTTTTTGTTCATTGGTGCTGAAGAAAAAATGGAGATGGAAAAAGTGCCACAAGCAGGTTATCATATTGTTGGATTAAATATCGCAGGTTTCGATCGTGGAAATCTGTTGAAAAATATAGGATTGCCTTTCAAATTGATTTCAAGTTTGAAAAAAGCAAGAAAAACAATAAAAGAATTCAAACCCGATTTTGCGGTCGGAACGGGAGGTTTTGCTAGCGGTCCGGCGTTGTATGTCGCTTCAAATTTGGGAGTTCCTATTTTTGTGCAAGAACAAAACTCGCTTCCAGGAAAAACCAATATTTTCCTATCGAAAAAAGCAAAAGCTGTTTTCACTGCATATCCGAATATGGAAAGGTTTTTCAACGGTACAAAAACATTGTTCCTTGGCAACCCAATTCGCAAGACTATTATTACAGATTTAATCAATCCTGAAGCGGCAAAAGAAAAACTGAATTTAGATCCAAACAAACTCACCATATTATCTGTCGGTGGTTCGCTAGGTTCCAGAACTTTAAATAATGCATGGAAAGACAGTTTGCAAGGTTTGAAAGAAAAAGGATTTCAATTAATCTGGCAAACCGGAAAATTGGATTATAAAGAATTGAGCAGCGAAACTCAAATATCGGAAATTGGCTCTCAAATACAGTTGAAAGAATTTATCAAGGACATGGAAACTGCCTATTCCGCAGCGGATGTAATTGTTTCCAGAGCCGGAGCAATTGCAATTTCCGAATTAGCAGTGGCTCAAAAACCGGTCTTACTGATCCCGTTTCCGTTCGCAGCAGAAGATCATCAAACCAAAAATGCATTGACTTTAGTTGAAAAAAATGCAGCCAGAATGGTGAAAGATACCGAAATGAAAGACCAGTTCTGGAAAACTTTGATGGAAATCTGCGAAGATGAAAACATAAGAAATGAAATGAGTGAAAATCTTACATATTTTGCAAAACCCAATGCAGCAAAAGAAATTGTAGATGAGATTTTTAAAGTAATATAAAAATGAAAAGTTTAGAAAACTACCAAAACTTCTACTTCGTAGGAATCGGCGGCATCGGGATGAGTGCTTTGGCACGCTATTTCAACGCTTCTGGCAAAAAGGTTTTGGGCTATGATAAAACCGAAACCAAACTCACCACCGCATTAATTTCGGAGGGTATTGATATTGTTTTTGAAGATGTTGTAAACGAAAAAATAAGTGAATTAAATCCAGAAAATACTTTGGTGATTTTCACTCCGGCGATTAAAAAACTTTCAATTTTGAATCATTTTAATGATGAAAAATTCACCGTTTTGAAAAGAGCAAAAGTCCTCGGAATGATCACCGAAAATACTGCGTGTATCGCAATAGCAGGAACTCACGGAAAAACTACAACCTCATCTCTGGTTGCTCATCTTTCGAAAGAAGCAAATCTGCCGTTTTCTGCTTTTTTAGGTGGAATTGCAGAGAATTTTAAGTCAAATTTTCTTTTCAACGGAAGTGAAATTTCCGTGGTAGAAGCTGATGAATACGACAGAAGTTTCCTGAACCTATCACCGGATTGGGCGGCAATTACTTCAACCGATGCGGATCATCTCGATATTTATGGTGATAAAGCGACTATTGAACAAGGTTTCAGAGATTTCGCCAATTTGATTCCATCCGATCAGCAACTTTTTGTGAGAAAAGGCATTAACATTGGCCGTCCTGCAAGAACTTACGCTGTAAACGAAGAAGCAGATTATTATTCGGACAATATCCGAGAAATCGGCGACAAAATATATTTCGATTTCCACACTCCGAATGAGGAAATCAGTGATTTCGTTTGGGAAATTCCGGGAATTCACAATGTAGAAAATGCCACGGTTGCCATCGCCATACTCAGTAATTTAGGTGTTGATTTCGATATTTTAAAAAGCGGAATTGCCAATTTTAAAGGAATTAAAAGAAGATATACAAAACACAATTTCGAGAACGGAAAAATTTATATTGACGATTATGCACATCACCCAACCGAACTGAATGCGGTGATAGGTTCGATCAAAACTTTCTATCCGGACAAAAAATTGTTGGTCGTGTTCCAGCCACATTTGTTTAGCAGAACACGCGATTTTGCGGATGGTTTCGCAGAAAGTTTAAATAATGCAGATGAACTGATTTTGCTCGACATCTATCCGGCTCGCGAATTACAGGAGAATTTCGAAGGTGTGTCTTCAAAATGGCTTTCAGAAAAAATTAAATTAGTAAATAAAGAAGTTTCAACCTTGGATGAAGCTTTTGAGAAAATTAAAGAGAAAAATTTCGATGTGTTGCTAACAGTAGGTGCGGGAAACATCGACACTTTGCACGATCCAATCGTAGATTGGCTTTCAGGAAAATAGGAAATGAAAAACAAATTCAGAATATTAAAAATTTTAATCACAGTAATCATTTTTGGATTTCTGCTGAGTTTTTCGTTGAAAAGATTCAACAATAAACCTATGGAAAAAGTTTCGGTAAATATGACTCCAACGAAGCATCCGGTATATTTTATTGATGAAAAAGATGTGAAAAACATTGTGAAAAAATCCAATCCAACGAAGAAGGTAGGCGACATCAATATTCCTGATTTGGAGAAAAAACTCAATAGTCTTCCGGCGGTTGACAGCGCAAATGTTTATTTGAATTTGAATGGAAATCTTAATCTCGACATCAAGCAACGGGTTCCGGCTTTTCGATTGGTAAATGGCGATAGAGATTTTTATGTGGACGAAAAAGGAGTCGAATTCCCTATTTCTGCCAACTATTCTTTCCCATGTATGCTGGTAACGGGCAATGTGAAACCGTCGGAATACCAAAAATTGGCTGAACTGGTCGATAAAATAGACAAAGACAGCTTTAGCAAAAAATATTTTATAGGAATTAGTAAGGAAAAAGGAGGTTATAATTTACTGACAAGCCAAGGAAACTATAAACTAGAAATCGGTGATTTAGAAAAAATCGAGTTGAAAGTAAAAGGTTTTAAAACTTTTGTCGAGAAATATCTGGTTTTTCAGAATCCTGAAAAATACCGTAAAATATCGGTGAAATACGACAACCAAATCGTAACAACCTTAAATCCTAATTTTAAAGAAAATGATAGCTTAATTAATTTAGGACATAAAGAATTGGCAAAAACTCCGGTTGCTTCGCAGAAAAAATCGGAAACAAAGAAATCGGAAAATAAACCAAAAAGTGAAAAAACATAAACTAAAATGAAAATAGAATAAGCGAAAAGTATTCTAATTCATTTTAAAGAAAATTATAAAAAATCAAATCGACATACAAATGGAAAATCACGAGTATTCAGTAGGGCTCGACATCGGAACCACAAAAATTGTGACGATTGTCGGTAGAAGAAATGCCCACGGCAAAATTGAAGTTCTCGGCGTTGGAAAGGCAAAAAGTTTGGGTGTTCACAAAGGTATTGTGAATAATATTTCCCAGACCATCCAATCCATCAAAGCCGCAGTAGCAGAAGCAGAAAACAGTTCCGGAGTTCCAATCAGCAAGGTAACTGTAGGAATTGCTGGCAAACACATCCGTTCGCTTCAGCATTCGGATTATATCATGAGAGACCATCCGGATCAATACATCACGGAAGAGGATATCGAAAAGCTGAAAGATCAAGTAAAAAAATTAGTTATGCTTCCCGGCGAAGAAATCATCCATGTTCTTCCACAGGAATATAAAGTAGATTCTGAGGGAGAAATCCAAGAACCTGTTGGAATGCATGGCAAAAGATTAGAAGCTAATTTCCACGTTGTTGTAGGACAAATGGGAAGCATCCGAAACATCGCAAGATGCGTTCGTGAAGCTGGTTTAGAGATGGAAGCCTTAACACTGGAACCACTCGCCTCTTCAGAATCCGTACTTACAAAAGAGGAAAAAGAAGCCGGTGTAGCCATCGTTGACATCGGTGGTGGAACTACGGATATTGCTATTTTTAAAGATAATATTATTCGTCACACCTGCGTCATTCCTTACGGTGGCGGGATTATTACCGATGACATCAAAGAAGGGTGCTCCATCATCGAAAAACATGCAGAACAACTGAAAGTAAAATTCGGATCTGCCGTTCCGGAACTGGAAAAAGACAGCACATTTGTCACGATTCCCGGTTTACACGGAAGACCTGATAAAGAAATTTCTTTAAAAACTTTAGCTCAAGTAGTTAACGCTAGAGTGGAAGAAATATTAGAAATGGTGAACACCGAATTAAAAGCTTACGGTGCGTTTGAACAAAAGAAAAAACTAATCGCAGGAATCGTTTTAACAGGTGGTGGATCAAATCTTCGCAACCTTCGACAATTGGCGAATTATACCACAGGTTTCGACAGCAGAATTGGCTTCGCAAACGAATATGTTGCTAATGATAAAAACCAATTTTTAAAAGGACCGGAATTCGCAACTTCTATTGGATTACTGATGGAAAGCTTGAAAATTCGTGATAAGAAAATCAATCCGACCCCGATAGAAGAAACCGTTGCAACGCCTATTCCAGAAAATAAAGTTGCAGAAACAATAGAAGAAACTCCGGAATTCCGAACAGAAGAAATTACCTTACCTACTACCCAAGAAGGAAGACGCAACAAGCTTACCATCGGACAAAAAATCATGGAAAGCGTGAAAAAATTCTTTGAAGAAGTTGAATAATAAAAAAATTACATACTATGGAAAATATAAGCACACAAGGATTTTCTTTTGATTTACCAAAAGGAAATTCATCAATTATAAAAGTGATCGGTGTAGGTGGTGGCGGAAACAACGCTCTAAAACACATGTACGAAAGAGGAATCCACGGAGTAGACTTCGTGATCTGCAATACCGATGCGCAAACTTTAGATAATAACCCTGTTTCCAACAAAGTACAGTTGGGAATGACGATTACTGAAGGACTTGGCGCAGGAGCTGATCCTGAAGTTGGCGAAAAAGCTGCAATCGAAAGTATCGAAGACATCAAAGCAGCTCTGGGACAAAACACCAAAATGGTTTTCATCACCGCTGGTATGGGTGGCGGAACCGGAACTGGTGCTGCACCGGTAATCGCTAAAATTGCCAAAGAAATGGGTATTCTTACCGTAGGAATCGTTACAGTTCCATTTAGTTTCGAAGGAAGAAGAAGATTAGACCAAGCAGAAATCGGTCTTGATAAACTGAGAAATAACGTTGATTCCTTAATCGTTATTAATAATGATAAACTACGTCAGCAATTCGGAAATCTTGGTTTCAAACAGGGATTCTCCAAAGCGGATGAAGTGCTTACCAACGCTGCAAAAGGTATGGCAGAAGTGATTACCGGATATTTCGATGTAAATATTGACTTCCGTGATGCAAAATCTGTACTTCAAAATTCTGGAACTGCTTTGATCTCAACCGGATCTGCTTCAGGCGAAAACAAAGCGGAAGAAGCTGTGAAAAAAGCTTTGGACTCTCCATTATTAAACGACAATAAAATTACCGGAGCGAAAAACGTATTGCTCCTCATACGAAGTGGTTCGGAAGAAGCTACGATGGACGAAATCGGTCTAATCAACGATTTTATTCAAAAAGAAGCAGGAAATACTGCTGAAATTATCTTCGGTGTGGGTACAGACGAGGAACTAGGCGATGCTATCAGCGTCTTGGTAATCGCAACCGGATTCGCAAAAGACGATAAAAAACATGCAGGACCAACTGAAAAAATTAAAATTAGTTTAAACGATAATTTGTCCACTACCGCAAAAACGGAATCTCCATTTAAGCAGAGAGAAGAAAGAGAGGAAATCACCAGAGAAGATTTTCCTACAAAAAACCTGTTCGTTTTAGACGATGAAGAGGATTTGCCAACTCCGGAATTCAAAGTAAAAACTAGAGAAAGAAAAGTGGTGGCAGAACAAGAAACTCCAACTGAAATCAAGTTTTTTGATTTAGATGATGAAGAAACTCCGGACCCAAAATTCCGTCAAAACCAGCCGCAGGAAATCGATCTTTTCTCTTTTGAAGACGATCAGTACGAAGCACCAGAATCTCAATCTTTCAAGTTTGAAGTAGAAGAAAAAATAGAGCAAAAACCAGTAGAACCGAAAACTTCTTTCTCGGAAGAAAAACCATTGGAATTCAGTTTTTTCGTAAACGAACCGATTGAGGAGCCAACCGTTGAAACACCACAACCTAAAGCAGAGATCAAACCTGAGCCGGTTCAAATTATCGAACAAAAGGTGCAAGATAAGCCAGTAGAAACGCCTAAAACTGAAGAAAAAATTGAAATTGAAGACGATTTTACATTCATCAGCAAAACTACTAGTGACAAAGTGATGGAGCGAAAAAATAAACTGAAAGAATTCAATTCAAGATATCAAACAACAGATTTCGAGAACGAATTTGAAACAGTTCCCGCATTCCGGAGAAAAAATATCAGTATCGAAGGTAGCAATGCTTCTGACAATGCCATCAACAGTTTTTTAACGGATCAAAACGGAAGAATGAAAATTCGTGAAAACAGATTCTTGAACAAAGATGTAGATTAATACAAATATTTCCAAAAAAATGAGTTTAGAAAATACCATCAGCGAAGCGATAAAAACCGCAATGAGAGAGAAAGATAAAGTGGCTCTCGATGCTTTGCGAGCCGTAAAATCACAAATTCTTCTTTTGAAAACCGAAGCCAAAGGAGCAGAAGTTTCTGCGGAACAGGAAATTGCCATTTTGCAAAGAATGATTAAACAAAGAAAAGATTCTTATGATCAATTCACCGCACAAAACCGCAGCGATTTGGCAGAGGTAGAAAGCGCGCAAATGAAAGTAATTGAAAAATTTCTTCCTGCGCAACTTTCAGCAGAAGAATTAGAGACGGAAATGAAAAAAATCATTGCCGAAACAGGTGCCGAAAGCGCCAAAGATTTAGGAAAAGTAATGGGTATTGCCAGCAAAACTCTCGCCGGAAAAAGCGATGGCAAGAGCATCTCTGAAATGGCAAAAAAAATGCTTTCCTAATGTTTAAATAAGGATATTCAACCTTTGCATATCGATTTGATTTAAGCCCGGAACATTTAATGTTTCGGGTTTTTTATGCCAAAAAGACCATTATAGAATTTTGGAATGATTTTGATTACTAATTTGGATGAGTTTAATCATTCAAAAAAAATTAAATTTGCATTAAATAATTTTCAAACCCTTTTTTTAACCTAAATAAAATAAATATGTATCCAGAAGAATTAGTAATGCCGATGAAGGCAGAACTTACCGATAAAGGTTTTCAAGACCTTAGAACTCCCGAAGAAGTAACCAATGCATTAAAAAAGGAAGGAACTACCCTATTGATGGTAAATTCCGTGTGCGGTTGCGCAGCGGGAGCAGCAAGACCAGGAGTAATTTTTTCTTTAACAGGTGATAAAAAACCAGACAATTTAACTACCGTATTTGCTGGTTTTGATGTTGATGCTGTAGTTGAAGCTCGGAAATTTTTAGCACCATTCCCACCAAGCTCTCCTTGTGTAGCGCTTTTTAAAGATGGTGAATTGGTTCACATGCTAGAAAGACATCATATTGAAGGTAATCCTGCAGGAGCAATCGCGGCAAATTTACAAGCAGCTTACGAAGAATATTGCTAAACGAAAACTTTAGTTTGAATTGAAATTCCGTTCATTTTTGGGCGGAATTTTTTGTTTTTAAAAGCAATCGGACTTTACCCGAAATATATTATATTTGTCCTAATGGCAACAAAAGCGCTTTTCAATACCGTCGTCAATTGGTTTATCCGGCAAAGGATTGATCAGATTCAGAATTTCATGAATCATCCCTCGGAGACACAAAATGGCGTAATATTTTCCCAGCTGTATCATGCGGAAAACACCGATTATGGTAAAATTTATGGGTTCAGTTCTATCTCAAGTTATGACGATTTCCGCAGAAATGTTCCGATCGTCACTTATGAAGATTTCGAACCTTATATCGAAAAAGCAAGACAAGGTAAGCCCGATGTTTTCTGGCCCGGCTATATTCGGAAATTCGCGAAATCATCCGGAACTACCAATGCGAAAAGTAAATTTATTCCCATTTCCGAAGAATGCTTAGAAGATTGTCATTTCAAAGCCGGAAAGGATTTACTTTCCATCTACGCCAATAATCATCCGGAAAACAACCTTTTTTCTAATAAAAATCTGCGCCTTGGCGGAAGTTCGGAATTGTACGAAGATTTCAATACCAAATTCGGAGATTTGTCCGCAATTATGATTGAAAATCTTCCGTTTTGGGTAGAAATTACCACAACACCAAGTAAAAAAGTTTCGCTGATGTCCGAATGGGAAAGCAAACTAAAAGCAATTGTCTCGGAAGTAAAAAATGAAGATGTAGGTAGTATAACCGGCGTTCCCAGCTGGATGATGGTTTTGTTGCAAAGAACATTAACTGAAACAGGGAAAGAAAATATCTCAGAACTTTGGCCCAATATCGAGGTGTTTTTTCATGGTGGAATTAGCTTTAAACCTTACAGAGAGCAATATAGAAAACTCATCGGGAAAGATATCAATTACTACGAAATTTACAATGCTTCCGAAGGGTTTTTCGCTATTCAGGATCAGCACGGGAGCGATGAAATGTTGCTGATGTTGAATTATGGTATTTTCTATGAATTCATTCCGATGGATCAGTTTGACCTCAAAAATTTGCAGGCAATTCCTTTGGAAGAGGTAGAAATCGGGAAAAACTATGCAATGGTAATTACCACCAACAGTGGTTTATGGCGATATTTGATCGGCGACACGGTAAAATTTACTTCACTTAATCCTTATCGAATTAAAATTTCTGGAAGAACGAAACATTACATCAATGCTTTCGGAGAAGAATTAATGATTGATAATGTAGAAACTGCGCTTACGAAAGCTTGCGAGGCAACCGAAGCTTCCGTTTGCGATTTTACAGGAGCACCGGTTTTTATGAAAGATGGCGAAAGTGGCGCCCACGAATGGATTTTTGAATTTACAAAAGAACCAAACGATCTGGATCGTTTTACTGAAGTTTTCGACAATCATCTAAAATCGATAAACTCCGATTACGAAGCGAAACGCTACAATAATATGACGCTGAAAAGACCAATCGTACATATTGCAAAACCACAGCTTTTTTACCAATGGATGTCCGAACGCGGAAAATTGGGTGGGCAAAATAAAGTTCCACGATTGAGCAATGATCGCGAATACATCGATCCTTTACTGAAACTAAACGAATAAAAAACTCCGCTGGAAATTTTCAGCGGAGTTTTCTTATGTTATTTTTTTTCCAAATCTTTTTTTACTTTTTCGGCACCTTTTTCGACTTTATCAGCGCCTTTTGCTGCGGCATCTTTCACGTCCTCGCCGGCTTTTTTCAGCTCATGACCGGCTTTATCAGCGGCATCATCAATTTTTTCACCGGCAGAATTCAACCTTTCTTTGGCTTTTTCCACGGTTTCGTTAATTCTCGCAGAATCCAGTGACGTGGATTTCTCGGTTTCAACAGTTGTGGCAGTTACGCTTCCGTCTGGATTTTCGGTAATTTCGGTTCTTTTTTCTGCTTTTTTGCAGCTTATTAATGCTAAAGAAACTGCAGCAGCAATGATCATATAATTTTTCATATAATTAAATTTTGTGTTATTCAAATATAGAAAAAATTTAAGGATTCACAGTGCGTTGTGAAGCAGGAATTTCAGTGGTTTTTTTCTTGATTTCTTCCTCTTTTACATTCTTATCTTTTGTTTCTTTCACAGCTTTTTCCTTTTCTTCTTTCACTTTGTTGAGCAACTTTTCCTCTTCCAATTTTTTTTGAACTTGCCTTAAAGAATCTTGATATTGCAACGAGGAAATTCTAATTTTTCTCGCTACATCCACGGAAGTTGCTCCGGCGGAAAAAGAATCAATTGCAACCGTATCATAAGGCGGAATGGCAGAAACAACCGGATCAGAATGTTGTTTTTTTTGATTTTCTTTGCCACAAGAAATCATTGCGATAAAGAAAGATAAGGCAATCAGTTTTTTCATTTTTAATCGATATAAAATTCAGCAATCACCGGAAAATGATCGGATAATTTCTCACTTCTGTCAACTCGGTAAGCAACTGGCTGAATACTTTCTGAACAAAAAACGTGATCAATCCTGATCGGAAATTTGTAATCATGAAAGCTCGTTGCGCTTCCCCGACCTACATCTACGAAAGCATCTTTGAGGTTTTTGAGCAAATGATAATATTCGTAAGAATTGGGAACTGCATTGAAATCTCCTGCCAAAATTACAGGATACGGCGACGCGGAAACCGCATTTTGCAACTCCTGAACTTCCGGTTGATGGTTTTTGAAAGTCGGAACCAATTTCCCAAGAACATATCTCAATTTATTTTCGTTTTGCTCTAAATCTTCGCTAGGTTTGACCTTCTGTTTTTCAAATGAAAATGGACTTAAATAAAGATTGATGAAGCGAATTCTTTTCCCATTAATTTCGATATCGGCATAAAAAGAATTTCCATTTCCGTTGGTTGCTATTTTTCCTTGTTCAAGGATTTTTGTTTTAGAATTCAATGCGACAATTTCGTAATTTCCGACACCATAATCATATCCCGAAACATGGTATTGTGAACCATATTCCTGAAGTAAAATAACATCCGCGCCACTGTTTTTAAGATAATTAAAAACTTTCCCTATACCGCCAACTCTCCCTCCTTTGATATTGAAAGTCAACATTTTAAGATTGGGTTTGATGGATTTTTTCTCTCTGTAATTAATCCATCTTGACGTAGGAACAATTAAAAATAAAGAAAGTCCCAGAAAGAAAATTGCTCTTTTTTTCCATAAAATGATCCAAAAAAAGCAGAAAACTACATTAAAAATCATTAAAACCGGAAACAAAAGCGAAAGTAAGTTCACCCACGGAAAAACTCTTGGCGGAACATAAGCATTGAGAATCGTTCCCAAAAGCAGCACCAAAATACCGAAATGAAAAAATGTAAAAAGCAAACGAAATAGCTTCATCTTTAATTAATTCTGAAACGGTTTTTCTTCCAATACCACGCCAACAAAATCCCGACAAGAGCACCACCAACATGCGCTAAATGAGCAATTCCCCCAACATTTCCTGTAACACCAAGTATCACCGAACCGATAACGACTACCGGTAACACATATTTTACTTTCACCGGAATCGGAATGAACATGATCATGATCTCTGCATCTGGAAAAAGTATGGCATAAGCAGCGATAACACCGAAAATCGCTCCAGATGCGCCCACCATAGGAACAGTAATAATCGATTGTAAATCACTCACCAACTTTCTTTGTTCTAAAACAGCTTGCGAACTTCCTTTGAATGCGACATTTTCGCCTGACATATAACCATTCAAATCGAAACCGAAACTCTGCAGACTCGTTTTAATTTGTTCTACTTCAATGAAATTCCACAAATTAAACAGGAAAAAAGCTCCCAAACCACTCACGAAATAAAGAATCAAATATTTTCGATCACCCAAAATTCTTTCTAAAACGGGCCCAAAACTATACAAGGTGAACATATTGAACAAAATATGCATAAAACTACCATGCATAAACATGTGGGTAATGATTTGCCATGAATGGAAAAATGGCGAAAACGGATAAAATGCCGCTAAATATCGGTATATCATCTCGCTGTTCAACAAGTAAGTAAGGGCAAAAACCACCACATTGATGATGATGAGATTTCGCGTTATGGGTGGAATTTGGTTGATCATTTGTTTCTAAAATTTATTTTTTAATTCATCGAGCGGAATTTCAACGAAACATCTTTTTCCTGTAGGTAAAAACTCTGGAAAACCGAGCTCTGTAAAATCTCTGATAACTTGTTCGGCATCAATTTTATAAAGGAAATCGAAACGGGATTTGCTTTGGATCTTATTCCATTGATTGTGGTAAAACTCCAGGAATTCTTCTTCCGTTTTGTACTCTAAAATTTCAAAAAGATTTTCCATGAATTTCATCACTTGGGTTTCTTTCAGACCTTCCGGAACTGCATCAATCCTCAAAACATTATCATTCGCAATAATCATCTCGAAACCCAGTTCTGGCAAATATTTTTTGATGGAACGAAATTTATTTTTCTCGGTTTCATTCATGTGATATTCCAAAGAAAACAGCAAAGTATGCTTGTCGCTCGTGCGCTTTTTCTTGGCATTTCTTTCACTTACAACCAACCGATGCATTCTGCCCAAATCGAGCATTAAAGTTTTCCCGTTTTTGTTGAAAAGCCAATAACCATTGGGCAAACGCATGAGATCTTCATCAAAATCTTCATCTTCAAAAAGGTTGATTTTCGATGGTTCGGCCGGAATATTTTGCTGATACATTTCCGTAATTGCTTTGGTTTCGCCGGCAGAAACACGCTCTTCCAAAAAAGGGTTGTAGTCTCGGTCAACGGTGATTTCCGGAGCTTTGAAACTTCCGTTACTGCTGTTTTTTTGATGAACGAATGCATCAATGCTCGTGTCTCGATCGAAATCTAAACTTGGCGCAACGTTATAAATTCCTAAAGATTTTTTGATTGTGGAACGTACCAAAGCGAAAATTAAGTTCTCATCTTCGAATTTTACTTCCGTTTTTTGAGGATGAATGTTCACATCAACTTTCTCCGGATCTAATTCTAGAAAAAGAAAAAATGTCGGAATATAACCCGGCAAAAGCAGACCTTCAAAAGCTTCCTGAACCGCTTTATTGAAATAAGCACTACGGAAATATCTGCCATTAACAAAGAAAAATTGCTCGCCACGAACTTTTTTGGCACCTTCGGGTTTTGCCACAAATCCGTTCAGTTTAATCCAGCCCAAATCTTCTTTGATTGGAACTAAAAGCTGATGTAATTTTCGTCCGAAAATTTCCACAATCCTTTGTAGCAAACTCGATTTTCTTAATCGAAAAACGATATCATCATTATGAAAAAGTTCAAAATCCAAATTTTCGTGAGCCAAGGCAACTCGCTGAAATTCATCAATAATATGCCGGAATTCAACATTATTATTTTTAAGAAATTTTCTCCTTGCCGGAACATTATAAAACAGGTTTTTCACTAGGAAATTAGAACCTTCGGCTGTTTGAATCGGTTCCTGGAACTGAAAACCACCACCTTCGATATAGATATTGGTTCCCGTTATCGCATCTTTGGTTTTGGTTCTCAATTCAACCTGAGCTACCGCAGCAATAGAGGCCAACGCTTCTCCACGAAAGCCTTTCGTTGTAATTTTAAATATATCTTCTGTGCTAGTGATTTTGGATGTTGCGTGTCTTTCGAAAGCTAATCTGGCGTCGGTATCGCTCATGCCGCTACCATTGTCCACTACTTGGATGAGATTTTTCCCTGCATCACGAATGATGAGTTCCACTTTCGTAGCACCTGCATCAATCGCATTTTCCATAAGTTCTTTTACAATAGACGCTGGTCTTTGTACCACTTCGCCGGCAGCGATTTGGTTGGCAACATGATCCGGTAAAAGTTTTATAATATCTGACATTTCCTATAATAATCCTGCAAAAATAGCGATTAGATTTGGGGTTTTGAAAAAACTTTAGGCCTAATTTTCCTTTTGAAACCTTTGATTTTACCATAAAAACCACTTAAAAGATGAGCGCTAACTTGCACGATATTCGATATTTTTCAAAAGTTTCAACCGGTAAAAATACTGATTTTATTTGGTCTTTTTAAATAAAGAAACTTCCAGCGAATTACCGGAAGTCTCTTATTAATCATTATTTAAACATCTACTTTTTTAATGTTTTAACACCCATTTCATACAATGCAAAACTTAGCAAATCAGCATTTTCTCCAATTACTTGGTCGGTACTTCTACCCGCTCCGTGTCCTGCATTTACTTCAATTCTTACCAAAACCGGGTTGTTACAAGATTGTTTTTCCTGAAGTTCAGCTCCAAATTTGAATGAATGAGCCGGCACAACACGATCATCATGATCACTGGTAATAATCATCGTTGAAGGATAGCAAACTCCTTTTTTTACGTTATGGACTGGTGAATAAGATTTTAAATATTCAAACATTTCTTTGCTGTCTTCCGCGATTCCATAATCGTAGCTCCAACCCGCTCCGGCGGTAAATTTGTTATACCTCAGCATATCCAAAACCCCCACTCCCGGGAAAGCTACTTTTGCCAAATCCGGACGCATCGTCATCGTAGCACCTACCAAAAGTCCACCGTTTGAACGTCCGGAAAGCGCCATATATTCTTTGGAAGTATAGCCTTTAGTTTGCAGATATTCGCCTGCTGCGATGAAATCTTCAAACACATTTTTCTTTTGCATTTTCGTTCCTGCATCGTGCCATTTTTTTCCGTATTCGCCGCCACCACGGATGTTTGGAACGGCATAAATCCCGCCATTTTCCATCCAAATTGCATTTACTACAGAGAATGCCGGTTGCAAACTGATGTTGAAACCTCCGTAAGAATAAAGAATAGTCGGGTTTTTACCATCGAGTTTAGTGCCTTTTTTATAATTAATCATCATTGGAACTTTGGTTCCGTCTTTTGATGTATAGAAAACTTGTTCTGAAACATAATCTTCAGGATTAAATTTCACCTTCGGCTTCTGATAAACTTCTGATTTTCCGGTTTCTACATTGAATTTGTAAGTTGTTCCCGGTGTGATATAATTGGTGAAAGAAAAATAAAGATCTTTTTCTTTTTCCTTTCCTCCGAATCCGGAAGCGGTTCCAATTCCTGGTAATCCAATGGTTCGGATGAGTTTTCCATCATAGTCAAATTGTTTCACCGAGGTTACTGCATCTTTGATGTATTTTGCAAAAATATATCCGCCTCCTGTAGAAACATTCAGTACATTATCTGTTTCCGGAATTACATCAACCCAAATGTCCGGCTGATTGATGTTGAATTTAACCAAACGCATATTGGGCGCGTTTTTATCCGTTAAAGCGTAAATAAAATCACCTTTAGAATCTATAAAATCCGTATTGAAATCATAACCTTTCTGAACGGGAACAAAATCAGTTTTTTTCTTTAAATCTTTAATGTAAAGTTCATTTCCACTAGTTGCGTCGGATGCACTCAAAATTTCGAGACGTTCATCGTCAGAAACCCCAATTCCCATATATCTTCGCTTGAAATTTTCGCCTCCGACGATCAATTTATCTTGCGATTGTTTGGTTCCCAACTTGTGGAAATACACTTTATGCATATCAGTTTTTGCGGAAAGTTCGCTTCCTTTCGGCTTATCGTAGCTTGAATAGTAAAATCCTTCGTCTCCCAACCAAGAAGCTCCGGAAAATTTCACATCAACAATAGTTTCATCAATTTTTTCTTTTGTAATAGCGTTTAGAATAATGATTTTGTTCCAGTCACTTCCGCCTTCGGAAATTGAATAAGCTACTAGATTTCCTTTTTTATTGAATGAAACTCCGGCTAAAGAAGTAGTTCCTTTTTCTGAAAATTTATTTGGATCGAGGAAAACTTCAGTTTTCCCGGATTTATCGGTTCTGTATAGTACAAATTGCGCTTGAAGACCGTCGTTTTTATAGAAATAAGTAAAATCTCCTTCTTTGAAAGGCGCTCCAATTTTCTCGTAATTCCAGATGTCTTTCAATTGATTACGAATCTCTTCCCGGAACGGGATTTTCTTCAAATAATCGTTTGTAAAAGCCACTTCTCGCTGCACCCAATCTTTGGTATCATCGGCACGGTCGTCTTCTAACCAGCGATAAGGATCCGCAACTTTGCTACCGAAATATTCATCGGTGTGGGAAATTTTTTTGGTTTCGGGATATTTCAAATTAGAATTTAGGTTTTGGGCATTCATCATATTCAATGCTAAAACAGCTACAGAGGCTGTAAGGATCGCTATTTTCATTACTATTTCAGTTTTACCAAATTTATAAATTTTATCTTATTTTAAAGTTAAAGAAAGAAACATTAACAAACTTTACGATAATTTAATATCTGAAAGGTATGCAATTTGCTTAATTTTATGCTCATAACAAAAGCAATATGAAAAAAGAAACAGGAATTTTATTGGCAGGAAGTGTGGGAGTAATCCTTGGCTTGGGAATTTTCGGAATTAAGAAATTTTTTTCTAGAAAACACCAAGAATACCATGATTATTATTCTGATTTTCACCGCCATTTCGAGAAAAAGAAAAAAGACGACGGGAATCACGGCGTGGAATATTTGGCCATGCTTTAATAAATTATGATATTCGCTAATAAATCCTGATTTCGTTTGAACTCAGGATTTTTTGTGGAGAACTGAGGCCTCTAAACTCATTACGTTCATTAGTAAAACTTATAAATTTACTCCATCAATTTCATGCAAAACGAAAATTTCATCAAAGGTCAAGGTGCGCAGCGAAACGAAAACAACCGTTTCGACCGGTACACTTTTGAACCAGAAGAAGAAGATTTTCAACAGATAAAAACCCATTTCACCGAAGTTTTTCCTAAAACAATTGTAAATGAAGTGAAAAGTCCGGATTTAAAGATGGAATATTCTATGAATCCGTATCAAGGTTGCGAGCACGGTTGCTCTTATTGTTTTGCTCGCCCTACTCACGAATATTGGGGATTTTCTGCAGGTGTGGATTTTGAAAGAAAAATAATGGTCAAGAAAAACGCTCCCGAACTTTTGGAGCAATTTTTTCAGAAAAGAAATTATTCGCCAAAAACTATCACCCTTTCCGGAAATACCGACTGTTACCAACCTGCAGAGAGAACTTTCGAAATTACCCGTAAACTCCTGCAACTTTGTTTGGAATATCGGCATCCGATTTCTATTTTAACTAAAAATGCTTTGGTTTTGCGAGATTTGGACATTTTGAAACCTATGGCAGAGCAGAATTTGGTTTCGGTTTCATTGAGTATTCCTACCATGAATGAGGAAATACGCCGAAAAATGGAACCGCGAACCTCTTCCACCAAAAACAAACTCAAAGCCATTGAAATTCTGAGTGAAAATAATATTCCAACCGGAGTGATGGTGTCGCCGGTAATTCCAGGATTGACGAGTGATGAAAGTTTGAACATTCTAAAAACCATTTCCGAAAAAGGCGCACAGAATTTCGGTTATTCTTTAGTTCGATTGAATGATACGGTTGAACCCGTTTTTGTGAAATGGATTCATGCCAACTTTCCCGACAGAGCCCAAAAAGTACTCAATCTCATTCGGTCTTTGCATGGCGGAAACCTCGGCGACAAAAGGTTCCACCAAAGATATCAAGGCGTTGGAAATATCGCAGAAATGATTCACCACACTTTTGCTTTAGGTAAAAGAAAATACTTTGCAGACAAAGCATTTCCAACACTTTCCACAGAAAATTTTACCGGCAGCAAAACTCAGCAACTGAAACTTTTTTAAGCTAGAGCTTTTAATAAAACCATCCAAAATCTTTAAATTTTATCAGGAAAAAGAGATTGCTTGAAGTTTTTGGTTATTTTTATCAAAATTTTTCAGGAAATGGTTTTAAGCAGAATTTGGAGTGCATTTATCATTATCGCAATATTGGTTGCAAGTATAAAATATTTATTTTCAGATCATTACAAAGCGATTTACAACGATATGGTAGTCGGAAAAAGTGGCGACACTGTGCAAATTGCGACCAAAAACATCAACGAATTATCGCCAGATTTGAAAGCTGCTTTGCTTTTGAAACCCGAATTTGATGAAAACAGGATTCACTATAAAGCCGATTCTGCAAAAACAAATGTTGCGGTTTATCGTGTTCAGGAAACTGATGGAGTGATCGGAACCTCGGAAACTGCGGTGAAAATATGTCTTGGTTTAGTGGGAATCATGACGCTTTTTATGGGTTTTATGAGCATCGCTGAAAAAGCCGGCGGAATCAATTTATTATCAAGATTAATTCAACCATTTTTCTCAAAATTATTTCCGGAAATCCCGAAAAACCACCCTTCTTTTGGGCATATGTTGCTTAATTTTTCGGCAAATTTATTGGGTCTAGATAATGCAGCAACTCCTTTTGGACTCAAAGCCATGGAAAGTTTGCAAACTTTAAACCCAGATAAAGAAAAAGCCAGCAATTCCCAGATTATGTTTCTTTGCCTTCACGCAGGAGGTTTGACGCTGATTCCGGTTTCCATCATCGCAATTCGAGCTTCGATGGGATCGCAAACGCCAACCGATATTTTTCTTCCGTGTATGATTGCTACTTTTTCTGCGACCATGGCAGCGATGATTGTGGTATCACTTTATCAGAAAATTAATTTACTTCAACCAATAGTAATTGCTTACGTTGGTGGAATATCCGCAATCATCGGATTACTAGTTGTTTACCTACTGAATTTAACTAAAGAAGGATTGGATAATTTCAGCATGCTTTTAAGCAATGGAATTATTCTGCTCATCTTTTTTGCCATCGTTTTGGGTGGAGTTTACAAAAAAATAAACGTGTTCGATGCGTTTATTGATGGAGCAAAAGAAGGATTTTGGACTTGTGTGAAGATCATTCCCTATTTAGTGGGAATGTTGATCGCCATTTCGCTTTTGCGAACTTCCGGAGTTTTTGATGTACTCATTGACGGGATGAAATGGGTTGCAACCGTAGTTGGTTTTGACACACGATTTGTAGACGGTTTACCAACTGCTTTGATCAAACCACTTTCCGGTTCCGGAGCGCGAGGAATGATGGTAGATACGATGCAAACTTTCGGTGCAGACAGTTTCCAGGGAAGACTTGCAGCGGTTTTGCAGGGAAGTTCGGATACTACTTTCTATGTAATTGCTGTTTATTTTGGAGCGGTGGGAATCAAAAATACACGGTATACTGTTACTGCAATGCTTTTGGCGGATTTGGTCGGCATCATCACTTCGGTGATTTTGGCTTATCTTTTCTTTGCTTAAAATTTTAAAAAAAACTTGAAATGATACACGATAAAGATTACATTATCAGAATTGTAAAGCAGTTTTCGGAATTTCTTTCAAAAATGATTTTGGGCGGCAAAAATGAAGGTGAACATTCAGAATGGGAAAGAATTTTCGACACTAATATGAATGATACTTTCAAGATAAGTTTTGAAACGCTTGCTTCTAAATCTTCAGATGAAATTATCAATTTAATTAATGAAAAAGACAAAGCCCACCATGTTCCGTATTTGGAATTGTTGGGGCACTTATTTTACTTTAAAAATAAAGAAAATCCGTGCACCGATTTTGCAGCCAAAGCCAAAACTTTCTATGAAATGTATTTGCAGCAAAGCGGAATATTTTCGATGCCTATTGTTTCAAGAATTAATGAATTGAAAGCCCAATTGTAACAATTAAGCAAAAAAATCGTCTTATTCTGTAAAATCCACCATGAAAAAAATTGCAGTGCTTTTGATGAGCTTCGTAAGCGTTTATTCCTTTTCTCAGAAAAAATGGTCGCTACAGGAATGTGTAAATTACGCTGTGGAAAACAACCTGCAAGTTCTTCAAAATCAATTAAATACTAAAACACAAAACAATTCTCTAGACATTGCCAAGCGACAATACTTGCCTTCAGTTTCTGGGAATCTCAATAATACCGCCTCTTTCGGACAAGGTAGAGATGTTTTCGGGACCACGAATAGAAACGACAATTTCAGCAACAGCGCGAATGTTGGAGCGGATATTTTGGTTTTTAATAATGGACGCTTAGAAAAAAATATTCGAAAAACTGAATTTGAAGTTGAGGCCAGCAAATTTGATTTGGAAAGAATTAAAAATGATATTTCGCTACAAATTGCTCAACAATATTTATCGGTTTTGCTCAATCGAGAAATAACTAAAATCTCCGAAAGCGCTCTCGAAAACGCCGATAAACTTTACAAAAGAGCAAAAATAACTACCGAAGTTGGCACGACTCCGCAAACGATTTTAGCTGAAGCTGAAGCCGCGCTCGCAAGAGAAAAACAAAATGTGAAAACTGCTGAAATCAACACCAACAGAAGTTTGTTTGCTTTGGCAATGCTTCTTCAACTTTCAGATTACAAAAACTTTGATATTCAAGAAGTTGCTATCGAAAACGAATTAGACGCTCCTCTTTTTTCAGCGGAAAATATCATTAATAAAGCTTACGAAAACCAACCTCAAATAAAAGCCGCCGAAAACCGCATCAAATCATCTGAAGCACAAACCGAAGTTGCGAAAACCGCTTTCTGGCCGACTGTTACCGCAAATGCAGGATTGGGAACTTCTTATTTTTATGCGATGAATGCCGGAACCGACATCAACGGTAATAAAATTCAGCAAACTGGTTTCTTTAAACAATACAAAGACAATTTCGGGCAACAATTGGGCTTGTCTGCAAATATTCCTATTTTTAACAAAGGAATTACAAAACTTCAGGTAGAGCAATCGAAAATTAATGAAGATATTGCTAAAAATTCTTTGCTACAACAGAAACAGGAAGTTTTGCAAAATGTTCAGAAAGCGCAATTTGACGCAGAAAGTAACTATGAAAATTACCTTACTGCCGTGGAAGCCGAGAGAAGTTCGAAACTTGCGGTGGACTTTGCAGAGAAAAGTTTTGCAGTTGGAAGAACCACAATTTATGATCTGAATATTGCCCGAAATAACTACGCAAATGCGCAAGGAGCCGTTGCTCAGGCAAAATACAACTATCTTTTCAGCATGAAACTTTTGAATTTTTATGCGGGAATTCCTTTGAGTCTTTAAATTTAGTCAATCATTTTTAAATGGATATTCAGATTTCCGACAGTATAAAAAATGTCAATTAAAAATTTAGAGAAATATTTACCAGAGAATACGCTTCCGCATCTGAAAGAATGGTTTGGCGATCATTATATTCACATTAAAATTACACGCGGCAGAAAATCGAAATTAGGAGATTACCGAAAATTGCCGGATAGATCTCATGAAATTACGATTAATTCTACCCTTCAACCACAACTCTTTTTCTTCGTTCTCACCCATGAATTGGCGCATTTAATTGCTTTTGAAAATTTCGGTGGCAGAATTTCCCCGCACGGAATGGAATGGAAAAACACATTCCGGATGATGCTTTTGGAAAGTATTTCGGTGTATTCAGAAGATTTAAAACCCATAATTCTTCAGTTTTCAAAATCTCCAAAAGCCAATTTTATGGCGAGTCCAGATTTGGTTAGGTACTTTCATATAGAAAATTACGAAGACGAAAGTTCTTACATTGAAGATTTAAGTATCGCCGACCGATTTATTTATCGCAAACAAACCTATATCATTGAAGAGCTCCGCAAAAAAAACTATCTTTGTACCAATCTCACCAATGGGAAAAAGTATATTTTCAAACCTTTAGCAAGAGTAGAAAAAATAAGTTAAACATGTCACAATCAAACAATTACTGCGTCATTATGGCAGGAGGAATAGGAAGCAGATTCTGGCCAATGAGCACTCAAAAATATCCAAAACAATTTCAGGACATTTTAGGAACCGGTCGAACGATGATTCAGCAAACCTACGACAGAATCAGCCAAATCGTTCCAAAAGAAAATATCTTCGTTATCACTAATAAAGAGTATGTTGACCTTACCGAACAGCAATTACCAGAACTGAATTCCGAAAATATTGTTGGCGAACCGATGATGAAAAACACGGCGGCTTGCAACCTTTATATGGCAAAAAAAATTGCCGATAAAAACCCGGAAGCCAATATGATTGTTTTGCCTGCGGATCATTTGATTTTAAAGGAAACTGTTTTTCTGCAAAAAGTGGAACTGGCTTTTGAACTTGCTTCCCAAAACGATTATTTGATTACTTTGGGAATTACCCCAACACGCCCAGATACAGGCTATGGATACATTCAATTCGAAGAGAATAAAAATGCTGAATACTACAAAGTAAAAACATTTACAGAAAAACCTAATTTAGAAATTGCAAAAACGTTCTTGGAAAGTGGGGATTTTCTTTGGAATGCAGGAATTTTTATTTGGAATGTAAAATCGATCTTGTTGGCATTCGACCAGCATCTTGAAGAAATGTCCCAACAATTCCTTAGTTGCGAATACAACAGCAAATCCGAGGAACAATGCATCGAACTGATTTATCCGAAAGTGAACAAAATTTCGATCGACAATGGCATATTAGAAAAAGCAAAAAATGTATATGTAATTCCCGCGGATCTAGGTTGGAGCGACCTCGGAACGTGGACTTCCGTGTATGAGAACGCACAGAAAGACGAGAACAATAACGCGCTAAAATCCAAGCATATACTTTCTTACAATTCAAAAGGAAATATCATTCGGTTGAAAAACAACAACAAAGCTGCTATTATCGATGGTTTGAATAACTATATTATCGTGGATACCGACAAAGCTTTACTTATTTGTCCACGAGAAAATGATCAATTGATCAAAGATTATGTTCAGGATTTAAAAACTGAAAAAAAAGGCGACAAATATCTTTAAAAAAGAAAAAGCATTCAATCAAATCCCGTGGTCATGTTCGGGATTTTATTTTTTTTTAAATTTTAGCGTTTATCTTTTGAATATCAATCTCTTGCAAGCACGCCCAATCGCCGCGGAAACATTCCTTATCGCCAAACACCGAACATGGTCGGCAAGTTAGATCTTTCACTTCAATAACATCATCAATGCTTTGTCCGTAACCTAAAAATCCGGCGAAATAATGCGTGGAACCCCAAACCGAAACACAGCGCGTTCCCACTAAACTTGCCAAATGCATATTCGCCGAATCCATGGAAATCATTGTTTTTAGTTTTGAAATTTTTTGAAGTTCATCGCTGATAGAAAGTTTTCCGGCAAGATTTTCGGTATTAGGAATTTGTGTTGCCCAATTTTCTAATATTTCAGATTCACTTTTACCACCACCAAAAAAATAAAGCTTATCTTTTTTTGCGATGAGTTTCGCCAGTTCAAATGACTTCTCCAAAGGCAACATTTTTCCTTGATGCTGCGCAAAAGGCGCAAATCCAATTCCAACTTTTTCCGCAGAAATTGAACGATATTGATGCGATAAATTTACCTTAAAACCCATTGCTCGGAAAACATCTGCGTAGCGTTCTGTAGTAGGTTTCAGTGGCTTTTTCTCAAGATTGTTTATGTCGGTAAGTTTCTTTTTTTCCTCTTTTCCTTTATCCAAGACAAAAACTTTTTGACCATTTAATTTAAAGAAAACATTGAGCAACTTGGTTCTAATAACATCGTGTAAATCAGCAACATAATCAGGTTTAAATTCTTTTCTCAATTGCTTTGATAACTTGTGTATTCCGAAAATCCCATTATAATCATCTACCTTTATTCCTTTGAAAATAAGATTCGGAATACCATGAAATAAATCCTTGAAATTGCTTCGGGAAACCATCACCACTTCTACTTCGGGATTTTGTTCGAGGAATTCGGTGATCACAGGAACAGTCATCGCTACATCACCAAAAGCGGAAAACCGATAAGCTAAAATTCTGATCACTTTTTCAATTGATATGCGACTGCGTAAAACTTAATTTGTTTGGTCATCGCCATCAATCCGTTGGCTCTGGAAGGCGAAAGAAACTCCTGTAAACCGATATCGCTAATAAATTGAAAATCGGAATCTAAAATTTCCTGAGTGGAATGTCCGCTGTAAATCGAAACCAATAGCGAAACAATTCCTTTTGGCAAAATACCGTCGGAATCAGCATTGAAGTATAATTTTCCATCAGAAAACTCTGCATCGATCCAAACTTTGGATTGGCAGCCTTTTATTAAATTGGAATCGGTTTTTTTATCCTCGGGAAGTCCTTTCAGCTCTTTCCCCAAATCGATAATATATTCGTATTTCTGTTCCCAATCGTCAAGAAAGGCAAATTCTTCTACTATTTCCTGCTGTTTTTCTTTGATGGTCATTTCTCAAAATCTATTTGTGCAAAGATAAGGAAATGTGATTTAGAAATTCTCTTTTGCTACTTTTTCGAAAAGATTGACGATTTTAGGCTCTTCATTTTCCCAGCAAAGTTCAGCTGCTGCTTTATTTAAAGGGTTTTCATAGAAAGATTTCCCTTTTTCGAGAACGATTTTTACTCGATCAGCAAGTTCTTCATAATTGCGAATCTTTTCACCTACCTGAAAATGATCAACTACTTTTCTCATTTCTGGAAAGTCGGAAACCACGACCGGAATTCTTGCCTGAATATAATCCGAAACCTTATTCGGCATTGAAAAATAATAACTCAAACCATTATTTTCTTCGATACTGAGCCCAACATCAGCTTTTCTGCTAATTTCTCGAAGTTTTTCGGGAAGCAATTTTCCAATAAATTTCACTTGGTTTTCTAGCTTTAAATCCTTTGTTAAAGCCAAATATTCTTTTTTTTTGGGTCCATCACCGGCAATCCAAAGTTCTGCATTTTCGATAAATTTCATCGCGGGAATCATTTTATCCAAACCTCTAGAAGGATTGATAACTCCCTGATAAAGAATAACTTTCGGTGAATTTATTTGAGAATAATCCTGTAGATTTGCTGTTTTTCTAGGGAAATTCTGTACCACAGTCGGCCTTTCGATTTCGTAGGTTTTTGTGAACCAATCTGCGTAACTTTCGCTCGCCGTCATCATATAACGGAGTTTGGGAACAACGAAAGATTCCAACGCACGCCAAATTTTTTGAGTGAATCTTCCATTTACCGACGGCATTTCGGTAAAAATTTCATGGCTATCAAAAACTAATGGAATATTGAATTTCTTTGAAATCAAATAATTCGGCAATAGTGTATCGAGGTCATTAGAAAGAAGAATGGTGTTCATGTTGGCTTTGCGGAGCAATTCATGGTAAAGTTTCATTTGAAATTCAACATACGCAAACTTCAAAACCTTAGATTTCAACATGATTCTGGAGAAAGGATAATCTCTCTTCATTTCGGGCAATCCGCACCAATTATTTCCAATAAGCTCAGGTTGAAAACCGTTTTCAGATAATGTTCTACAAACCTTTTCTACACGTTGGTCTGTACATAAATTATTGAAAACGCTTACCAAAACTTTCATCTCGGCAAATTAGTTCTTTTTCACCAAATGATAAATTTGGATAAAGCATAGGATGGCATTCGGGATGATAATTGGCCAAAGATAATCACTGAAAACTCCGTAGATTACGAACAAAATGCATCCTATCAAATTTACAATCCTGATTTTATTGATGTCTTTGAGAATAAAACTTAGCACGACGAAAAAAGATGCGCCATAGCCTATAAAGTTGGTGATTTCAGGGTTCATGCTATATATTTGGATAGCAAACCTAATCATTTTGAACGGAATAGGAAAATTTTTTACTGCCATAAAGTCATTATTTACTTTTGGTAAAGTATTTGTAACTTTGATAGAGCAATTAAAAACTCAAGAATGTTTTTAATGATAATTTTGAACAAATATTATGGATTATAAATTTTCAAGTGGTTTGGATCAAGTTTTCCAACACAGCAAAAGCGAAGCGAGAAGATTACAAAGCGAGTTCCTCAATACGGAGCATTTCCTTCTGGGAATCATCAAAACCGAGAACTCTGCCAAAGAAATCTTGCAGAATCTGGGAGCAGATTTAACTCAAATTAGAAGGAAAATTGAAACCATGTCGGTATCGGGTCTCAACCCTTTTTCACCAGACAACGATCGAATTTCCTTTACCAAAATGGCGGACCAAGCAGTAAAACGTTCGGAACTCGAATGCAGGCAATACCAAAGTTCGGAAATCAATACCGTTCATTTACTTTTAGGGATTTTATATAAAGCTGACGATCCTACGACCAATATTCTTGGCTCCTATGATGTCGATTACGAAAGAGTTACAAAAGAGTATCAAATGATGCTTAAAAATTCTGGTCAAGATCCGAAAATGAGTGCTTATGATGATGATGAAGAGCGCGAAGAATTCGGACAAATGCGCAAACCAACCGGCAACATCGGAACAGGTAAAAGTAAAACCCCGACTTTGGACAATTTCGGAAGAGATTTAACTGCGCTTGCGAGAGACGGAAAACTCGATCCAGTAATTGGTCGTGAGAAGGAGATCGAAAGGGTTTCTCAAATTTTGTCGAGGAGAAAGAAAAACAATCCACTTTTAATTGGTGAGCCTGGTGTCGGTAAATCTGCTATTGCGGAAGGTTTGGCACTACGAATTCAACAGAAAAAAGTTTCTCGTGTCCTTTTCGGAAAACGTGTGATTACTTTAGACCTTGCAAGTTTAGTAGCAGGGACCAAATATCGTGGCCAATTCGAAGAGAGAATGAAAGCCATCATGACCGAGCTAGAGAAAAACCGCGACGTGATTCTCTTTATTGATGAGCTTCACACCATCGTGGGAGCCGGAAGTTCTACCGGAAGTTTAGATGCTTCGAATATGTTTAAACCCGCTTTGGCTAGAGGCGAAATTCAATGCATAGGAGCGACAACCCTTGATGAATACAGACAATACATCGAGAAAGATGGAGCGCTGGAAAGACGTTTCCAAAAAGTAATGGTGGAACCTACTTCTGTGGAAGAAACCGTACAGATTTTAAATCAAATTAAAGACAAATACGAAGATCATCACAACGTAAATTATAGCGATGAAGCAATTTTAGCTTGTGTAAATCTTACGTCAAGATACATTACCGATCGTTTCCTACCGGATAAAGCTATTGATGCGATGGATGAGGCTGGTTCTCGTGTTTATATTAAGAACATGAAAGTTCCTAATGAAATCATCGATCATGAGAAAAAAATAGAGGAAATAAAAGACCAAAAACATCAAGCAGTAAAAAGACAAGATTATCTAGAAGCCCGAAAACTGAAAGATGAGGAGGAAAGATTACAGATCGAACTGAATATTGCTCAAGAAGCTTGGGATAAAAATGTGAAAGAAAAGAAAGAACTCGTTACCGAAGAAAGCGTTGCAGAAGTTGTTTCCATGATGAGTGGAATTCCTGTAACGAAAGTAGGCAAAAATGAGCTCGATAAATTGTCACAAATGGATGCGATGCTCAATGGTAAAGTTATCGGCCAAGAAGATGCGGTAAAAAAGGTAGTAAAAGCCATCCAAAGAAACCGTGCCGGATTGAAAGATCCTAATCGACCAATCGGAACTTTTATTTTTCTAGGAACCACCGGTGTTGGTAAAACCGAGCTTGCTAAAGTGATGGCCCGCGAACTTTTCGATTCGGATGAAGCGTTGATCCGCATCGACATGAGTGAATACATGGAAAAATTCGCTGTTTCCAGATTAGTAGGCGCTCCTCCGGGATATGTGGGCTACGAAGAAGGTGGACAGCTGACCGAAGCAGTTCGCAGAAAACCATATGCCGTGGTACTTTTAGATGAGATTGAAAAAGCGCATCCGGATGTATTCAATATTCTGCTTCAGATTTTGGATGAAGGTTTCGTTACCGATTCTTTAGGAAGAAAAATTGATTTTAGAAATACCATTATCATTTTAACTTCCAATATTGGAACACGCGATCTTAAAGATTTCGGCGACGGTGTAGGATTCGGAACTTCCGCGAAAAAATCCAACACCGATGCAAGAGCGAGAAGCACCATTGAAAATGCTCTTAAAAAAGCATTTGCTCCAGAATTCCTCAACAGAATTGACGATATCGTGATCTTCAACTCATTAGCAAAAGAAGACATCACTAAAATCATCGATTTGGAATTGAGCAAACTTTACAAACGTCTTGAAAAATTGAATTATCACGTTGAACTCACCCAAGAAGCGAAAGAATTTATCGCAGAAAAAGGTTGGGACAAAGATTTCGGTGCAAGACCGCTGAAAAGAGCCATCCAAAAATACATCGAAGATTTATTGGCGGAAATGCTCGTGAACAAGCAGCTTGCGGAGGGAGAAACCGTTATTTTAAATGTCAACGAAGCCAAAGACGGACTCGCCCAAGAAACTGTAAAAAAGAAACAAAACGCAAAATAATTTTGCAATATTGAATCATAAAAAAAAGCCTTGTCAATTCATTTCGACAAGGCTTTTATTTTTTTAAGCGGAACAATTATCTTTTACTTTTAAAGAAATTTTTCACGAAATCGGAACATTCATTCTCCATCACACCAACTACCAATTCGGTTTTTGGATGCAGCGATAAATTTTTATTAATGAAACCACGCTGCTCATCTCTCGCTCCGATAACCACTTTGGAAATTTGCGACCAATTCAGCGCTCCGCAGCACATTACACAAGGTTCGAGCGTAACATAAAGCGTACAATTTTGAAGATACTTTCCGCCCAAATAATTTGCCGCAGAAGTAATCGCTTGCATTTCTGCATGAGCCGTAACATCGTTTAAAGCTTCGGTAAGATTATGTGCTTTTGCGATCACTCGATTGTTGGAAACGATGATGCATCCGATGGGCACCTCATCTTTTTCCAAAGCAATTTGCGCTTCCTGAAGCGCTAATTTCATATAATATTCGTCGGTAAACATTCTTTGTTAATAGTTTAAAAAAAGTGAAAAACTTTACTCAAAATTCATGGCTAAAGGCAAACGAAACCTGTAGCGAACAGCAGTTCCGTTGACAACCGCGGGAGAAAATTTCTCTGGTAAAAGATATAATGCGATCTCAGCCTGCCTGTTGAAAGTGAAATTGTCTCCTTCCGCACGTACACTGCTGATGCTTCCATCTTTTTCAACGACGAAAACTACGTTGGTTTTTAATAGTTTTTGGTCTGGTAAAACCGAGTCTGAATAAAACAAATCAGCAACTTGTTTTCTCAGCGTTTCGAAGCCTCCGGGATAGGTTGCTTGTTCGTTCAGCATTTGCTTTTGTGGATTTTCAGCGTGATCGATCGTGGTTTTTCTAGAGGCTATTCTGTCTAAATCTTCCCGATTTTTAACTTTAATTAAAGTTGCAATAAAAGCAGTATTCTGAATGCTGTCGAGCTTCACCATAAACTCCGAAAAATTCTCCTTGATGCTTCTTTTTTCTTCATAATTTGTTTCGGAATCAAATTTTTTTTTAAATTCATTATTCAACATAAAACGTTGATAATCAAAATAATCTTTCGTTATTTTAAACTCCTGGTTTTGCTGGGCTTGCAAAAAAAACCAACTCAGTACAAAAAGGAAATAAAGTAATTTTTTGGTCACTGTTTTTTATATTATGTGGTAAAATTACTTAAAAAATTCAATAAAAAAATCCCATCAAAAAATTGATGGGATTTATTTTACTATTTCGAGAAAATTATTCTGCGCTTGTAGCTTCTACTGCTGGTGCTTCACCTTCTGCTGCAGTTTCTTCTTCATCATCATCTTCTACTGCTGCACCACCTTTCATTGCGGTTCTAGACATCTTCACCGCAACTACTACGGCATTGTCTGGATGCATGAATGTGAAACCATCAGTTTTGATATCTCCAACATAAAGTTTGTTACCAATTTTAAGAGGTGTAACATCTACCACGATTTCGTCTGGTAAGTTAGCAGGAAGTGCTTTCAACTTCAATTTTCTGAAAGATTGACGAAGTGCACCACCGGAAACAACCCCTTTTGCACGACCGGTAAGTCTTACAGGAACTTCCATCACCACTGGCTTATCGTCAGCTAATTGATAGAAATCTGCGTGAAGAATTTTGTCGGTGATTGGGTGAAACTGGATGTCCTGAAGTACTGCAGGAATAGTTTGTCCGTCAACCTCAATAGATACCGTGTGTGCGTCGGGAGTATAAACCAAACCTTTGAAAGATCTTTCTTCAGCAGAAAAATTTAAAGTTTCGGTTCCTCCGTAAACAACACAAGGAACTAATTCAGCATCACGTAAAGCTTTAGTAGACTTTTTGCCCACGCTTTCTCTTTTTGTACCTTGAATTGTAATTGATTTCATTATAATAAATTAAAAAATTTTAAGGGTGCAAAGATAAAGATTATTTTTTAAATAATAAATTTATCGCTGATCGATTTGTGTTCGTGTACCATTTTCATTACATCTGCAAATAATTCTGCACATGAAAGCACTTTTATTTTGGACGATAATTCGCTTTTCACAGGAATGGTATCGGTTACAATAACTTCTGAAATTTTAGATTTTTCTATATTTTCATAAGCTTTGCCTGATAGAACCGCATGCGTTGCCATTGCACGAACGCTTTTCGCGCCTCTTTCCATTAGAATATCGGCAGCTTTGCAAAGTGTTCCCGCAGTATCGATCATATCATCGATCAGGATCACATTTTTTCCTACGACATCTCCAATTAGGAACATTTCTTCGATTACATTTGCTTTTTTTCTTTCTTTGTAAGCAATTACGACTTCTGCACCAAGATGACCTGCGTAATTTTTTGCTCTTTTCGCTCCTCCCATGTCAGGTGAGGCGATCGTAAGGTTATCTAATTGTAATGATTGAATATATTCAATAAAAATTGAGGAAGCATAAAGATGATCTACTGGAATTTCAAAGAATCCCTGAATTTGATCTGCATGCAAATCCATGGTCATAATTCTTGTTGCACCCGCTGCAGTTAGAAGATTTGCAACCAATTTTGCTCCTATTGGTGCTCTTGGTTTGTCTTTTCTATCTTGTCTAGCCAAACCATAGTATGGTAGAACCACTGTAATGCTTTTAGCAGATGCTCTTTTGGCGGCATCAATCATTAATAGAAGTTCCAAAAGATTGTCTGCCGGTGGGAAAGTAGATCCTATTAAAAAAACCCTTCCTCCCCTAACGGATTGATCCAAAACTGGTTCAAATTCTCCGTCACTAAATTCTTGGAAATTGATTTTCCCCATTTCCTGCCCATAGTGTTGAGCAATTTTTTCCGCCAAAACTTTACTGGTTCTTGTGGAAAAGAGATAACTTGCCTGATCAGCCATTTTTACTTTTTTTAGATGTGCAAATTTAAAAAAATAAAACCACTGGAAAGAATTCCGGTGGTTTTAAAATTAATCATTGAATATTACTTCTAAGGAAACTCAACTCCTGAGTAGCTATTCACATTTACTAAAGGGAGAGTAGAATGGTATTTTGCGTTAATTGACTTGATAAATTCATTAGCAATTAAAGCATAACCTCTTCCTGTAAGGTGTACCCCATCAAGAGAGAAAGTACCGCCTGTAACGAATGTTGCGGTATATTTCACCCCATCAAATTGGATTCCGGCCGTAGAATTTAGCTCTGCCATTTTAGTATTTGCATCTACCAACGCAAGGGAATATGAAGAAGCTAAACCGCTGATTGCAGTGTTGTAAGCAGTAACTGCTGTTGCAATATTATTAACCTCTTTCGATGTTAAAGAAAACTGATCAGCAAGTGGGAAAGATGCACCAATAATGAATTGTGACGTTGGAGTTGGAGCTTGACGGGTAATTGCATCTAAACCTAATTCATTGGAAGCTGTTAAAAGGATTAGTTCACCCGCTTTAGCTTGTCTAGCTTGTCCGAAAGCATTTCCTAAAAACGCAGCCTGTGTAGCTGGATAACCGTTTGCTGTTAGAACCGCTGTAAGTCCTGCTGAAACATTTGGTAAAGAGTTATCAACAATAATTACAGGGTTGTTTCCTGCAACTACTGGCACGAATCTTCCTGATTGTCCAAGATAGTTTAATGCGCCAATTAATGGATTAATTAATGATGAATTGATTGCGGCAGCTTTAGTCGCATCTAGCGGAATAGTGTTATAAGGAACTTTGTTGAAGAAAGGAATTGCTGTTACATTAGGAATATTTGCAATAACGCCTTTTGTAGAACCAACACTTTTCAATCCGTCCAAAACACTTTTAATTACCCCACCAACAACGTTTGGATCAGAGATATCATTCCCTTTATATGTTGTGGGATCCAAATTTCCTGTTTGAACAACCGCTGGAGTATAAGTGGTAACTCCGTTTACGGTGGTGGAGTTCATACCACCGTTTGTTGCATAGGAAAGAACATCATTATTTCCGATCCAAAGAGAGAAAAAGCTTGGCTTCATTTCCATCGCATCACTCAATACGGACGATGTTGCTGGGTTTTTTGCAAATCTTACGAAATAAGGATTCGCTTTTCCTAAAGGGAGATTTGCAGGATTTCCATAACCTGGAGCAACCAAATGGTAAGATTTAGCTCCCGGTACCCCCATATTATTGTAAGGTCCCGAAGCGTAAATATTAGCTAAAGTTGTAGCTCCTGTTCCAGCAGCAAAACCCAATCCCATTGTTGGAGTAAGTACTCTTTTATTGGTGAAGCCAACCGCAGGAATTCCACCCAAGTTGTCCGCCATTAAAGGCTGCTTGAATTCCCCACCTCCCGCAAGTTTCATTTGAGCTGCGACCATGGAAGGGAAAGATTCGTTTTGCCCGTCAATATATAAAGCCCCGTCTCTGTAACCAGAAGTAAGTGAATTACCCAGAGCCACAAATTTGGTAAAATCTGCATCGCCTTTGGATACAACGACATCGTTAACATCCTGGTCGAAATTGGTGTCACAGCTTACATTAAATAGTAAAGCGGAAACAGCTATTGTTGAAATTAATATTCTTTTCATAATTAAAATAATTCTTAAAATGCGTTATAAGATAGACCTAAACCGAAATAGTAAGCCTTAGCTTTTGCCTGTCCGTAGAAATCTGAATAAGCGTTGTTCACTTTTCTACTTTTCGGTAGTGCAAGACCACCTGCTACATCTACTCCAAAACTTTTAGCAAACTTAAATCCTAAACCTGCAGTAATCACATTAGAGTCAAAAGATGGAGTTTCAGCTTGGAAATTTTCGTCAGAATAAGGAGATTGATCGTAATAGTATCCGGCGCGGGCCGCAATCATATCATTAATTTGATATTGAGTTCCTATTCTCCAAGTCTGGGTAGATTTGAAATTTTTTGGACTTACCAAAACTGTAGGATCATCTGGTTGATTTCCAATTGGTGCGTTTGCAAAATCCAATTTCAATCGATTGTACTGATCCCATCCGCTATAGTTAAAGTCTCCGGAAATTAACCATTTCGGAGTCACTTTATAAGTAACACCAATAGTATATTCATCCACCAAAGGCAAAGTTGCTGTAAAAGCATCTTTACCAGATGCATCCAAACCTAACGCAGGATACAATGCTGAAGAAACATCAAAACTTACAACTCCTTTTTTCGCTTCCATATCAATTGGAGAACGGTAAGCGATACTCACATCCAATTTATCATTTGGTTGAAAATAAAATCCTAATCCAAATCCGCTTCCTGATGCTTTTTCATCTTTCAGATTAAGTTTGCCGCCTAATTGCGTAACTGCTTTATCCCAATTTACAGTTCCTTTCGCATAAATATAGCTACCTCCCACAGATGCCCAAGGTGCTAACTTAACTGAAACCATCGGTTGGAAATAAAAAGATTTCAATTCCAAACGTTGTACTATTTCTTTTCCTGCCCAATCAGAAGGCCACTCAATCGTACTTCCAAATGGTGTAGAAAAACTAAATCCTAATGAAACATTATCTAAAACCTTATATGCTACAGCGGCATATATCGGAGTTCCAATAGGACTATTTGTTTCATAAGAAGTAAGGGTAGATAAATTTTGGTAAGTTACATGAGATTTTGCACCAAACCCTCCTGCTGCTACACTTAATTTAGCCGGAATAAAAGAAATTCCTGCAGGATTGAAGAAAGCAACACTCGCATCTTCTGCATGCGCACTGGTATGAGCCATTGCTAATTGCTTAACCCCTTGTAAAGAAACTCTAAAGCCTCCAGCTTGAGCAAGGATACCGGCTAACAATGCTGTTGTTAAAATTATTTTTTTCATAAAATCATTATTAATGTTCCAAATATAAAATTATTTTTTAAACAAATGTTAACAAACCATAAATATTTTTAAACGAATGGTAAATTCACCATTCCGTTTAACTAAATTAAGGCGAAATAAATTTAAAAAACACTTTATTTAAAGGCAATAACAAACATTAAAAAATATTTGAATTTTTCTTATTTAAATTAAATAATAGAATGAAAACCATAACAATTTTAAATTTTTAAATTATATGATTTGCATAATATTAGCGATATTTATGAATTATCTTTAATAATATTACAATAATCATAAAAACTAAAAATCTTTAGGTGAAAATAAAACGCTTTGTTATCTGCAAAATAAATTTATACTAAATTTGCAGTAGATAATTATATATAAATATGAGTTGTGGATGCAAAACATCCGGCGATTCGTCCCATTCATGCGGAACAAAATCTGCGAATGGCTGTGAAAATGTAAATACTTGTGGAAACAGCTATAAATTAAGTGTTTTCGATTGGCTCTCGAATGTCAGCAATCCTTCAAAATCTGCAACCGATTTTGTTGAAGTGAGGTTCAAGAATGATCGTAAAATTTTTTATAAAAATACCAACAATTTACCGCTTCATATAGGAAGCATCGTCACAGTAGAATCTAGCCCGGGTCACGATATAGGTGTAGTAAGCCTTACAGGGGAATTGGTGAAAATTCAGATGAAAAAGAAAGATTTCTCTGAAGAAAACCCTCTGAAAATATACCGATTAGCCAACCAAAAAGATATTGAAGTTTGGCAGGAAGTACGCGCTAAAGAAGAATCTGTAAAAATTCAGGCAAGAAAAATTTCCCACGCCCTGAATCTTGACATGAAGATTACCGACGTTGAATTTCAAGGAGACGGCGCGAAAGTTACCTTCTATTACACCGCTGATAACCGCGTGGATTTCCGGCAATTAATTAAAGAATTTGCCTCTGCTTTCCGTACCAAAATCGATATGAAACAAATCGGTTTTCGACAAGAAGCTGCAAAAGTTGGCGGAATTGGTTCTTGTGGAAGAGAACTATGCTGTTCAACTTGGTTAACCGATTTCCGATCGGTGAATACCAATGCGGCGAGATATCAGCAGTTGTCCATCAATCCTCAAAAACTTGCCGGACAATGTGGAAAACTGAAATGCTGCCTCAATTACGAACTCGACAGTTATTTGGATGCGCTAAGCGATTTTCCTTCTTCATCAACTACGATTGATACGGTGAACGGAAAAGCTTTCTGCATAAAAATCGACGTTTTCAAAAAGAGAATGTGGTTTGCGTATGCCGATCGTTCGATGGCTTGGTATGATTTGGATGTTCAAGAGGTGAAAAAACTCATCGCTCAAAACAAAAAAGGGGAAAAAACACCACCTTTGGAAGAGATGAAAACCAGCGACGTTCCTGTGAAATCAGTCGATTTGATTCAGGAAAACAACGTGGATCGTTTCGAAAGAAAAAACCGAAATTCCGGCAAAAATCAAAACCGAAAAAAGCCAAACAACGGTCCGAAACCCAGCAATCCTAATCCTCCGAAGCCTAAACCTGAAAATAAAACCGCTGCGAAACCCAACGAGAAACGCAATAATAACACTGCGTCAAACCAGCCTCAAAACGCGAAATCTCCAAACCAGCAGCCGAAAAAATTTAAAAAGAAATTTCAGCCAAAACGTGATGACAAAGCATAAAATCCTGGGTGTTTTTTCCGGTTTTGTTCTGCTCATGGCGTGTAACAGTTCTTCGGAAAACGTCGATATAAAATCCATTAACGGAAATTGGAACAAAAAAACCGAACAGAAATTCGGCTTTACAGTACACGATGCCCAACATCCAAAAAATATTATATTTGTTGTAAGAAACAATAATGAGTATCCCTACAGCAATATCCGTTTCATTGTGAATTTTGGGGAAGCAAAATCCAACAAAAAAATCACAGATACTTTAAATTATGTATTGGCAAAACCCAATGGCGAATGGATCGGAAAAGGATTTGGAGATACCAAAGAAACCTTGTTTCAGTATAAAATCAATTATAAATTTCCTAAAAATGGGGATTATCAGATTGGAGTGATCCATGGGATGAGAACCGATAATTTGAAAGGAATTGAAGATATAGGCGTAAAAATAGAATCTGTAAAACCGTAAAATCATTTATGGAAAACAAACCAAATATGGGAAGCAAAACAAAGCAAACCTTTCCGCTTCCTCCTAAAAAAGAAAAAAATCTTGGCTGGAAAAAATGGGTGAAATTAGTATGGATGTCACTCATTGCTGTGGTAATAGGAATTGCTGCTTTGTTTTTTGCAGTATCACAAGGTTTCCTTGGCAGCATGCCCGATGTGAAAGAGCTGGAAAATCCTGATATTTATGTAGCTTCGGAAATCTATTCTTCCGATGGAAAACTTCTCGGAAAATTCGAAAAAGAGAAAACACAGCCGGTAACATACAAAGATCTGCCACCTTATCTGATTTACGCGCTTCAAGCAAAAGAAGACGAGCGCTTCAAAGAACACTCAGGAATTGATTTACAGTCAGTTGCAAGAGCAGTTGTGTATGGCGGTAGCCGCGGTGGAGGTTCTACCATTACCCAGCAATTGGCAAAACTTTTATTTACCGATAATGTTTCCCAGAATAAAATTCAAAGAGCGTTTCAAAAACTCAAAGAATGGGTTGTAGCGGTGAGTTTGGAGAAAAGATATACCAAGGAAGAGATTATTACACTGTATTTCAACAAGTTCGATTTCCTTTACAATGCAAACGGAATCGAAATGGCTTCCAGAATTTATTTTAATAAGCCAACCTCTCAATTGACCCTTCCTGAAGCTGCGATGTTTGTTGCCATGCTCGAAAATCCAGTGAAAAATAACCCGATGCGAAATGAAACCCGCGCGCGAGCGAGAAGAGATGTTGTTTTAGATCAAATGTTGAAAACCGGCTATCTCGATCAACAAACCTACCAAAAAGCTGTAGAAACACCAATTGTTTTAGATTATCATCCGGTAAAATCGATTGATGAAGGATATTCAGCTTACTACAAATTCTATTTAAGAAAAGAAATTGATGGCTATTTAAAAGATTACGAAAAGAAAACCGGTAAAACATTAAACCTTTTCAAAGACGGTCTTAAAATCTATGTAACCCTAGATTCCAAAATGCAAACCTATGCGGAAGAGGCCATAAAAGAACATTTAACCGATTTGCAAAAACGTTTCGATGCGGAACAGCGAGGAAGAAAGCAAAGACCTTTCTATCTCATTAATGACAAAGAAATCAATTCTATCATGATGAGTGCGGTGAAAAGAACCGGAAGATATAAACAGCTGAAAAATGCAGGCGTATCTGAAGATTCTATCATGCTCGATTTCAAAAAACCAGTGAAAACTTCTAGATTTACTTGGAACGGCGAAGAAGAAGTAGAAATGTCACCTTGGGACTCCATCCGTTATCATAAACAAATCGCACAAGCCGGATTAATGTCGATGGTTCCGGGAACCGGAGAAATCAAAGCGTGGGTTGGAGGAATCAACTGGCAACATTTTCAGTATGACCACATTAAACAAGGGAAAAGACAGGTAGGATCTACCTTTAAACCTTTCGTTTATGCCACCGCTATTATGAAACTGGGAATGACTCCTTGTTCTACAGTATCCAATGCGACTTACAGAAAAGGAACTTGGACCGTAGAAGGATCCGGTGGAAGCCTTACTTTAAGAGATGCACTAGCTCACTCGAAAAACCCGGTGGCGGTGCGCTTGATCGAAATGACTACTCCGAAAAGCGTTATTCAAACCGCGCGAGATCTCGGAGTAACCGAAGAAATTCCGAATGAATATGCAGTAGCCCTTGGTTCTTCAGACATTACCATTTACGAGATGTTGGGTGCTTACAGTACTTTTGCCAACTACGGAAATTACATAAAACCTGAAATGATTTGGCGTATTGAAGATGCCAACGGAAGAGTAATTAAGGAAGTAAAACCAGTACTGAAAGAAGTAATGAACGAACTTTATGCCTACACCATGATTGATTTAATGAAAGGCGTTGCAGAATACGGGACAGCATCTGGGGAACTTGGCAGAAGAGGAGTTGCCAAAGGAATTGAAATAGCTGCCAAAACAGGTACCACACAGAACAATTCCGATGGTTGGTTTATAGGAATTACGCCAAATCTCGCTACCGGAGTCTGGGTCGGTTGGGAAGACCGCGCCACCCACTTCTGGGGAACCGGTGAAGGACAAGGTGCAAAAATGGCACTTCCAATCTGGGCTATTTACATGAAAAAAGTTTGGGCGGATAAGTCGCTTGGCATCCTTCCGGAAGATAAATTTGTAAAACCTTCAAACTGGACCGGCAGTTGCTCCGACCTCCAAGGTTTAGGTGGTTATGGTGACGAAGGTGGCCTGCAAACCATTGATGAGTTAAAAGCTCCAAAAGTAGAAGAAAATCAAAATCATGCTCCACGATCTTCCGGTAAAAAAGAAGAAAACGTCAACGAAAAAATAAATGCCGGCGAAGAAATTGATTTCAATAATTAAGTCCGGAAATCTTCAATAAAAAATATCCTTTCAAAAATTCTTGAAAGGATATTTTTTTTAGCGAACTTTGAAACATGAATTTATCGCAAATCTCCCAACCTTTTCTCAAACAATTTCCCGGCGATTTCTCCGGAAACCCAATGCAACGACAAACCCCGGGCTTTCTTTTCGCAACCGTGGATTTAGCGGGTTTTAAAAATCCTGAACTTCTTATTTTTAATGAGAAACTTTCACAGGAAATTGGCCTCGGACGCATTGAAGATGAAAAAGACTTGCAATTTCTCAACGCTTCTTTGGTTCCTGATTCTTTGAAAACCTACGCTACCGCATACGCCGGGCATCAATTCGGAAATTGGGCAGGGCAATTAGGAGACGGTAGAGCAATTATAGCCGGACAAATCATCAACGCTGCCGGAAAAAAACACGAAATACAGTGGAAAGGAGCCGGTGCAACACCATATTCCCGACATGCAGATGGCAGAGCGGTACTTCGCTCCTCCATCAGAGAATATCTTATGAGTGAGGCGATGCATCATTTAGGAATCCCTACCACAAGGGCATTGTCGCTTTCTTTAACTGGCGAAAATGTGTTAAGAGACCTGATGTATGACGGAAATCCTGATTATGAAAAAGGAGCTGTGATGGTGAGAATTGCTGAAAGTTTCCTCCGTTTTGGACATTTCGAACTGATTTCTGCACAAAATGATGTTGAAAATTTAAGAAAACTAGCAGATTTTAGCATTAAAAATTATTTCCCTGAAATCAATCCGGAAAGTCCAGAAAAGTACGCTGCGTTCTTTGAAAATATCGCTCTTCGAACTGCTGAATTGATGGTGGAATGGTACCGCGTTGGTTTTGTTCATGGTGTGATGAATACCGATAATATGTCGGTTTTAGGACTCACCATCGATTACGGACCTTTTTCTTTTTTGGATGAATATGACCTCAGTTTCACCCCAAATACCACCGATCTTCCAGGCCGAAGATACGCTTTCGGAAGTCAGGCAAAAATGGCTCAATGGAATCTTTGGCAGCTTGCAAACGCCCTATTTCCATTGATTAATGATGAAAAAAAGCTCGAAAAAATGCTCAATGATTTCAGTGAAAATTTCTGGAAAAAACACGATGAAATGATGGCAAGAAAATTCGGTTTTCATGAAGTTCTCGACGGCGATGATCGATTTTTTTCAGATTTTCAACAAGTGTTGCAAGATACAAAAGCAGATTACACGCTCTTTTTCAATCGATTGGAAAAACTTCAAAAAGACACTGATATTCAAGAACATTTTAAAGATATTTTTTACAGTCGGCTTTCCGAAAATCATTTGTTTTCCTTTGAAAATTTTATTAAAAATTATCAAATTCGACTATCAAAAAATACTATTTCCCGAGCAGAATCTTTGGCAATCATGAAAAGGCATAATCCGAAGTTTGTCCTTAGAAATTATTTGCTTTTTGAATGTATTAAAGAAATAAACGAAGGCAAAAGAGCGTTGCTCAATCAACTTATTTCCGCACTAGAAAACCCGTACGAAGAACGTTATCCGGAATTTTCCAGAAAGCGACCGCCAATATATGACGGACAAACCGGAAGTTCTACACTGTCCTGCAGTTCGTAATTTTTCATACTTTTGCCGAAAATTTTCACCTTGGTTTATCAACAAAAATTCAAAGATTTTCTGAAAACAATTTTCCCTTCCACAAAATTCGAGGTATTGTTGTTCATGATCTTCATCTCGGTTTATGGAATTTTAGGGAGTTTTATTGCCTTAAATTACCGAATTATTTTTGATGACAGAATTCCCTGGGATGCTTATTTCAGTTTCGATAATCGTGCGATTGTGATGACCGGTGGTGGCTTCGAAAGACATCCGCTTGCTAATTATTTCTTCGATTGGATTCGGGAGTTTGCTTTTCTTTTTTCTGATGGTAAAAAAGACGAGACTTTCCGGCTTGTTTTGGCGTGGTGCAGCAACTTTGCGATAAGTTTGAGTTTAATTCAAATCTATAAATATTTGAAAAACATTATCGTTTTGCCCAAGAAAATTTCGTTGCTGATCATCGCTTTTTTTGCTTTCTTTTCGACAAATATTTTGCTTTCATTCACCCCGGAAACCTATACCTACACTTTATTTTTCTTGGTTTTATTTAATTATTATGCAGCTTTGAAAATGCGGAAAGGTGAAAAAATTCCGGCTCCTGCATTGATTTTTGCCGGAGTTACTGTTGGTGGTTTAACAGTAACGAATATCGTGAAAGTGTATATTCCTTTACTTTTCGAGAAAAATATTTTCACTCAATGGAAAAAATTCGGGAATGGAGTTTTAAGAATTTTGGCTTCAGTTGCAGTTTTTCTACTGCTGTTTCTTAATCGATTAGACTTTAATTTCTTTCGCTTTTTAGAGAAAACAGAGGAGCAATACGAAAAGTTTTCGAATCCGAAAGCAACTCCGGTTTGGGATATGATTGCTTCGTGGTTTTTCGGTGGAAATATGCTGTTCGCAGGGTTTGAAGTTCGGGATTATCACAATAAAAAAGGATTTGAATATAAGGCACTTTTCATGGATGTTTATGAATCTTGGATTCCCTACCTATTTGTTGCAGCAGTGCTTATTTTGGTGATTTGGAGTTCCGTTAAAAACTTCAAAAACAAATTGGTGTTGGTGTTGATGATTTCATTTTTGGTGGATATTGTGATTCATTGTATCCTGAAATTCGGACTTCACACCTCCTATATCTACGGGGGACATTTTGTTTTTGTGTATCCTTTGCTAATCGGTTGGCTTTTTTATGCTTATAAAAATGCTCCGAAAACACTTAGTTTTCTTTATTCAATTCTTTGGATTTTATTTATATATTTGGTTTTAAACAATGTTTTCAGAATGGAAGAATTCTTTGTTTTCCTAGATAAATTCTATCAATAAAAGAAGGCAACTCGCGATGAGTTGCCTTTTTAATGTATTTAATTCCGAAGTAAATTTTATTTAATTTCCACACATCCTACTCTACCGCCTGCATTTCCGGTTGGTTGGGTCTTAAAATCATCTTTTTCGGCATGAATAATCAATGATTTTCCAACAATATTTTTAGATTCATCATTACACCCGATACACCATTTATCAGTTTCGAAAAGTAAACGAGCGGTTCCATCTTTATCAGCGATCAAATTTCCGATATCGCCCATGTGGAAATGTTCAGCACCCCACTTTCCATGATCATGATTGGAAGGATTCCAGTGTCCGCCTGCAGAACTTCCGTCAGTTGCCGAACAATCTCCTTTTTCATGAATATGAACCGCATGAAAACCTGGAGTAAGTTTGTAAACATTTAAATCCAAAGAAACTTTTTTACCCGATTGAGTAAATTTTGCTGTTCCTTGAGTGTCGGTTCCGCTTTTTGGATAAACGACTAAATCTTTGGTAACGGTACACGAAACTGCGAGCGTTGCACCAGCGATGAGCATTGAAAGTACTTTGATTTTCATAATGATTTATTTTGTTGTTATTTGAATTTGAAAGATACTGAAAAATAAAAAAACAGTTCAGTGAACAAATTCTTCCATTCAGTTACAAATTTTTTCAGCAAAAGCCATTCCGCAATACTTTTGTTACATAAAATTAAACCATGAGAACTCAAAAAAAATTAAAATTCCTTCTTTTATTCGCTTTGTTATCGGGATCTCTTCTTCAAGCCCAAATCACAATTTCCGGAAAAGTTAATTTCAAAAACAAAGGCGTGAAAGACATTTCAGTCACCTTGAAAGATACTTATGACGGCGCAACTACCGATGAAAATGGAAATTACACGTTTCAAACTTCGGAAAAAGGTGAGCGAAATTTGGTCTTTAGTCATTCAAAATTTGTAGAAGTGGAGAAAAAAATCGTCATCAATAATGAGTCAATTACCGAAAATATTGATTTAAAAGAACAAATTTCGGAAATCGATGCGGTCGTTATTTCTGCAGGATCCATCGAAGCCAGCGACAGAAAAAGAGCAACAGCGCTCCTCACTCCCATTGATATTTATACCACGGCAGGCGCAAATGGGCAAGTTACCGCAGCTTTGGAAACCCTTCCCGGTGTCCAGAAAATAGGTGAAACTGAAGGTTTGTTTGTAAGAGGCGGAACCGGTACCGAAACCAAATTTTTCATGGATGGAAATCTTGTGAACAATTTTTTCGGGAATTCTATCCCAGGAATCAAAGCGATGGATCGGCTGAATACCTCTTTATTTAAAGGAAATGTCTTTTCCAGCGGTGGATATTCTGCAATGTACGGACAAGCTTTATCGTCAATTTTAGCATTAGAAAGTATCGATTTTCCGGAAAGAAACTCAGTAGACATCGGTATTTCCCCAATTTTCCTAAGTGGTGGTTTTCAGAATGTTGATGACAACAAAACTAAATCTTTCGGTATTTTTGCAGCATACAGCAATTTAGGTTTGATGACAAAATTGTTGAAGTTCAACAATGATTTTACAAAAGCTCCGGAAAGTTTCGGTACAAACTTTAATTTTAGAATTAAAAATAAAAGCGGAGGGATGCTGAAATATTACGGAAGTTTCGATACCAATACGATGGCAATCGAAGCAGAAAGTCTCGAACCACAAACCGATTCCGACAACACTTCCTTGAAAGGAAAAAATACTTTTCACAACCTCTCTTTCAAACAAAAAATCGGAAAATACCTTTTGAATTTGGGAAGCTCTTTTACTTTTAATAATAATTTCATCAAGTTAAGCAATACGTTCGAAAATGAAGAATTTAATCTCAATTCCATCGACGTTACGGGAAAATATTTTAATGCAAAAGCAAGTGTAGAACGGAAAATAAATAAAATTTCAGCCGTCAGAGGAGGAATTGAACACAACCAAAGCCACGAAAATACCGAAGTCGCACTTTCGTCGGTTCCTTTTGAATTTAAGGATGAAATCACTTCATTATTTGCGGAAACAGATCTAGGTTTTAGCAATGATTTTTCTGCAAAAGTGGGTTTAAGGTCTGAATATTCTTCCGCTATCAATCAATGGAATCTCGCACCACGACTCGCTTTTGCTTATCGAATTTCAAAAAATTGGACGAGTTCACTCGCTTACGGAACTTTTTACCAAAATCCGGAAAACAAATTCTTTGGAACCCACGATCTCAATTTTCAAAGGGCAGAACATTATATTTTGCAAATTCAAAAATCGGAAGAAGGCAGAAGTTTGAGGATGGAAGCTTATTATAAAAATTACAAAGATTTAATTAAAACCCGCTACCAAAATTACCGACAAATTGCGATCAACAACAATGGAGACGGATTTGTAAAAGGGTTTGAACTGTTCTGGAGAGACAAAAAAACCATTAAAAATATTGACTATTGGGTTTCCTATTCTTTCCTCGATTCCAAAAGAAATTTTCAGGATTATGACCAAAGTTTATTCCCTAATTTCGCTGCAAAACACACTTTGTCTTTCGTTGCAAAGAAGTTTGTAACCAATTGGAAAACAGGATTTAACCTATCTTACAACTATGCTTCTGGAAGACCATTTTATAATTTCCTGACCGATAACGACGGAAACTTCTATTTAAACCAACAAGGAAAAGCGAAAGATTATAACGCACTGAATTTCAGCATCAATTACCTTCCGGGTTTAGGAAAAAAAGACGCCAAATATTTTACCGTTTTGGTGTTGGCGGTTAATAATATTCTTGGGCAAAAAAACATTTATGGATACCAATTTTCCAATGATGGCCTTCGAAACAAACCGATTTTGCCTTCTGCAAACACTTTTGTTTTCATCGGTGCATTCATCAGTTTCGGGATCGATCGAACGGAAGATGCAATCAATAATAATTTATAATAACCGTTGAGCAAGCCTTTTTAACCTTTCAGATAGAAAAAATTTAACCCAAGGCAAGGATAAAATATCTTTGAATCATCAAAATAAAAACAAATCAAAATAATTGAATACTATGAAAAATTTAATTCTCGGAATCTTGCTAATGATCGGTGTAAAGGCATTTTCCCAAACCGCTTATGAAAAAGCGATGACCGAAAAAATAGCAATCGTTGAACAACACAAAACTCCGGACGAGTTTACGGCACTGGCAAACGATTTCAAAAGAATCGGCGACAAAGAAAAAACCCAATGGCTTCCTTATTATTATGCAGCTTTTGCCACCATTCAAAAAGGAAGAACGCTCATGCGCGAAGGCAAAACAGAAGAACTGGATCTTACCGCAGCCGAAGCTCAGAAATATCTCAATTTAGCAATGGAATTAAATAAAGACAACGCGGAAAATCTAATTTTACAGAAGATGATTCATTCTCTGAAAATGATGGTTAATCCTCAACAAAGGTTTATGAGTGAAGGAATGTTGGCTGCAGAAGCCCTTTCAAAAGCTGAAAAAATTGATGCTCAAAATCCTAGAATAACCTTAATGAGAGCAGAAGATACTTATTATACTCCAGAACAATTCGGAGGAAGCAAATCGAAAGGACTTGAGTTATTTCAAAAAGCCTTGGATCAGTATACAGTATATCAGCCAAAAACGAAATTAGATCCTAATTGGGGGAAAAGTGAAGCAGAATATTTTTTAGCAAACAAACCTTAAAATATACGTTTTCAATATCATATAACGCTTTCTAAAACGGAAGCGTTTTTTGTTGTCGTCTATTTTACTTTTTCTCAATGATTGCTATTTACAGGATTTATTTTTCGCGTGTTTTAGTTTAGTTTATTGTCGTAACTTTGCGCCCGTAAAACTTTCCCTTAACGAAAGCGTAACAATAATATGAAAATAGTAGTAGGTTTATCCGGCGGTGTAGATTCGAGTGTAGCAGCATATTTGTTGCAAAAACAAGGGCATGAAGTGGTAGCACTTTTCATGCGAAACTGGAACGATGCTTCCGTTACTTTGGAAGATGAATGTCCATGGATTGAGGACAGCAATGATGCGCTCATGGTTGCCCAAAAGTTGGGAATCCCGTATCAGGTGATCGATATGAGCGAACTTTACAAAGAAAAGATCGTGGATTATATGTTTGCTGAATACGAAAAAGGAAGAACCCCAAACCCCGATGTTCTCTGCAATCGCGAGGTGAAATTTGATGTTTTCATGAAAACCGCATTGTCTTTGGGAGCCGATAAAGTGGCGACCGGACATTACGCTCGTGTAGAATCCACATTCGATGAGAACGGAAAAGAAATTTTCCATCTTCTAGCCGGAAAAGATAATAATAAAGACCAATCCTATTTCTTGTGTCAGCTCAATCAGGATCAGCTTTCCAAAGCATTATTTCCCATCGGAGAACTCACCAAACCGGAAGTTCGAGAAATCGCTAAAGAAATCGGATTGGTAACTGCCGACAAAAAAGATTCACAAGGTTTATGTTTTATCGGGAAAGTAAGTTTACCGACTTTTCTTCAGCAACAGCTAAAACCAAAAGAAGGCGAAATTGTCGAAATTTTCAATGATTTTGATGGTTTTTATACAGAAAAACCTGAATTTTCATCAAAATTAGAAGAATTAGAGTTTCTTTCTAGAAAAATAAAATACCAAAAAACCGACGGAAAAGTAATCGGAAAACACCAAGGTGCGCACTATTTCACCATCGGGCAAAGCAAAGGTTTAGGAATTGGCGGACACAAAGAATCGTGTTTCATCATTTCCCGAGATATGGAAACCAACACCATTTATGTAGGTGAAGGAAAAAACTTCCCAGGTCTTTTCCGTTCTGCATTGAAAATAGAACCTTCTGAAATTCACTGGGTTCGAGAAGATTTGCGTTTAAAAAATGGCGAATCCATGAACGTTCAAGCAAGAATCCGTTACCGACAAACTTTGGAAAATGCAACATTGTATCAATTTGAAGAAGGCTTGTTCATCGAATTTGAAAATCCACAATCCGCGATTGCCGAGGGGCAATTTGCAGCTTGGTATCTCGACGAGGAATTGATCGGAAGTGGCGTGATTTCATAAACTATTTGCTCAACCAATCTTTAAAATCTTTTACTCTATCGCGGCTCACGGTGATTTCCTCTGTGGGCTGAAACTCCATTTCCACTTTGTAACAGGGAGAAGTGTGGATGTTTTTGATGTAATTTGAATTGATGATAAACTGGCGATTTACCCGGAAAAAACATTTGCTATCGAGAACTTCCTGCAATTCTTCTAGGGTGAAATCGGTAGGAAAAACCCGTTCTTTGGTTTGTAGATAGACAATTTTGTTTTCGCTGTAAAAACAAGAAACCTCATCGGTTTGTACGATTTTGAGATTGTACCCTATTTTAACCAAAATTCTTGACAATTTCTGTTTCTCTTCTTTAATTAATGATTTGATTTGGTGAACATTACGAACACTTTCAGCAGGTAGGAAACTCTTGAATTTATCAATCGCTTTTTGCAAGTCTTCTTCCATAATTGGTTTCAAAAGATAATCGATGGAATTGAGTTTAAACGCCTTCAAAGTATATTGATCAAACGCTGTGGTGTAAATAATGAAACTCTTGGTCGGGATTTTTTCAAAGATGTCAAAAGACAAACCATCGCCCAAAACAATGTCGGAAAAGATCAAATCCGGGTGCGGATTTTCCGAAAACCAGTTTGTTCCTTCTTCCACAGAATTGATCGTCGCAACCAACTCTAAATCAGTAAATAAACTCAACAATCGTTCTAATTTTCTTGCTGCGGGTTTTTCGTCTTCGATAATTACTACATTCATATTTTCAAATTTCTGTTTCTTTCCATCAATTCACGAATTTTCTTTTCTTCCCAGTTCTTTCCAAAGATAAAATTAGGTAGAAATACAGACAATCCGTGAGCTAATAAACCAACTCCCCAAAGAATTATGGTAAGGAATTGACTTATTTTTATCCGCGGTTCTCCAACAACATGTTCCCCGTAAATAAATTTCATTATTATCAATAATATATTTACCAAAACAAAAAACAAAGCATGAATATAGAATCCTTTGATTTCTTTCATTCTTTTTCTAGCTCGTTCGTACTTAATATTTTTATTGTTTATAGGTTCCATTTTTTATATTATTATCTATACTTATCCATTAATTCTTTGGTTTTTCTTTCTTCCCAACCTTTACCAAGAAAAAGGTTCGGTAAAAAGATGCTTGAAGCATGTCCCAAAAGTCCGATTCCCCAGAACAATGCCGTCCAGTAATTATCCAAACTCAAAATAGATTCGCCTTGCTGAATATTTCTTGCGATGAGAAACAAATTTACCAACACATAAACTGTCGCGTGAATATAGAAACCCTTGAGTTTTTTCACTCTTTTTTGAGCTTCTAAATATCTGATATTGTTTTCATCAAAGTTTTCCATGGTTATTTTTTTAAGTTTTCTTTTTCTAATATTTTACGAATTTGCTTTTCTTCCCAGCTTCTCCCGATTCCAAAAACCTGCAAAGCATGCGATGCCAAACCGATTCCCCAACCCAACATCGGCCACCAAAACCAATAGTAATTCGGTGAGGTATAAAGGTTTACAAAAATTAAAAACGGAATCACAAGACAATAGGAAATCAGGTTTCCGTAGAAGCCTTTCAGTTCTTTTACGCGTTTTGAAGCTCTGTCGTATGCGATGGATTCGTGAGAAGGTTGAGTAGTCATGGCAGTAATTTTTTGGGTTAATATTGGGATTTTCACGCGGAAGAAATCCTTTGATTTTTCGATGAAAACATTTTGTTTGGTTAATAAAGAATAGCGCTGAACAATGTTGGAAAGGCCAATTCCCGCGCTTTCTTTGACCTGTTCTCTCGCCATTAAATTATTTTCTATCAGCAAATATCCATTTTCAGAATAGATTCTGATGTTAAGCGGTTTTTGTGCCGTTGCGAAATTATGTTTAATGCAGTTTTCCAATAGCAATTGTAAGGAAAGTGGTACTACAAAAGACTTTTTCTCTTTTTCATCCACTTGAAATTCGAAATTCACGCTGTCTTCGAAACGTGTTTTCAAAAGGTTGCAATAGGTTTGTGCAAAATCTAGCTCTTCTTCTACCGTTACCAATTCTTTGTCTTTCTGCTCCAAAACATAGCGGTAAATCTTGGACATCGATGCGGTGAACCGTTGCGCCTGATCTGGATTTTCATCAATAAGGGAACTTAGTACATTCAATGAATTGAAGAGGAAATGCGGGTCGAGTTGGTTCTTTAGACTTTCGAACTGCGCGTTGGCAGAACTAGCAATAATTTTTTGTTCTACAACTTCTTTTCGAGATTCATTTTTCCACGCCAACATGAAACTTCTTGCATGCAGAATTGCAGAAATAAGTAATGCTAAATTGATGAAAAACCAATTAATAAAGCCATAATCACCAGAGAAAAACTTGCTTGGCTTTACTTTTTGTATGATTACAAAATTAACATAATTACAGAACAGAACAGAAATTACAGTCACAATTACGGTAAGCGTAACGCCATAAATAATCCTTTTTCTGGTCTCCGAAATCCAATCCCATTTTTTATCCAAATACGCATTCAAATATCCTTGTCCTAGTGCGTTAACAACGGTGTACATTGTTGAAATCATGAAAGCAAGCCCAATCATTCGCCATGAGAAAACGGCTGGCTCAATAACACCAAATATTATAGTACAAATAATGATAATCCAAATACACGAGATATAAAGTCTTCTATACATTTCATTAAATTGTTGTACAAATGTAACGGTGATTAAAGGTAAATAAAAGTTTTTATCACTGAATGGCTGTTTTTCTGTTCTGAAACGTAAACTGCTCTATTTCATTAGCAATGCATCCATATTTTTAATAACCTCCTGCTTGATTTTCAGCATCGCTTCCAAATGATCGCCCTCATATTTAAGGAATGTTTTTGGCATCGAAGCGTTGTCGAAAACCATTTGTCCTTCTTCCAAAGGAATCGTTTGATCTCCTTCGCTGTGAATAAATAATTTCGGTATCACAATCTCTTTAATATCCTCTTTCGCAGAATAAAGAAACGGAATTGTTTTCAAAAAGCTTGCATAATCCGGCGCAAAATGACTCGCAACATCGCTGAATGAAGAAATACAGCCGTCCAAAACAAGAGCATCTATCGTCTTCTGATTGCTTTTGGTTAAGTGTGTAGCGATTTGGCTTCCCATTGAAGCACCATAAATAATGACCGGTTTTCCTTTGGTTTGTTCGAGTGACAAGGCATATTCTAAAAATTTCTGGCCGTCACTTTCAATGTTTTTATGAGTCGGACTTCCTGAAGATTTTCCGTATCCGCGAAAATCAATCATTAAAACCTGATAACCTGCCTCTACTAATGGCTTTGTCATAAATGTATAAGTAGAAACATTTCCTGCTGCACCGTGAAAAAACAAAATAGTGGCCTTAGGAAAACCATTGGGTTTAATGAAGACTCCGGAAATAGTATCGTTTTCTACCGGGATTTTAAATTCAGTAAAATTTAAATTTTCAATGGGTTTCATTGTTTTGCTTGGCTGATAAAATTTGTTATCCAATTGCGAGAAACACATTGTTGAAAAAATCAAAAAGAGAAATAATAGTTTAGTTTTCATAAATTGCTGTTATTTTTAAATTATACTTCAAAGATAAATTCTATGAAATTCAGGTCAAATAAATTCTCACCGAGCTGTAAATTTCCAAGACTGAACGGCAAAAAAAAACCACCGGAAAAAATCCGATGGTCTTACTTTGTATTATTTATTACACTATTTCATTTCTCCAATAACTGTAACTGCTTCCTGAATATACAGGTCGCGCTGGAGGTTTTTCTTCCAGTTCTCGGACTTTTTAGCGAAAGCTTCATCCTTTTTTGCTCTGATGACCTCATCAGGATTTAAAGTGAATTTAAGCCCATTATTAAATTTATCTAAAGCTTTGAATTTTTCAATTTGAGCTTTTCGGGTTTTCATCACTTCATTGAATTTGCTTAGTTTTAAAGAAATGCTTTCTTCTTTATCCAAATTTTCTTTCCACTGAGCAGATTCCTGCACCAATTGATAGGTTTTGTTGTTGAGCAATCGGGTTTCGACTCTTTTTTGCAATGCAGCAACTGAGAAATAATTTACGGGTTGATAGGCCACTGCAGGAATTTTGTCCCAAGGCAAAGCATACTCGTCGTAACGTTCACCAATTTCGGCATAAGTGAAGAAATCTTTCATTTTAATATCGGATTCAATCCCTTTTCTTTGGGTAGATTCTCCGGTGATTCTGTAAAATTTCTGAATCGTCAGTTTCAAAGAACCGAAATCGTCATTGGTATTTAAAAATCTGTTAAGATCAACAAACGTTTGTACGGTACCTTTCCCGAAAGATTGTGGCGAACCGATAATTACTGCTCTTCCGTAATCCTGCATTGCACCTGCCAAAATTTCGGATGCAGACGCGGAAAGTTCGTTTTGCATGATCACCAATGGGCCTGTCCAAAGTGGCGCGTTGGTTTTATTTTTTAAGGTTTGAATTTTCCCGTTTCCATCTTTCACCTGAACGTAAGGACCTGCGTTCATGAACAGTCCCATAATGTCTCCCACTTCGGTTAAACTTCCACCACCATTGTTTCTAAGATCCAGGATTATTCCCTCAACGTTTTGAGCTTTCAGTTTTATCAATTCATTTTTAATGTCATCAGAAGCATTTCTACCTTTTGAATCTTCAAAATCGGCATTAAAGCTTGGTAAATTGATGAATCCGTATTTTTTTCCATCCGCAGAATTTACGATGATGCTTCGGGCAAAAGTATCTTCGATGGCTACTTCTTCACGAATCAAGGTAACTTCCTTGATGGTTTTGTCTTTTTTCTCAACCGTTAAAGTAACTTTCGTGCCTTTTTCACCCCGAATCAAACGAACTGCTTCATCGGAAAGCATTCCAACAACATTTACAGGATCTTCATTGGGTTTGGAGCGAACTTTCAAAATTTTATCTCCTTCAGATAGCTGTTTTGATTTCCATGCAGGCGCTCCAATTGTAAGTGCTCCCAAGTATAGATATCCTTTTTTCTCCTGGATAATTGCGCCAATTCCGATTACTTTTCCGGTAAACTGAGTGTCGAAATCTTCTTTGTTTTTCGGGGAATAATAGTTGGTATGTGGATCGAAAACTTCGGTATAGGCGTTCATATACACGGTAAACCAATCCATTTTGTTTCTCTTTTTGAATCTTCTAAAAGTATCTGTCACCAGATCTTTCACCTCAGCGGTTGCTTTGATTCTTTTTTGTTCGGGTGTGAGGATTTCTAGTTTAATGGTATCTTTCAACTGAAATTTCTGTACAGAATCTTTTTTCTCTTTCTGCATTTCTTCCTTTGCAGTAAGCGATTCCATTTCTTGAAGAATATTGTATTTGATGTATTTTTTCCACTCTTCGGAAAGTTCCTTCGAGTTGGCAGGATATTTCTTTAGTTTAGGATCCAATATCAAGGTTTCATCCTCTTCTAGATTGATGGGTTTGCTGAGAATATCTTGGGTGATTTTATCGATCTCATCTACTCTTTGGTAAAGACGATCAACGGTCAATTTATAGAAGGTAAGATGACCTTGGTTCAGGTAATCGTCTAATTTAGTTCGGTGTTTACTGAATTCATTCATATCCGATTGCAGGAAATATCTTTTGGAAGCATCTACAGATTCGAAAAAATGTTTATAAACTTCCTCCGAATAAGCATCATTAATAGGTTTTGGCGAATAATGCAGATAGCTGAGTGTATTTTTAACACTCACCATAATCGTCGACATTTTTTCGTCATCATTTTTAGGAGAATTAAAGCAGAACACCAAGCTGGTAAGCGGGATGAAAAGCAATAAAGTATTGAGTTTTAATTTTTTGAACATAGAATTGATATAAATAACTTAATTTGTTTAGGATTTCTGGGTTTTGTTACGGGATTTTACAAAGTATCAAAATTAATACCTTATTATTATTTGTACACTATTTTTTTAAGTAAATTTGTTGAAACCCTATAATTATATGCAAAGACCGTTGATATTGGTGACCAATGATGATGGAATCACCGCGCCGGGAATCCGAAACCTGGTAGAATTTATGAATGAAATTGGCGAAGTAGTGGTAGTAGCGCCGAACTCCCCACAAAGCGGAAAAGGCCACGCAATTACCATCAATTCTACCCTAACCTTCGAAGAAATCAATCTGGAAGGCCCGCAAAAAGATTATTCGCTGAGCGGAACTCCTGTTGATTGTGTGAAATTTGCCCTCGATAAAATCCTCACCAGAAAACCCGATCTCGTGGTATCGGGAATTAACCATGGAGCCAATTCTTCCATCAATGTTATTTATTCCGGAACGATGAGTGCTGCTGTGGAAGCCGGTGTAGAAGGTCTACAAGCCATTGGTTTCTCACTTTTAGATTTCTCTTGGGACGCCAATTTCAAGGAAGCGAAAACCCATATTCAGGATATTGTAAAGAAAGTTCTGGAAAACCCAATGCCTAAAGGTGTTGTACTTAATGTGAATATTCCGAAACTTAATTCCTCTGAGATTAAAGGAATCCGAGTTTGCAAACAAGCCTACGCAAAATGGGAAGAAAGCTTCGATGAAAGAATCAACCCACACGGCAAAAAATACTACTGGCTTACCGGTTATTTCAACAATATGGACACCAGCGAAAATGCAGATGAAGTAGCATTATCAGAAGGATATATCTCTATTGTTCCGGTAAAATTTGATTTAACCGCTTATGATTACCTCGATCAATTAAAAGGAATTATGGAATAAGCGACCTCCGCTTTTCATAACACGCAAAAATCCATTAAAAATCGCTGCAAAAGACAGCCACACCTCCTGTTTCGACCCAAAGAAACTGGAGGTTTTGTTTTGTAAAACATCCAATTATCGGTGCATCCTCCATCACAAAACCCCTATTGCTTGGAATCAGTTTCGTATCAACTTCGAAGTATCTTCAATAAAAATCCATTATAACAGCATTATTTCTCCAATGTTTTATTGGACTTATAATGGACTTATATTGGAGTTATATAAAATGAACTTAGAAAGAAAGTGCAAGGTGTAAACGGTCGGACTTTTTCTTTAATAATCAGTATTTTTCCTTTCTGCACCTTTAATCTCTTCAAAAACACAATTATTTCCCTTAACTTCGTTTTGTAAAAATCAGCACAATGCGTATAGAAAACGAAATAAAACTGGGTTTTAAGGATGTGATGATCCGCCCGAAAAGGTCAACTCTGAAAAGTAGATCACAGGTATGCTTGGCAAGAAATTTCACCTTCGTAAACTCCAAGAAAAAATGGACCGGCGTACCCATTATCGCTGCGAATATGGATACCGTGGGAACTTTTGAAATGGCAGAAGCACTTGCCAAAGATCAAATCATGACCGCTGTTCACAAGCATTACAGTCCGGAAGAATGGGCAGAATTTCTCAATAATCAGCCCGATTCTATTTATGAATACATCGCTTTGAGCACCGGAACCGGAAAAGCAGACGAGGAGAAAATAAAAAAAATTATTGATCAACATCCGAAAATTCAATTCCTCTGTATTGACGTCGCCAACGGATATTCCGAACATTTCGTAGAGTTTGTGAAAAACGCCAGAAAGAATTTTCCATCCCAAACCATTATTGCCGGAAATGTAGTAACAGGCGAAATGGTCGAAGAATTGATTTTGGCTGGCGCTGATATCATCAAAGTAGGAATTGGTCCCGGATCGGTGTGTACGACTCGTGTAAAAACAGGTGTTGGTTATCCTCAGCTTTCCGCAATTATAGAATGTGCTGATGCGGCGCACGGTTTAGGCGGTCAAATCATAGGCGACGGTGGTTGCAAAATTCCGGGCGATGTAGCTAAAGCTTTTGGTGGCGGTGCCGATTTTGTGATGCTCGGCGGAATGTTTGCCGGACACGATGAAAGCGGCGGCGAAATCATCGAAGAAAATGGAAAAAAATTCAGACTTTTCTACGGAATGAGCTCTCAAACTGCGATGGATAAACATTCCGGGGGAGTTGCCGAATACCGCGCTTCCGAAGGAAAAACCGTGAAAGTTCCTTACAAAGGTCCAGTTGCGGATACTGTAAAAGATATTTTAGGTGGCGTTCGTTCAACGTGTACTTATGTTGGTGCATCAAAGTTGAAAGAACTTTCTAAGCGAACAACTTTTATCCGAGTTCAAGAACAAGAGAATCAGGTTTTTAACGGATAATATTTGAAGCAAATCTTTCACATAAGCAATGATGATTATCTTGCTGATTAATTTTAGTAAAATAATAGCTTTTTACCCTATAAAACTGCTTTTCAAGTAGTTAAAAAATTAACATCACTTTTTAATTAAGAAAAAACCCTCTAATTAAAAACCTAAATATCAATAAGTTAAACCTGAAAAACCCTATGTCTCCGACATCGATGTCGGAGACATAAAAATAAGCAATATGAAAAGAGATTTAACAAACTCGCCTATTGAACGGAAAAATGTTCTAAATAACAATATAGCTATACCTGAAATATATAAGGCTGTTAGCTTTCCTGGAGTTCTTCTTGAAAAAAAATATCGTTATACAAAACAACAGCTTGCAGAATTTTTTGAGGTAGACGTTAGAACAATTGAAAGGGTGTTAGAAAATAATGAAGACGAAATAATTTCAAATGGATATGAAGTACTAACCGGTAGCAGATTAAGAGAATTTAAAGATGAATTTATTAAAATAATTAATCCTTACTACAAAGAAGAGTTAAGTAAAGCTCCTTCCCTGGGTATTTTTACATTTAAAGCATTATTGAATTTCGGAATGTTATTAACTGATTCTGAAAGAGCTAGACAAATTCGTTCTCTTATTTTGGATATCGTTATAGATGTATTAAACAATAAAGCACAAGGTCATACAAAGTACATAAATCAAAGAGAAGAACAGTACATCTTTGCAGCGATGGACGAATTTGACTATAGAAAGAAATTTACAAACGCTATCGACCATTATATTGAAAAAAATAATTTTAAATATTCACAACTAACCGACAAGGTTTATAAAAGTATTTTTAAAGAAAATGCAAGTGAGTATAAAAAAATTCTCAGATTGAATACTAAACAAAGTGTCCGCTCAACTTTTTATACCGAAATTTTAAGAATTATATCCGATTATGAAAATGCTTTTGCCGTTGAATTAGAAGATTGTTATAATAAAAAAGGAAGAAAATTAAACCTAACAGAGGCACATTCGCTTTTTAATGATTTTTCTGCAAGAGCAGAAAGAATGATGTTCGCTTCTATTCAAGATGCTAGAAGTAAAATGGCTAGTAGAGATTTAGTATTTAGAGATGCCTTACATGAAAAATTAGGCGACTACATAAAAGAGGTATCAGAAGATGATTTTGAAAAGTTCCTAGGAGAACAAAGTATGACTATAGAACAACGTTTAGAAGAAAATCAAGATGTTTTTAAAAGACTAAAAGATAGATAATGATATTACTTTATTTTCCTAAAGAATTCGCTATTAAAATACACGATAAAATATTAGAAATCTCAGGAGGACACGGGGGTATAAAAGATTTAGGTAATATCGAAAGTCCTTTACATCATATTCAAAATGATTTATACTATCCATATATTGAAGATAAACTTACGCATTTAGTATTTTGCTTTAATAAATTTCATGCATTCAATGATGGTAATAAGCGAACATCAATTGCATTAGGTGCTTTTTTCTTACAAACAAATGGTTTAGGGAACATTGTGACTAAGTTTATTCGTGAAATGGAAAATATCGCTGTTGCTGTTGCTGATAATATCATTAGTAAAGAACTTCTACATAACATAATAACATCATTAATCTATGACGATGATTATGATGAAATTTTAAAATTGAAAATTTTTGATGCTTTAAATGAAGCGAACAAAAATATTAACGGAGACCTAGCCGATAACAATGCTCTCTGGGATTTATACTAATAAGAGAAAACCAGCCAAATTAGGCTGGTTTTTTATTAAAGATTATCTAGTTCTCTTTTTAATGCGATTGAAGCTTTTTTGACTTCTTGTGTCCAATCAGTAGCAGCATTTCCGTCTGCTCCATCAGAAATATATTTCAAACACAGAAAATCGATTTGTTCCTGCTCGGCGACTTTCGCAAGTGCAAAGGCTTCCATATCAATAACGTTGTATTCGGGGTTATTATGTTCCATTTCGAATTGGTCGCCGGAACCACAGATCCCGTTCGGGAGATGGCTTGTTTTAATTCCATATTCCAAAAGAATTGGTTCATCAGAAAATGGCGTCTCAAATTTCTTAAAACCCAATGCTCTTACATCCATATCCCGCTGGATAAAACGGTTGCAGTTAACAATAGTTCCTCTGTCAAAAACTGTACTTCCTGCTGTTCCCAAATTGATTATGAGATCTGGCTTAGATTTTTGAATGGCTTTTACAAGATGATAAGTCGCTTTAATTTTTCCTACACCAACAAACAATTTATTAAAACTCTCAAATTCTTTTCCGGCTTCTGATTCCAGAGCAAAAACCAAAAGGATGTTGCTGTAAAGCTTTCCGTTAATTGTCATTTTAGGGCACAGGTTTTTTCAGAAAGAACAAAGTCAATGTCCGTGCGCCCTGTGCACCGTGTACCAAAACGGCGCTGATGTCCGCTGTTGCAGATGGCCCCATCACAAAACAGCCATAATGTGCGTGTGGAAAATCTACTCTTTTGTAGGCGGTATGCATATTTTCGGTCAAATCTTCAGGATCCAGCAAAACAGCGAGGTGTTGAGATAAATAACCTAATGAATTGGTAACCAGAGATTTTTCGGTGACCCAGACCATTCCCATCTCCGCCACACCAAACTCTGCACGGAAAATACCCAAATCCACATCATTAAGATCCGCGGGCTTTTGCACGTGTATATCTTTATTCCCTCTCCATTCAGGCGTTGCAGAGCAAGTGACCTTAGCATCAGGAAGCTTTTTTCGCATAATTTCCTGCGCTTCTTCTACAGATGCGACATCATAAAAATCGACGGCAGCAATTTTGGCGTTAATTTCAAAAACAGCTTTAAGATCTGTCCCTGGCTTTTTATAATCCGGGATGGCGGGATAATCCACTTTTTCGCGGTTAGCAAGATTGCTTCTTACCGAACTCAGTAATTCTTCTTTAGTCATTGTTTTTTCGGTTTTTTTTGTACCAGTCTCTGAAGGTTTCTTTTTTCACGTCAGGCAATTCACGGTCTTCTACCCAAGGATCCAACGTGCTGTTTTCCAATAGAGATTTTGGGAGAATATTCAGCATATTGTAAGTGGTCTTTTCCATCATTTTAAAAGCAGTTGCACTGCCCAGCAATCTGTCGGCAGCAGCAAATGCCAGCCTTCTGCCAAAAGGTGTTTTCTTTTTCTCCATCATCACTTTTCGCCACTCGATAATCTGGTCCGAAATATTAATATGAACGGGGCAGATCTCTGTACAGGAGCCGCAAAGCGATGAATGGAAAGGTAATTCTGAATAGGTGTCTTCATCAAAAGTAGGATCCAGAATAATCCCAATCGGGCCGGAATAAGTAGCACCATAAGACAATCCGCCACTCCTTCTGTACACCGGGCAGGTATTCATACAGGCACCACAACGGATACATTTGAGAGAATGCCAGAATTTGTCCATAGACAATCGTTTGCTCCTACCATTATCTGTGAGTACAATGTGCATCTCAGATCCTTCTCTTGGGCCTGAAAAATGAGAAGTATACTGCGTTGCCGGCGTCCCTAAAGCACTGCGGGAAAGTAGTCTGATAAAAACACCCAGATCTTCTACCTTCGGCAGGATCTTTTCTATACCAATACTTGCAATATGAAGCGGTGGAATGCTTGCAGTAAGATCGGCATTACCTTCATTAGTACAGACTACAAAAGTACCGGTTTCGGCAACGGCAAAATTGGCGCCTGTCATCCCGGCATCTGCCACCAAAAATTTGGGCCGGGCATTGTTCCTCATTGCTTCTGCGAGAGAATGCGGATCATCATCGTTGGGATCCGTACCAATTTTATCTGCAAATAGTTTGGCAATATCTTCTGTCGTTTTTTGGATGGCAGGCATTACAATATGACTTGGGCGCTCGTCCGATAGTTGCTGGATTCGTTCACCCAGATCAGTCTCCAGGACATCAATTCCTCTTTCTTCAAGAAAAGGTGTCATCCCGCATTCTTCCTGCAGCATCGATTTGCTTTTGATGATGCGCTTTGCGCCGTGAGAATTCAAAATATCAAAAACAATAGCATTATGTTCATCGGCATCTTTTGCAAAATGAACAGTGATACCATTTTCCTCGGCTTTTGTTGCAAACTGTTCAATGTAGTGATCCAAATGCGTCAGCGTATGTTCTTTGATTTGCGAAGCCAGATTTCTAAGCTCTTCCCATTCCGGAATCTCAGAGGATACTTTACTACGTTTAATGATAGTATTATAAAGATTTTTATCGTGTTGAGCCTCGTGAACATCATCCTGCTTGATGAACTTGCGGGCGTTATCTTCTACGTTTACTTTTCCCATTGTTTGTGATTTTTAGAATGGTCCGTTATTCAAAACCTGAGCAATATGTACAAATTTGAGGTCTGATTTTTCTCTTTTGGCAATGCCTTCCTGATGCATCAGGCAAGACATATCCGGCGAAACTACATACTCGACCTGATGTCTTGTATAATCAGCAACTTTGTCCTGCCCCATCTTGGCACTCACCGCTTCATCGGTTACACAAAACGTCCCACCAAAGCCACAGCATTCTTGTGGCCTGTCAATCGTTTCTACTTTAACTCCTGACACCTTCTTTAACAGATCTTCGGTTTTATTAAAGTAAGGTTCCTGCCACTCAAAACGGGATGCAATGTGTAAGCCGCGGATAGAACTGCAGGAATTATGGATAGCCACCGTATGCTGGAAATCTGCCCAGGGGAATTCTTCTATCTTGAGAACATCGTGTAAAAACTCTACTAATTCTATAGTTTTGTGACGGATTTCTGTAACAGTTTCGGTTTGAGGAATTGCATCCATATGGAGCTTGACGTGCTTGACACAACTCCCTGCCGGCCCAACGATATAATCAAAATTCAAATCCTTAAAATTTTCACAAAACTGAGTTTCTGTCCTTATAGAATGTTTCTGATCGCCCTCATTGGCCATAGGCTGTCCACAACAAGTCTGCTGCAAAGGTACTGTGACCTCTACGCCCAATCGCTCCAAAAGCTCAAGTGTGGCAATACCGACTTTGGGGTAAATCAGATCTATATAACAGGGGATAAAGAGTGCTACTTTCATTACAAAATTTTATAGAAACTCTAAATTAGCACTATTTCTTCTTTTCCTGATTAGGCTTAGGATGAAAAAAGCCTATACGAGAGGTTATTTATATTGAGTAAAAATAATTTACCTGGCATTAAGACAATAAAAAAGACTTTTGAAATCAAAAGTCTTTTTTATTGAATATTAAATTCTATTATGTCAGCATTCCGCCGTCAACATTCAGAACCTGGCCGGTGATGTAGGAAGACATATTACTTGCTAAGAAAACGCAGGCATTAGCCACGTCTTCCGGCTGTCCACCCCGTTTCAATGGGATACCATCTCTCCATCCCTGTACGGTTTTCTCATCAAGGGCGGCCGTCATTTCGGTTTCTATAAAACCTGGTGCCACGGCATTGCAACGGATATTTCTGGATCCTAATTCTAATGCAATCGACTTAGAAAAACCAATAACACCAGCTTTAGAAGCCGCATAATTGGCCTGCCCGGCATTCCCTTTAACGCCTACTACAGAAGTCATATTGATAATTGAGCCCGATTTGGCCTTCATCATTGGCTTGATAACCGCTTTGGTCAGGTTAAAAACAGAATCCAAATTAACTTTGATAATCGTATCCCAATCGTCTTTGGACATTCTTAACATCAGATTATCTCTGGTAATCCCGGCATTGTTTACCAGAATATCAATCGTCCCAAACTCTGCCAATACATCTTCTACCAGCTTTTGGGCAGCATCATAATCCGACGCATCGGACTGATAGCCTTTGATTTCTGTAGTATTACTTAATTCTGATTCTAATTCTTTAGCTTTTTCAACAGAACCAGCGTAGGTGAATGCTATTTTTGCGCCTTCTTTGGCAAAAACTTCTGCAATACCTTTCCCGATACCTCTTGTTGCGCCTGTAATGATGGCAACTTTACCTTGTAATAATCCCATTTGAAATGTTAGATAAATTAATCTTTAAAAGACAAATATATGAAATCGCCATGATTTGGAAACCAATCACCCCTGAAGAGGCGATTGTGCATGACTTCAGAAAAAATATAAATATGCCTATGAAAAAGTTTTATTTATTAAGTTCATTAAGATATTCATTTTTAAGTGATTCAATTTTGTCTTTCAACTCTTTGCTGATTTTGTTTGGATAGTTTTTCAGTTTTTTGAGATTGAATGCAAGAATTATTGCAGAGATACCTGAAAAAATAAATGCCACAGCTGTTATAACAACCAGAGAAATTCCGGCTAAAACAGGATTAAGAATAAGAATAACAGACCCGATAAGGCCAAGAAAACTGATCAGCGCCAGATTCCCCCACTGCAAAACGCCATAGCTTTTGAGATCAAAGGCAAAACCAATCCCCTGTACAGAACGGAACATCAATGAAAATCCAACAAAATAGGGCAAAGCAACAAATGCCACCTGCGGCTGAAAAAATAATATAATCCCTACAAAAAGATCCAGCAAAGCACCTACCAGATACCAGCCCCAATTGTCCAGATTATCCTTGTTTTGTATTGCAAACACAAGTTCCATAATCCCGAAAACCAAAAATGACGCACTGAAAAACATCACCAGAGACAGGTAAGTGGCTAGTGGAATGCTAAACATGTACAATCCCATAATCACCAGTAAAATACCTACAATTAAAGGTAAATACCAATGCTTAACTGTGTTTTTGATAGTTTTAAAAAATGTTGTTCCCATAATAATATGTTTTTGAAATTAGATTAACTCGTAGTGCATTATAAAAGGTTATTCATAATACGTATGAATAACCTAGATGCAATTTACGATTTTATTTTAAATGAATTAAGAAAATTAACCTTAAATGAAAATCTTTATTTTAAACCTATTAAACCAAAATTGAGTGATTTAGAACTTATTGCCATAAATATTTCTGCAGAATATTTATCATTAGATTCAGAATATCAGTTATTTAGATATCTTTCAAATTCAAAACTAAAAGGAATGATAGAAAGAAGTGTTTATAATCGCAGGAAAAGAAAACTCTTCTTGCATATGGAAAATATCAGAAAGATTATGGTTGATAGATTTCATGATATTGAAAGCATTTTTATTGTAGATTCAATGCTTTTAGAAATTTGCAAAAACGCAAGAGCAAACCGCTCTAAAATCTGTAAAGAAGATGAATTTTCATTTCCAAGCAAAGGATATTGTGCTTCTCAATCGAGTTATTATTATGGTTACAAATTACACGCTATATGTTCTGTTTCAGGAATATTTCAAAGTTTTGATATTTCTACTGCAAGCATTCATGATATCCATTTTTTGCAAGACATAAAGCATCAAATAAACAATTGCCCCCGCTGTCGCACGATTGCATCGTGTGACCCTTTCTAGAAGTCAAACATCCTAAACAGCATATATCATCCAAAAGTCCTTTCTCATCTGCATAATCTCTTGCGCTGCTATAAATATAATCTTGTGCTTTGTACACCAATCCCGCTTCAACTGGATTCTGATGCACATAATCAATTTTCTGCTTAATGACACGGTTGCTCCATAATTCAATGGGTTTATTATCATGTCGCCAAAACTGATAATGAGTAACATTAGAACTTTTCGCACCTTCTTTTTTAAAAAATTCTAATAAAAATTGTTTTCTGCTCTCCCGTGGATTTTCTTCTATCGCTTTTACGATAGATTTACTGGTATACCTTTTCAAATCGCCAATCAGCAATTCTGGCTTTTGTCCTTTTATACTCCTGAAAACCAACTGAACATGGCTGGACATGATACACCAGGCATGGATTTCAAACCCTTTTTCTTTTTGACAAAATCTTAGACTATCCAAAAATAAATCTTTATACTCATTTCTAGTAAACACATCCAGCCAGCCTACCACTGCGAAACTTATAAAGTAAAGACCTTCCGGATTGTGGAATTTATAGTTCCGGCTCATCATCGTATGTTTTTATAAAGATAAAAATTTTAACCGGTTTTGAAAGGAAAAGCCACACGATATAATCGTGCGGTAGCGGGGAATTTCAATCCGAAAACTTCACGTTCAAGACGTTTATCTTCAATTGGTTTTGGTAAAATTAATTTGGCTATAAATCCGAAATTCTTCAGAACAGAAAATGTAAAATGATGAACTTCTTCTGGGTCGAATTTGAAAAGAATCGGACGGATCAGGCTTTTGTACATTGGAGAAAAGTTTCACAAAAATAGCGATGTTTACTTGACAAATTAAACAATTGACTATCTCTTTTAATGCACATTAACACCAAAGAGGTGTCCAATCAATGCGGACACAAGCATGGCGACCGTTCCCCAGAAACAGATTCTCAGCATTCCTTTGGTGACGTTGGACCCTCCGGTTTTCGCGACTATAGCGCCCAGAAACATCAGAAAAATAATGGAAAAGCCATATTGTAAGTACACCATATCTTTTACCGGTGCAAAAATGGCAACCAAAAGCGGCAAAGCAGCTCCGGAAATAAAGGAGAAGAAAGAAGCGACAGCAGCCTGCAAAGGTTTTGCCACTGTTATCTCGCTGATTCCCAACTCATCTTTTGCATGGGCATCCAATGCATCGTGGTCAGAAAGCTCTTTAGCCACCAACAAAGCAGTTTCTTTAGAAACGCCGCGTCTTTCATAGATTTTAGCCAGTTCCAGCAGCTCTTGTTCCGGCATTTCCGCCAATTCCTTTTTCTCCCTTGCTATATCGGCATTTTCTGTATCAGCCTGTGAGCTGACAGAAACATACTCTCCTGCAGCCATAGACATTGCACCGGCAATGGTCCCGGCAAGTGCTGCTAAAAAAATCGCGTGTCGTGTAGGATCTGCTGCTGCCACGCCTATCACAATACTTGTGGTTGACAACAGACCGTCATTAGCGCCCAAAACGGCGGCTCTAAGCCAGCCAACTCTGTTAACATAGTGTTTCTCCAAAGGATGTTTCATGGTTTCTAACTATTTTACAATGATAAAAATTTCTAATCAAAAATGCTTCGGATAAAGCTTTATCATGATTACTCGTAGTGCATTATAAAAGGTTATTCATAATACGAAAAAAAAATCGTATATTGTATTGACTACCAATCGAATACACTATGAATAACCTAGATGCAATTTACGATTTTATTTTAAATGAATTAAGAAAATTAACCTTAAATGAAAATTTTTATTTTAAACCTATTAAACCAAAATTGAGTGATTTAGAACTTATTGCCATAAATATTTCTGCAGAATATTTATCATTAGATTCAGAATATCAGTTATTTAGATATCTTTCAAATTCAAAACT
>NZ_JASZ02000011.1 GCF_000735695.2 Kaistella haifensis DSM 19056
ATTATAAAGATGTTTCAGAAGCAAACAGCCCACCATAAAACGAATCGGATGGCTCGGATTGCCCACTTTAGAGTACAACGGCGAAAATTCGTTCTCGAAATAATTCCAATCTATTTTATCTGAAAGCAAAACGAGTTCGTGTTTATCATCAATAAAATCAACCAACATCGGGCGGAATAATTCTGGCAGTTTTTCTGGATTTTTTCCTAACATATTTGCAAGGTTTTAAAGCTCTAATATACAAATTCTTGCAATAAAAAACAAGCTATTTTAAACCCAAAATACTAATAATCAGTAAATTATAAGTGGTTTAAGGAGAGACTATATAGAAAAGGGTTGTTGGTTTTCCAGCAGCCCTTTTTTTTAAAATATTGTTGATAATATTTAAATTTTCAAAGTAATATATTGGGATTATCTTCCATATTTATAATCAAGATAAAATTGAGTTAAAATTTATTTATTTGATATTCAGCATTAAAATATCATTTTGAGAAAATACTTTGTAGATAATTTTGGTATGTCAAAAATATTATATTTCTTTGCCTTGTTCTAATGCTTTCAGCAGCTGAAGAATAAATTTTTTTTCATCATTTGTATTTATCCACCGGAGTCATCTGGTGGATTTTTTCTTTTCTGAATTTCAGCTCAGCTAGAGCCGGTAAATGATCCGATGGATTCAGGAGATTTTCACGTCTGTTATTAATGTTGAGAATGGTTTCATTAATGATTTAAATGAGCATTAAACTTTAAAAAATGCTTTATCCTTCGATTATATTTCTCTGGCGCGGAAAAATAGAGCAATTCAATAAGTTTCCGTACTTTTGCCCCTCGAAAATACTCATTTCTAATTGCTTAAAATATATGTTGTCAGTTCAAGGCTTAGGTCTTCATCACTCAGGGAATTATCTTTTTCAAAACGTCAATTTCACCATTAAAAAAGATGATAAAATTGGTCTCGTTGGTAAAAACGGAGCTGGAAAATCTACTTTGCTGAAAATGCTTACCGGAGAAATCAATTTCTACGAAGGAAACATCGTTCCTGAAGGAAATATCACCATCGGATTTCTAAAACAAGACTTAGATTTCGTGAAAGGACGTACCGTTTGGGATGAAACTTTGCAGGCTTTTGAGCAAATTAATGCCATGAAAAACGAACTCGATGAGGTGAATCATCAATTGGTGACCAGAACCGATTACGAGAGCGATTTTTACGAAAATTTGATCCACAGAATGACCGAACTGAATGATCTTTTGATGCATCATGACGCTTATAATTTGGAAGGTGATGTAGAAAAAGTATTGCTCGGCCTTGGTTTTAAAGCTGATGATTTCAATAAAATTACCGACGAGTTTTCAGGAGGTTGGCGTATGAGAATTGAATTGGCTAAACTACTTCTTCAGAAAAACGATTTGATGCTTCTGGATGAGCCAACCAACCACCTCGATATGGAATCCATCATTTGGTTGGAAGAATTTCTGAAGGATTACCCCGGCGCAATCGTTTTGGTGAGTCACGATAAGCAATTTATGACCTCGGTTTGTAACCGAACTTTCGACATTAATAATAAAAAAGTCGACGATTATAAAGCCAATTATACCAAATATTTGGAACTGAGCAAAGAACGTAAAGAAAAATTAACACAAGCTAAGAAAAACCAAGATGCCGAAATCAAACAGATGGAGGATAACATCAATCGGTTCCGGGCAAGCGCTACGAAAGCTTCTTTTGCGCAGTCTTTAATTAAAAAACTCGATAAAATTGAGCGAATAGAAATCGACAATGAAGATGTTTCGAAGTTCAATATTCGTTTTGTGCAGTCTATTGTTCCGGGGAAAGTAATTTTCGAGGCCAAAAATCTTGGAAAATCTTATGGAAATAAGCAGGTTTTCGATAAAGTTGATTTCTTTGTAGAACGTGGAGATAGAATCGCGTTGTTGGGACAAAACGGACAGGGAAAAACCACATTGGCAAAAATCCTTGCCGGCGAAATTAAAGATTATTCCGGCCAGTGGGAATTAGGACATAACGTGAATATTGGCTATTTTGCCCAAAACCAGGAAGAAGTTCTAACGCCGAACAAAACAGTTTTGGAAGAAGCTGAAGATGCGGCAACTGAAGAGACGCGCCCGCGAGTAAGAGATTTGCTCGGAAGTTTCCTTTTCCAAGGCGAGGATGTTCAGAAAAAAACCAAAGTGCTTTCCGGAGGGGAAAGAAACCGTTTGGCTTTGTGTAAACTCTTGCTGCGTCCGTTCAACACCTTGATTATGGATGAGCCGACGAACCACCTAGATATTCAATCCAAGGAAATCATTAAACTGGCTTTGCAGAAATTCGAAGGAACGCTGATTGTGATTTCCCACGACAGGGAATTTTTACAAGGTTTAACCGATAAAATATTCGAATTCCGCGATGGAAGAATGAAGGAATTCCTCGGCGATGTGAATGAATATTTGGAATTCAGACAAAAGGAAAGCATCCGCGAGGTTTCCGCTGAAAAATCGAAATTGCAGGAAATGCGAAATGAGCCAGTTGTAGAAAAAATCGTAGAAAAACCGGTTGAAAAGAAACCTGTCATCGTTTCCAAAGATCAAAAAAATATACAGAATAAAATTAAGAAAATCGAAGAGAAAATCTCGGAACTGGAAGTGAAAATCGAAGAAATGGAAGCTGGTTTTGCCAAAGAAAATCCTTCTGAAGAAACTTTAGAAATATACAAAGCAAAAAAAGAAGAACTAGATTTGGCATTGCAGGAATGGGAATTCCTCGGAACTCAGCTGGATTAAGAATATTTAAAATTCAAAATATAAAGTCACCGAAAAAACTCGGTGATTTTTTTTGTTTCAAGAAGATGATAAAACTTCGGTTCGGCAACTTCCTCTTCCGGCTAAAAATCGCTATATTTGGGACTTAATCAAATTGCTATGACACACAAACCGGTAGAAGGTTTTTCTAAGCTATCAAAACAAGGAAAAATTGATTGGATTGTCAACGAATATTTAGAAGGAGACCAATCTTACGAACACGTACTCAAACAATACTGGAACGAAAATCCGGAACTACAGAAACTCCATGATGAGTTTTCCGAGAACACCATTTCCAATTTCTATATGCCTTACGGAATTGCTCCGAATTTCCTTATCGATGGAAAATTGCTCGCGTTGCCAATGGCGGTAGAAGAAAGTTCGGTGGTAGCAGCAGCATCGAAATCTGCGAAATTCTGGATCGACAAAGGCGGTTTTAAAACGACCATTATCAACACTAAAAAACTGGGTCACACCCATTTTATTTTAGAGGTGGAACCTCATAAAGTGCTTCATTTTTTTAACTTTAAATTAAAGAAAAAGCTTTTTGAAGCTACCGAGGAAATTACCAAAAACATGCGCAATCGCGGCGGCGGAATTCTCAATATCCGATTGATCGACAAAACGGCCGATATGGAAAATTATTTCCAACTGAAGGCTAGTTTCGATACGGTGGATTCCATGGGTGCCAATTTCATCAATTCTTGTTTGGAGCAGTTCGGAAAGACTTTAAAAGAGGAAGTTTCGAAAGAAGAAACCTTTACACAGGAAGAAAAAGATTCTTTGCAAATTGTGATGAATATTTTGTCAAACTTCACTCCAGATTGTATTGTGAGAGCTGAAGTTTCTTGTAAAATTGAAGACTTGAACGATGACAGCGGAATTACCAATGAAGAATTTGCAACTAAATTCAAACGCGCCGTAACCATTGCTGAAATTGAACCATTCCGCGCAACGACCCATAACAAAGGAATTATGAACGGGGTTGATGCAGTGGTGATCGCGACCGGAAACGATTTCCGGGCGACCGAAGCTTGTGCGCATGCGTACGCAGCAAAGGACGGAAAATACAGCAGTTTGACGCATTGTACCATCGATAACGGGATTTTTAGGTTTTGGATTGATCTACCGATTTCAGTTGGTGTTGTAGGTGGTTTGACGAATCTTCATCCGCTGGTTAAATTTTCTTTGGCGCTTTTAGGAAAGCCTTCCGCTCAGGAGCTCATGAGTATTTTGGCGGTATCCGGATTGGCTCAGAATTTTGCTGCACTTCGATCTTTGGTGACTACAGGAATCCAAAAAGGACATATGAAAATGCATCTTCTGAATATCCTGAATCAATTGGGCGCAACGGAGGAAGAGAAAAATCATTTTGTGACCTATTTTAAAGACAAAACCGTGTCGCATCACGAAGTAATCAATGAATTTAATCATTTAAGAAATAAATAATACAGAGATGTTTCAACTATTTTTAGGGCTTTTGCTATTAATTTTCGGTATATTTCTGAAACTTACTAAAGAGCAAGGATTTGCCAAATCAAAGCGGTTTTGGTGGATGTTTGTTTTAATTGGTATCTTGTGCATGGTGGCACAAATCTTTATCATGAATCAAAAAGGAGAATTATAATATGAAGACATTTACATTAGTTGTCGGCGCGGTTTACGGACTGCTTTCCGTGATTTTAGGAGCGTTTGGAGCGCATGCTTTCAAGAAAATTTTATCGGTAGAAAGACTCGAAAGTTTCGAAACCGGCGTGAGATATCAAATGTATTCCGCGTTGTTTTTACTCATTGTGGGGTATATTTTAAAATTTGAAACGCCTGCGGAAAAGTGGATTTCTATTTTAATGATCGTTGGAACCTTCTTGTTTTCGGTCAGCATTTATTTCTTAAGTTTCAGCGAAGTTTGGAATGCCAATTTGAAATTTCTCGGTCCAATAACGCCACTTGGCGGACTTTTGATGATTATTTCTTGGGCAATGTTGATTTTTTATTTTTTAAAACATAAAATTTAAAATCACTTCCGAAAATGTTCTTTTTCATCGCGGGAAATACCAAAAAATTAGTAGGACAGGAAACTCGGAAAATCAATAAAAACGGGTTGATGGTGAATGCTGAGATTAAAATTTTCAAAAGCTACATTACCTTGTTTTTTATTCCGCTGATTCCGATTGGCAAATCGTACAGCATTTATATTCCGCATTCCGATGAGTATTATGAGAGCAATTATTTCTCGAAAATGCCGGATGAGTATTTGGAAATCTGCAAAGAAGCAGCAAGAAATTATTAAAAAATGATGGGTTCTGGCATCAGTCTTCCAACTTTTTCTTAAATTTGTCAATCTTTTAAAAAAATAAAAATCTAATTAAAATATTATGAATCTTCACGAGTATCAATCCAAAGAGATTTTAGCAAAATACGGCGTAAATATCCAGCGCGGTTTTGTAGCAAACAATGTGGATGAAGCAGTAGATGCGGCAAAAAAATTAAAAGAATTAACCGGTGCAGAGGGTTGGGTAGTAAAAGCTCAGGTTCACGCAGGTGGACGTGGTAAAGGTGGAGGTGTAAAGTTTTCCCCAAACTTGGAGAAATTGAAGGAAAATGCACAAAACATCATTGGAATGCAGTTGGTAACGCCACAAACTTCCGCTGAGGGTAAAAAAGTAAACTTCGTTTTGGTTGCAGAAGATGTGTACTATCCGGGACCATCTGAAACCAAAGAATTTTATGTTTCTATTCTTTTGGACAGAGCTTTAGGGAAAAATACTGTGGTATATTCTACCGAAGGAGGCATGGATATTGAGCACGTTGCTGAAGTAACTCCGCATTTAATTCATAAAGAAGTAATCGATCCGGCTTTCGGATTGCAAGGTTTCCAAGCGAGAAAAATCGCTTTCAATCTTGGCTTATCAGGAAATGCTTTCAAAGAATTCACCAAATTCATCACCAATCTTTACAATGCTTACGTAGGAATTGATGCTTCACTTTTCGAAATCAACCCGGTTTTGAAAACCTCTGATGATAAAATTATCGCTGTAGATGCAAAAGTTTCTTTAGATGACAACGCACTGTTCCGTCACAAAGATCTAGCAGAATTAAGAGATACCCGCGAAGAAGATCCTACCGATGTAGAAGCTGGTGAAGCTGGTCTTAACTTCGTAAAACTGGATGGTGACGTAGCTTGTATGGTAAATGGAGCTGGTTTGGCAATGGCAACCATGGATATCATTAAATTATCCGGCGGTAACCCTGCAAACTTCCTTGACGTAGGTGGAACTGCTGATGCGGAAAGAGTTCAGAAAGCTTTCGGAATCATTCTTAAAGATCCAAACGTAAAAGCAATTCTGATCAACATTTTCGGTGGTATCGTACGTTGCGACAGAGTAGCGCAAGGTGTGGTAGATGCTTACAAAGCAATGGGAAGTCTTCCTGTTCCTTTGATCGTTCGTCTTCAGGGAACCAACGCTGTTGAAGCTAAGCAATTGATCGATAATTCAGGTCTTCCAGTGCATTCAGCAATTACTTTGGAAGAAGCTGCCAACAAAGTAAAAGAAGTTTTAGGAAACTAAAATTTTCAAATAAATAAGAAATCCGCTCAATTAATTTTGAACGGATTTTTTTGTTTTTAGGAGCCGGGAACCTGCTTTCCGCTATATCTTTTTTGCCATTGCGAACTAGGTGAACAAACCTGTCGGAAAATTCGGAAACGCAATGTCAAAAAAGGATGCCGCTTCAATCAGGGCTAGGGATTTGCGTAAAAAATTTCAGTCGTAATGAAACCTACATTTTGCGATTAGAATTTCATTTTCCCCATATTTATAAATTAAGCGATGTTCATCATCAATCCTGCGTGACCAAAATCCTGAATATTTATGCTTCAGTGGTTCTGGTTTGCCAATTCCTTCAAATGGGCTTCTTGAAATATCTTTTAATAAATCATTGATGCGTTTTAGTTTCTTTTTATCTGTTTTCTGCCAATAGAGATAATCTTCCCACGATTCATCAACAAAGGTATATCTCATATCATTCTTCTATTAAATTCTTAGAAAATGATTTTCCATTTTTCAGTTTTTCAATAGCAGAATCTAAACGCTGTTCGTTGGTTCTCGAAGACAATTCGTAATTGGTAGCCATAAGGGAATTATATTCTTCTAGAGACATTACAACAATTCCTGAATCTTTCCCACGATTAATAATTAGGGTTTCAAAATTTTTGGCCACCTTATCCAGATATGATTTTATGTCTTTCCTGAAATCTGAAACATTCGTAATAAGCATAATTTGTATTTTATTTTGTACAAATATACGTACAAATATCAAAATGAAACTATTTTTGTTGCGAATTCCCTTCTGTTTTTATTCAGCAGCAGTCCCGCTGTCAATCTGCGTCTGTGTTGCCAGCTGAATTCCGTTGTCATCAAGTTTTTTCTTGATTCTTAAAAGCGCCTCGCTCCGTACATGAGAAATTTTTTCGCCAGCTTTCATTTGGAATCTCGCTTCCAGATAAAAAATCCCGAAACTTTGTTTCAGAAAAATTACTTCTGCAGAATCTGTATTATCGGCAAAATCGAAAGTTTGGATTTCATCCAAGATCACCTTTTTGGCTTTTTCTAAATCCTCAGTATTAGGAATTTCTAAATCAATGAATACTTTTCTTTGCGACGACGCTGAAAAATTCATGAATGGCGCACTGAAAATAAGCTGATTTGGGATATATACCTTCTTACCTTCATCAGTGATAACTTTAGTGGTCAGAAAACCAATGTCTTCAACTGTTCCGGAAATTCCCTTGATGGAAACATAATCACCCACAGCAAATGCTTTATCGAAACTGATCAGCATCCCCGAAAACATTGATGAAACCAAATCTTTCAGCGCAACCCCGGCGATGACCCCCGCAACTCCCAAACTTCCTAGGAATTTCATTACAAAACCACCCAAGCCCATAATTTCAAAAGCGATAAATGCGCCCATTAAAATAATGAGGAATTTGAAAACCCCGATCAGCGTGACGATTGAGTTGTTTTTGCTTTTCGGGAAAAGCCGGTGAAAAATCTTTACTGAAACTTTACTCAGATAAGAGCTCATCATCAGAATCAGAACAAAGACAATAATTCCTACAGCGATATTGGGTGTGGTTTCAGCGAATTTGGTGTACCAGCGTTCCAGAACGCGGTAAACGATATCAACGTATTTAATTTTAGTTACATCTACTTCCATAATTCAAATATATCTATTTTAAAAGGTTTTGACCAAACAAATTTCAGTCCAGATAATTGATAACGGAAAAACTTGAAAATTCATTATCTTTGTCCTCCACAAGAAGAACGGCCTGTTGATTCCGGGAAACCGGGGTAGGAAAGTCCGGACACCATAGAGCAGCAAAGCGGGTAACACCCGTCGGTCGCAAGATCAGGACCAGTGCAACAGAAAGTATGTATATTAATTTATAGTGAAACCAGGTAAACTCTTTGCGGTGCAATGTTAAGTATATCGGATTTTTTCAGCAATGAAAATAGGAGTTGCTCGCTCCAAAAACCGAGGGGTAAACAGCTAAAGCTTTGCAGTAATGTAAAGCGCAGATAAATAATAGGCATTTTCGCTATGGCGAATTTACAGAATCCGGCTTACAGTTTTTCTTGTGGTTTTTATTTAAAGCAATCAGTACTTAATCATGAATTATCATAAATAGATTACTCAAATACTCAAATGCTCAAACACTCAAAAACTCATTCGCTTTCCAACTGTTTTCTCGCACTTTCCAATGCTTTCTGGTCTTCTGCTGAAAGTTTAGGGAATTTCAAATCCATGCCTTCCAGCGCATCGATAATAATCTGAATTGCTGCAACTCTAGCAAACCATTTATCATCACCGGGAATTACAAACCACGGAGAATGATCTTTCGAAGTTTCGTTGATGGACTTTTCGTAAGCGTTCATGTATTCGTCCCACAGTGCGCGCTCGGACAAATCTCCCATGGAAAACTTCCAGTTTTTCTCCTGCTCATCGATGCGGTTCAGAAATCTTTTTTTCTGTTCTTTTTTAGAAATATTCAGGAAGATTTTAATAATGGTGGTTCCGTTATTGGCCAGATGTTTTTCGAAATTACGGATGCTTTCGTAGCGGTTTTCCCAGAATTCATCATCGAATTCTTCTACCGAATCCCAAACTTTTTCGTTGAGGTTGTATTCCGGATGTACTTTGCAAACCAAAACACTTTCGTAATGACTTCTGTTGAAAATTCCGATTTTTCCTTTCTCCGGAAGTGCGATATAATGTCGCCACAAAAAATCATGAGAATATTCCTTAGAACTTGGCGATTTAAAACTGTGTACTTCGCAGCCTTGCGGATTTACTCCTCCGAAAACGTGTTCAATTAAGGAGTCTTTTCCGGCTGCATCCATCGCTTGAAGTACGACTAATAAAGATTTTCCGGAATCTGCATACAATCTTTCCTGCAGCTCTCTGAGCTTTATTTTTTCGTCCAGAAGCATTTTTTTGCCTGCTTCCTTATCTAAATCGCCTTTGTATTTGGTTTCTAAATCTTTAATTGAAATTTTCCCTTTAATAATAAAGTTATCGCTGAAATCTAAATCCATATTTGTTATTTTCATTAAAAATAAAAAAATCACTCCAATTATGAAGTGATTTTAGAATATTTATTTTTCTGCAATTACATTGCTGCAGGTTTTTTTACTGCTTTTTTAGGAAGAGTTTTAGCAGGAGCAACAGTGTCTTTCATGTTAGTTCTTGCAGGAGTTTCGCTGTTTTCTACAGTTCCTTTAATGTTGATTACTGATCTGCTGTTTTCAGGATCATTAGAATATACTTCAATTATTCTGGTGAAAGGGCCAACAATTTTAGTATCATAACCCACTTTGATTTGTGCAGTTTTTCCAGGCATAATAGGATCTTGGCTCCACTCCGGAGTAGTACATCCGCAAGATGCTTGAACTTTAGAAATAATCAAAGGTTTGTCGCCGATGTTTTTTACCACAAACATTCTGTGTCCATCGGAACCGTGTTTCACTGTACCGTAATCGAAGGTTGTTTTATCGAAAGAAATCGTTTGTGCAGAGGCCAATGCGAAAGATGCAGTTAGAAATAAACCTGCTAATACTTTTTTCATATTTTTTAAATATTATTTTAGCTTTTTGATAAAATTATCAGGACAAAGTTAAAAATTATTTCTGTTGGCAAATAATTTTTTTTATTTACCTATTTTTGCAACGATTTAGATAAGTTAAGATTTATGCAGATTTCAGAAAAATACAATCCCAAGGATACAGAAAATAAATGGTACAGCTATTGGCTCGAAAATAATTATTTCCATTCCGAGCCCAACGAAAAACCACCGTATACCATTGTGATTCCTCCACCAAACGTTACGGGGATTCTCCACATGGGGCATATGCTGAACAATACCATTCAGGATGTTTTGGTAAGAAGAGCGAGAATGCAAGGATTTAATGCTTGTTGGGTTCCTGGTACCGATCACGCTTCTATCGCGACCGAAGCTAAAGTAGTAGCTAAACTGAAATCTGAAGGCATCAACAAATCCGATATTACCCGAGAAGAGTTTCTGAAACACGCATGGGACTGGACAGATAAATACGGCGGAACCATTTTGGAACAATTGAAAAAACTCGGTTGCTCATGTGATTGGGATAGAACCCGCTTCACGATGGAGCCGAAACTGTCTCAGCAAGTGATCAAATCATTTGTAGATCTTTACAACAAAGGCTTAATCTACAGAGGTTACCGCATGGTGAATTGGGATCCGGAAGCGAAAACCAATATTTCCGATGAAGAGGTTATCTTTAAAGAACAAAACGGAAAATTATATTATCTTAAATATAAAATCGAAGGAAGCGAAGAGTTTCTTTCGGTAGCAACAACACGCCCTGAAACCATTTTCGGCGATACTGCTATTTGTGTTAATCCTAATGACGAAAGATACGCACATTTAAAAGGGAAAAAAGTCATCATCCCGATTGTAAATCGTGTAATTCCTATTATTGAAGATGATTATGTAGATATCGAATTCGGAACCGGTGCGCTCAAAATTACTCCGGCTCATGATACCAATGATTACGAGATCGGGCAAAGACATGGACTTCCGATGATTGATTCTTTGGACGATGATGCCAACTTAAACGAACACGGACAACACTATGCCGGGAAAAACAGATTCGAAGTTCGAAAACTTATTGCTAAAGAATTAGAGGAAAAAAATCTTTTGTTAAAAGCGGAAGATTATGTGAATAAAGTAGGAACTTCCGAAAGAACCGGCGCTGTAATCGAACCCAAAGTTTCGGTGCAATGGTTCTTGAAGATGAGTGAATTAGGCAAGCCTGCTTTGGATGTGGTGATGAATGACGAAATCAAATTTCACCCTGAAAAATTCAAAAACACCTATAAACATTGGATGGAAAACATCCGCGATTGGAATATTTCCCGACAATTATGGTGGGGACAACAAATTCCTGCCTACTTCTATGGAGATGGTGAAAACGATTTTGTAGTTGCCGAAACCATTGAAGAAGCTTTAGTTTTAGCAAAACAAAAATCCAACAACCTAGAGCTTACTGTTGAGAATTTGAAGCAGGATGAAGACGCGCTCGATACTTGGTTTTCATCATGGTTATGGCCGATTTCGGTGTTCGACGGAATGTTGGATCCTGAAAATAAAGACATCAATTATTATTACCCAACCTCTGATTTGGTGACCGGTCCGGATATTATTTTCTTTTGGGTGGCGAGAATGATTATGGCTGGTCTGGAATATCGCAAAGAAGTTCCTTTCAAAAACGTTTATTTTACAGGGATTGTACGCGATAAACAACGAAGAAAAATGTCGAAATCGCTCGGAAACTCTCCTGATCCGATTGAATTGATTGAAAAATATGGTGCCGACGGTGTTCGTGTAGGAATTTTGTTGAGTTCAGCTGCCGGAAACGATTTGCTTTTCGATGAAGAATTGATGTTGCAAGGAAGAAATTTCGCTACCAAAATCTGGAACGCTTACCGACTTGTTCAAGGTTGGAATAAGGATGAAAACATCAAAGCCAATGACGCAGATCGACAAGCGATTGATTGGTTTGGTCACCAAATGGATAAAACCATTGCCGAAGTTGCCGATCAGTTCGAGAAATTCCGAATTTCAGATGCGTTGCATTTATTGTACAAGCTGATTTGGGACGATTTCTGTTCATGGTACCTCGAAGCCATCAAACCTGGTTATGGAGAGCCGGTTTCTAAGGAAGTTTATGATCAAACAATCCTTTATTTTGAGGAATTGATGAAGTTGATTCACCCGTTCATGCCGTTTTTATCGGAAGAATTGTGGCAGAATATCGCCGAAAGAACTCCTGAAAACGCTTTGGTGATCGCACAACAAAGAAAACCGGAAACATTCAATCAGGATTTAATTAAAAATTTCGATTCAGCGAAAGAACTGATTTCCGGAATTAGAAATTACCGCCAAAGCAAAGGAATTTCACCAAGAGAAAGTGTGGAAGTTTTCACCAATGCAACCGCATTCGAGAATGAAAATTTAATTAAAAAATTAGCCAATGTTGCCGAAGTAAATTTAGGACAAAAAACCGATAAGCCAAGTTTCACATTTTTAGTTGGATCCATTGAAATTTCAATTCCGCTAAGCGAAAATCTCGATTTGGCAGAAGAAAAAGCGAAAACCGAAGAGGAAATTAACTACCTGAAAGGTTTCTTGGTTTCTGTGGAAAAGAAACTTTCCAACGAAAAATTCGTGGCCAACGCAAAACCTGAAGTTGTAGAAGCTGAAAGAAAAAAACAAAAAGATGCGCAAGATAAAATCGCACTTTTGGAAGCCAAACTAAGCACGCTGTAATAACCCATCATATCTGCTAATACGATGAAGCATATCGAAAATATCTCCAAACTTTTCAGCAAAAATTTTGTTGAAAATCCTTTAATCGAAACTTTCGATGTTGGGAAAATTCATCTTCCTACTGGTCATTTGGTTGCATGCGATCCATTGATTACTAATGATATGAAGGCTTTCAAAATCGTATTTCCGCAAGGTGAATTCCCGGTTTTGGTACACAAGGAAAGAGAGAGCAACTGCATTGCGTATGTGGAAATTATCTTCAGTGATACCCCCATTTCTGAGTGGAAAATGGCAACCACAGAAGGTCAAAACATCGAAGAATTAAAAGGAGAAGAAATTTTCGGCTATCCTGTAGAAAGTGGAATGGGATGTTTCATGGACAGCGAAACCCAAGAATCACTGAATCGCTTGGAGAATCGGCTTTTTCACAGAAAAGGAAGTGAGTTTATGGGAATTTATGAAGAGTTTTTCCACGAACATTTTTTCGACGAAAACGGAGCGATCGATCAGTTTGCTTTTCTAAAACCGGATGACGAGAAGCCGGGAAATATTTTTGCTTTCGAAACAGGTTATGGTGAAGGATTTTATGCAAGTTATATTGGTTTTGGTACCGACAATCAGCCGGTGAAGATTATTACAGAATTTATCGAAATTGGGAGTTAATTTAAGTTAAATAATTTCCGGATTTGTAATTAAAAGAATAAATTTGTTCAGCAGTCAAAAGGCGCGATCTATCGCGTCTTTGCTATTTAATGCATTTAAATAATTTACAATTTTATGAAGATCACGTCAGAACAACCCAGAATTATTGTTGTAGGCAGTTCCTCCATCGATTTGGTACTCAATACCGAACATCTTCCTAAGCCAAACGAAACGGTGATGGCTCAAAAATCGGAAAGTTTTTTTGGAGGTAAAGGAGCCAATCAAGCTGTTGCTACAGCAAGACTCGGTGCAAGCGTGTATTTTATAGGATGCGTAGGAATGGATCCTTTTGGCCAACAGATTTTAAGAAACCTCGTCGATGAAGGCGTTAATGTAGGTTATGTAGCCGAAACCGAGCATGCACAAACCGGGACGGCGTATGTGACGACTTCTGAAGGAATTAATTCTATTGTGGTGGTGCCGGCTTCCAATTCACTTCTGAAACCTAAAAATATTTCCGAAGCCGAAAAGTTTTTCACCACAGCAGATTTGGTTTTGGTACAGCTTGAAATACCAATGGAAACCGTGGAATTTACTATTCAATTTGCTAAGAAGCATGATAGTAAAGTAGGAATTTATGCATCTCCGGCCAAGAAATTATCTCAGGAAGTTATCGAAAATGCAGATTTTATTGTTGCAAAAAGCAATGAATTATCCATTGTTTTCGGAGAAGATCAACGGGAAAAAATCTTGAGAAAATATCCTAACAAGCTTTTTGTGCGGGATGATAGCAATTCAACGACCTATTTTAATGGTTCCGAGATGAAGTATTACCGAAATGATCACGATTCGATGCTTCACAAAATGGGAATGGGCGATGCGTTCACTTCCGGGTTTGCAGTAGCGCTTTGTCACCAGAATTCCATCGACCATTGCGTGCGATTCGGGAATGAAGTTTCCTTGAAAGTGGCTAAAAACAGAGGTTCGCAAAGTGGTTTGCCTTATCTGAAAGATATGCTCGGTCAATAAAATCCTATGTTTACCATGATGAAAATTCTTTTTTATCAACGATAATTTAAATACTTTTAAAAAATTAGAATCACTTTCTTATAAGTGATTTTTTTTGAGCAATGAAAGAATTATTTCTAAAAAATCCGGACGGTTATAACCTTTCAGTAAAGATTTTCGAGCCCGAAAACGCAATTGGGAAATTGCTGATCATCAATTCTGCCACCGGGGTGAAACAACAGGTTTATTTTTCGTTCGCGAAATACATGAGCCAGAATGGGTTTACGGTAATCACTTATGACTACAGCGGAATCGGAGAATCCAAACCCATGAAAATGAAGAATTTTGAAAGTTCGATGCGGACTTGGGGAACTCGCGATTTCAAAACGCTGACGGAATTCATCAAAAAGGAATATCCTCACGAAGAGAAATTTTGCCTCGGTCATTCCGTTGGCGCACTGATTTTGGGAATGAATGCGGATTCTGCGATTTTCAGAAAATTTGTTTTTGTGGCTACTCAGGATGCGTATTTGGGGAATTTAAAACTCAATATTGCCGTTACCGCATTTTTCGGATTCGGAATTGCCTTGCCGATTATCACAACTTTGCTCGGATATTTCCCAGCACATTGGTTTGGTTTGGGCGAAACTTTGCCGAAAGGAGTCGCATATGATTGGCGAACTTTAATTCTCCATCCAAAATCTACTTCGAGGTTGTACGAGAAAAATGAAGTTGATTTTTCTAAAAATTTAACGCAGAAAACATTAATTCTTCATGCGGAAGATGATCCCTGGGTTACCCAAAAAGGCATGGAAAATTTGCTGAAAAATGTATATCCTAATTTGCTGAAAACCTTTAAAGAAATAAAAATTTCCGAATCTGATCAAAAAGAAATCGGTCACATTAATTTCTTCAGAAGCTTCAATAAGAAATTATGGAAAATCGTTCTCGATGACTTACAGGAAAAGGTTTGAAACATAACAATTTTTGTGAAAAAGTGATGCGCGAAAAAAAATCATTACTTTTACGGTAAAGAAAAAAATTAATGAAAATCTATACCAAAACCGGCGACAAAGGCGAAACCGCACTTTATGGAGGAATCCGAGTTTCAAAAGCTTCCGCGAGGGTTGAATCCTACGGAAATATCGATGAACTGAACTCTTTCATCGGGTTTGCGAAAAGTGAAATCAGTGACGAAAAAGTATTGGCACAACTGAAAAAAATACAGTTTGATTTATTTACCGTAGGTTCAGAATCGGCGACCCCGACCGACAAACTTATGTTGGCCAACGGAAAATCCAGACTTTCACTGATGATCTCCGAAACCGAAATTGAAGAACTCGAAAACTGGATGGACGAATTTGAAAAAGAACTGGAGCCACTTCAGTATTTCATCCTTCCAGGTGGCGGCAAATCGGCTACAGCGCTACATCTTTGCAGAACAGTTTGCCGAAGAGCCGAGCGCAGTTTGGTTTTTCTGAATGAAACCGAAGAAGTTCGTCCGGAACTCATCAAATACCTCAACCGTTTGTCGGATTATTTGTTCGTTTTGGCTCGATATATTTCAAAAATCAATGGCGAAACCGAAGAATATTGGAATCCCAACGAAAGATAATTCTCGATGGAAAAAGCACTTCTATTTATCAATGGAGTTCCGCCAGAAAAACTCCCCGTAACGGAAAAATATTCCTTAATTGCCTGTAGTGATGGTGCTTTTAATTATTTAAAAGAAAAGAATTTCCCACTTGAAAAATTAGATTTTATTTCGGGAGATTTCGATTCGCATAACGGAAGTGATGACGATATTTATGAACAGAAATTTATTTTTACACCGGATCAGGATAAAACCGATTTCGAGAAGTCGTTAGAGATTATTGGCCAGAAAGGGTTCAGCAGAATTGATGTGTACGGAGGAAGTGGTGGAGAGATGGATCATTTTTTGGGGAATTTAACCGTGGCTTTGCGTTTTAAAAACCAAATGGAAATTACTTTTTACGATGAATTTTCGAGCTATTTTTTTGCACCGAATCATTTAGTTTTAGAAAATGTGAAAGGAAAAATGATTTCTTTATTTCCTTTTCCTTTGGCGGAATCAGTTTCCACACAAGGTCTGAACTGGTCTTTAAATAAAGAAGATTTAGCGATCACCGGAAGAATTGGAACCCGAAATTTCGCTTCGGAAGATCAAGTAATCATTAATTTCGAAAAGGGAGAGTTAGTGGTTTTTGTTGGCAATTAGAGATACTTAATAGTTTGTACAAAGTTTTTAGCTTCCGGTGTTTTTTATCGGAATATTTTTTTTGTGATAAAATTAAAATAGAAAACCAACTTTTTTCACCAAATTTGCAATCTCAACCCGTAAATACGAATCTTTTAAAATGAAAATTAAATATTCAGAATTGATAGACCAAACCTTGTATTTCCCGACTGAAGAATTCAATGTTTCGGAAAATACCCTGCAGTTTCACGATATTCCTTTGATGGAGGTCGTCGAAAAGTTTGGAACTCCTTTGAAATTTAATTATCTCCCGAAAATTTCTACCAATATTCAAAGAGCAAAAGCGTGGTTTAAGGAAGCGATCGAGAAAAACGATTATAAAAAAGGCTATCGCTATTGCTATTGTACCAAATCTAGCCACTTCGCATTTGTTTTGGAAGAAGCATTGAAAAATGATATTTCACTCGAAACTTCGTCTGCGTATGACATGGATATTGTGAAATCACTTTTTGATAAAGGAAAATTTGACAAGAATGTGGAGGTGATTTGCAACGGCTTCAAAACCGATGATTATTTGGCTAAAATTTCCGATTTAATCAATAGCGGTTTCGAAAACATCACACCAATTCTGGATAATTATCGTGAACTCGATAAACTGACCGAAAGTATTGATACTACCTTCAATATCGGAATACGAATCGCTTCCGAGGAAGAACCGAAATTCGAATTTTATACTTCCAGATTGGGAATTGGTTATAAAGATATTATCCCTTATTACTCACAAAAAATAGCTGAACACCCGAATGCGAGACTCAAAATGCTACATTTTTTCATCAATACCGGAATTAAAGACACCGCGTATTACTGGAATGAATTGTACAAATGTCTTCGTGTTTATGCGCGTTTGAAGAAGATTGCTCCGGAAGTTGATTCACTAAACATCGGCGGCGGTTTTCCAATCAAAACATCTTTGAATTTCGACTACGATTACCAGTATATGGTGAACGAAATTGTTTCGCAAATCAAGAAATTCTGTGAGGAAGAAGGCGTAGAAGAACCTAATATCTATACCGAATTCGGTAGTTTCACCGTTGGGGAAAGTGGTGGACATTTATATAAAATTATTTCCCAAAAACGCCAGAACGACAGAGAAAAATGGAACATGATTGATTCTTCTTTCATGACGACTTTGCCGGATACTTGGGCGATTTCCAGACACTTCATCATGCTTCCTTTGAACCGTTGGGAAGATACTTACGAGAGGGTGTTTTTAGGAGGATTGACCTGTGATTCCGACGATTATTACAATTCCGAGCAGCATACCAATGCGATTTATTTGCCGGTTTTCAGCGATACAAAACCGCTTTATATCGGGTTTTTCCATACCGGAGCGTATCAGGAAACTATTGGCGGTTACGGCGGTGTTCACCACTGTCTTATGCCGCAGCCAAAGCATATTCTCATTGATAAAGATGAGGACGGAAATTTCACTTACGAAGTTTTCCGGGAAGAACAACAACCGGAAGATGTATTGAAACTTTTAGGATATTAAAAATTTAAGGAGCAACACAGGTTTGCTCCTTTTTTATGTTCGGTCCCGCTTTCCGTTGCAATCTTTTTTGCGGCGGCGGAGCCGCCGCAAAAAAGGATTTTCACTACAATCGGGGCTAGAAGATCCAGTGGAAATTCTTACCACCGACGAAAATGCCGGATGGCGCGAGCGAAGCGAGCGCCACCTTTAAACTTAAAAATATTTCCCGATGTTTTCAAATTCAATATCCGAAAAGTCCGAAACCAACAAACTTGCCTTTTCATAAACCTGGTTGCTCGAATGAGCGCTTTGATACGCCACACAGAAAATTCCGGCAGCCGATGCCGCTTCAATTCCGTTGGTGGAATCTTCAATCACCATGCAATATTCTTTGGGTTCAGCAGCGAGTTCGGAAGCCAGAAGAAAAATCTCCGGATGAGGTTTGGATTCCTGAAGATCAGCGCCGCTTATCTTTCCGATAAAATATTTTTCAAGATCGAATTTTTCGAACACCCAGTTGATCGTATTCATGTGAGCGGAAGATGCCAAAACGAGTTTGATGCCGTTTTCATAATAATGTACAATCAAATCTTTTACGCCGGGAATTAAATCGAAATCCGGATCGGTATCGAAATAATATTTAAAATAATTTCTCTTGATGGCAGCAAGGTCTTCGTGAGTTTCTTCCAAATTGAATTTTTCAACCAGCGTGGTACAAACTTTTTTCGTGGAGGCACCTGTGAAACTGGTATAAAGTTCTTCGGAAACGTCGATCCCGAAATCATCGAACATTTTATAATAGGCTTTTCGGTGCAGCGGTTCCGTGTCCACAATTACACCGTCCATATCGAATAAAACAGCTTTTAGTGGCATATCATTAATAATTTACTATAATTGATGGATTGATACTCAATAGATTTTGTTTAAATTCTTCCCAATTTTTTGGAGAAATTACAATGCTTTTATTTCCATAAAAAATTTCTACTCTCCCAAAAAGAGAAGGCGCCGGTGAAGCTATTGCATTCCATGTTTTTTCAATTTTTTTAATCTGGCGGATATCAATATTTGTGCTTCCGAAAAAACCATTATTTATTTTCAAAATATGATTATCAATGGAATAACGGCTTCCAAAAATACAAATGGTAACAAAAATAAAATAGAGAGCCATTATAATTAATGCCACCGGCTTAGGTTCGGAATAGTATTGATACACCATGAAAAAGAATGCTCCATATACCACCAAAAGGATTTCTAAGCCATATTTTACGGGAATCATCTTCATCTTTTTATTTTTTGGTGGCATAAAGTTAAGAATTTCGAGGGTAATAACGAATGGAAATTTTGGTTTTAGTCATTCCTGAAAATAACTATCTTTGAACATCCAAAATTTTAAATTAAAAATCTATCATTTCTATGAAAACATACGCCGGAATTCCCGAAGAAAATGCCAAGCTCGAAAACTCAAAAGTAATGCTCGTTACCGTTCCTTACGACGGAACTTCAACCTGGGGAAAAGGAGCCGACAAAGGTCCGGAACTTTTTCTTGACGCTTCAGAAAATATGGAATTGTACGACATTGAAACAGGAACAGAACCTTATTTGGAAGGTGTTTATTTAGCCGGAGAAATATCTGAAAATTCTTCGCCTGAAGCCATGACAGAAGCAGTTTACCAAAAAACCAAAGAATTGCTGAACCAGGAAGGGAAACTTTTCACGCTTTTTGGTGGCGAACATTCGGTTTCGATTGGTTCTATCCGTGCGGTAGGCGAAAAATATGAAAATTTAACCGTTTTGCAATTGGATGCGCATACGGATCTTCGTCCAGATTTCCATGGTTCCACTTCCAATCATGCTTGTGCAGTTTTTGAAGCGAGTCAGAAACATAATTTGGTACAAGTCGGAATTCGTTCTGGAGATATAGAGGAAATGCAATATGTACAAGATGGAAATTGTTTTTGGGCACATGAAATCGCAGTTAATCCAACTTGGATCGATGATGTTTTAGAAAGAGTTTCAGGAAATGTGTACATTACCATCGATTTGGATGCTTTCGATCCATCGATTGCTCCTTCCACAGGAACTCCGGAACCGGGCGGTTTGCAATGGTATCCAACGTTGGAGTTGCTTAAAAAAGTTTTCGAAAAATGCAATGTAGTTGCGTTTGATATCGTTGAGTTAATGGATTCTCCAATGCCGAAACCAACTGCTTTCCTTGCCGCAAAATTATATTATAAAATGTTGGCGTATTATCATCTTTCAAAGTAGTAAAAAGAGCTAGGAATTCAGTTAATCTAAAAATTGCAAGTCTTAATGCGTTCTATTTGTAACATGAAAAGTAACAAAAGATTCTGAAAATTCATTTCGAGTCGTTGTCACAACAAATAAAAATCTCCTTCAATAATTTTTTGAAGGAGATTTTTTATGTTAGTAAAGAGAATTTATTTAATGACATCAGCTTCTATAGAACTATCGCCGAAGATTTTGATGAATGCTTTTGTATAATCTTCTTTTGTTGCAAGGTTCGGATTTGCCAAAAATTTCTGAGGATTCACCGTAAAAAGCGGAAACCACGTGCTGGAAATTTGAATTTGAATTCGATGTCCTTTTTTGAAGGTATGCAAAACATCTTGTAGCTGGAAATTAACAGCGGTTTTTTCGTTCGCCATCAGTGGTTCTGGTTTTTCTTTCGAATTTCTGAATCTTGCGGGCATAATTTCGCTTCTTACCATTTGGTGGTAGTTGCCGTAGATGACCCCATCTTTCTTTTCTTTCGGAACAAAATCTTCCGGATAAACGTCAATTAGTTTTACCGCAAAATCTGCATCAGTAGAAGTGGAAGCAATATTAAGTTTTGCCATGATTTCACCACCGAAAGTAAGATCTTCCGTCAGTGGTTCTGTTGTGAAAGTCAAAACATCCGGTCTTCCCACCGCAAAACGCTGGTCTTCGCTCATGTAATTTCTGGGAGTAAATCCATTGAAATCTCTCAAATTGTCCGAACTCAAAACAGGATTATTGGGATCACTGTAATATTCTGTCGCTGTTGATGATGGCGAATTTTTTAAAGTTCCGTCAGCAAGATAAAAATTGACTTTCTTAGCTTCTTTTGGTGGATAAAATGCGAATTCTTTCCATTCTTTTTTGCCGGTGTCGTACATCATCGCTTCCGGCAATCCCGCGTCTGTTTTGGAATTTTCTTTTAAATAATGATGAAAGAATTTTGTTTCTAAATTTTTTTGATAATAAGTTGCAATGCTATCGCCGAAGTAAATTTCGTTGTGAAAATGTTTTCCTGTTTCTCTCGACCAAGCGCCATGAGAAAATGGTCCCATCACGATGGTGTTTTTGGCTTTCGGACTGGTTTTTTCAATTGTTTTGTAAATATTTAATGGTCCGAATAAATCTTCAGCGTCGTACCAACCGCCAACGGTCATTACCGCATGGTTTACGTTTTTTAAGTGAGGAAGAAGACTTCTTTTTTGCCAGTATTCATCATAGTTTGGATGGTTCATAATCTCCGTCATGAAGAAATTATTCTTGTAATATTTTTCGTAGCCGTCCTTTAAAGTTCCGAGTTCACGGTAGAATTTCAGCCCGTCTTCCGAACTAGGTTTTATGAAAGAATCCATATACCAACCTTCTTTTTCAGCTTTGGTTTTTTGTACGCCGAAAACAGGAAAGGTGCGGAAATAGCCGAGCATAAATTTACCGTTGTGAAGAAAATCATCATTCCAAAAATCGGAAATCGGTGCTTGAGGCGAAGATGCTACCAATGCGGGGTGATCAGCCAAAATCCCTGCAGCGGTATAAAATCCGGGATAGGAAGTTCCGTATTGTCCTACTTTGCCATTATTGTTGGTGATGTTTTTTAGTAACCATTCAATCGTGTCGTAGGTGTCAGTGCTTTCATCGATATCCTTCTTGGTTTTTCTTTCAACCTGCGGCGTCATGTTGGTAAAAGTTCCATCGCTCATGTATCTTCCACGGACATCCTGATAAACGAATATATATTTTTCGTTCATCAAATATTTGTTCGGGCCTAAAGAACTTTTGTATTCAGTTTCGCCGTAGGGAGCAACGCTGTAGCACGTTCGCTGCATGAGGAAAGGATATTTTTTAGCTTTAGAAATGTCTTTCGGAAGATAGATGGAGGTAAAGAGTTTCACACCATCACGCATTGGAATATACACTTCTTTTTTGATGAAATTTTCTTTCACAAAATCGTTGTTCGGCGCTTTCTGAGCAATCGTGAATACCCAAAAAAACAGGAGGATGAAAGGAAGGTTTTTTTTCATTAATTTTAAATTTAAACGAATATATACAAAAAATCAAGAAATTTGGGTTTTAAAAATTGAAGGAATGGATTTATTTGGAAATCTTGCCGATGCGAACGAAAACTTACTGCCGAAAGATGGTACGGTGAATTATTATGGAAAAATTTTGGAGAAGGAAGAAGCTGATGCATTTTATCTTCAACTTTTGGAGAATATTGAATGGAAAAATGACGAAGCGGTAATTTTTGGGAAGAAAATTCTAACCAAAAGAAAAGTAGCTTGGTACGGCGACGATAATTACGAATACACCTATTCCAATTCCACCAAAAAAGCCATTCCGTGGACTCCCGAATTGCTAAAATTGAAAGCTTTAGCGGAAGAAAAAACCGGTGAGAAATTCAATTCCTGCTTGCTGAATCTTTATCATAGCGGAGACGAAGGCATGGCGTATCACAGTGATGGCGAAAAAGATTTGAAAAGAAACGGAGCGATTGCTTCGCTGAGTTTCGGGGCGGAAAGGAAATTTTCTTTCAAACATAAATTCACCAAAGAAAAGGTAGATCTCTTGCTCGAGCATGGAAGTTTGCTGGTGATGAAAGACCAAACCCAAAGTTTTTGGCTGCACAGACTACCACCAACCAAAAAAGTTTTTACGCCAAGAATTAATCTAACTTTCCGGACGATTGTAAAAGAGGAAAACATTGAAAATCAGTAATTATAAAGCTTTTTTAATGGTTAAACACTTCTGCTTTTCATTACAAAAGTGAAAAAATTAAGAAAAATTTATCATAATTTAATGTTTCGGCATCCTTTTTATTGTTTAAATTTGGTAGTATAATATTTTATAACATTAAATAAATTCAACTATGAAAAAAACATTAGCAATGGCAGCTTTGGCGCTTGCCGTGTCATTCGGTTCGATTTCTTGTAAAAAGAAAGTTACCGACGCTGAACTACAAACCCAAGCTACTACGGTAGTGTCTTCTAACCCAACTGCTTCTGTGGAAGTGAAAGACGGAACAGCTCACTTGAGCGGAACTTTCAAAGATCAAGCTTCTAAAGACGCGATGATTGCTTCCTTGAAGGCAATTCCGGGAGTGAAAGATGTTATGGATATGTCCACCATCGAAGCGCCGGTTGTGGTAGAAACTGTTTCTGCAGTGGATCCTGCTGTTCAGCAAAAAGTGACTGATGCGGTGAAGGATTTCCCTTCCGTAAAAGTAGAAGTGGTAAACGGAGAGCTTACCCTTACCGGAAATGTTTCTCCGGAGCAAGCAAGAAAGATCAAAATGTCGGTAGACGCTTTGAAAGTTGGAAAAGTAAATTACAATTACACTGTTAAATAATTAATTATGAGTGCATTACAAGATAAATACGCAGGAGTAATCTCCGCAGCTCAATCGGCAGGAGTTTCTAATCTTCAGGTAACTGAGCAAGATGGAATCCTTTATGTTTCAGGAAACGCAGGTTCTACAGCAGCGAAAGATGCAGTTTGGAACGCTCTTGGAGCAATCGATTCTACTTATTCAGCTTCCGATATCAATGTGGATGTTCAAGTAGTTGGTTTGGCTGCAGGTGCGGCATTAACCGTAGCTACTGAAGATTCTAATCTTAACATCAGACAGGAACCTTCTACTGATGCTGCAGTCGTAGGAAAAGCAGCAAAAGGAGAATCCGTGACTTTGGTAGAACAAACTTCTGACGATTGGTGGAAAATTAAAACTGCTGACGGAGAAGAAGGTTATGCCTATGCAAGATATTTGCGAGCTTAATTCAACATCCTTTCAAATAATAACCTCCGAAATATTCGGGGGTTTTTTTATGCTTTTAAGTGAAACATTCGACTGAATAAATATTTCCGTGAAAATTCTAATCGCCTTTTGTGGTTTTTCATTTTTTTTAATAAGAATTAATCGTGGTTTTAGTGAGATTTAAGATTATGAAAATCAGTGTGATAATCCATAATTTGTTGTTCTTTACCAATAAATCTGCCGAAATTATAGCCAGATTTACCTCTTCATGCACAAAAAACAAAAAAACATATATTTGTAAATCTTTGAAAAAATTAATTGGAAACCGTATTGTTTCACACGGTTTCATTTATAAATACAATATAAAAACTATGAAAGGTCAAAACAAACTCTTCTTTGCCATCATTATTGCGCTTATTTTAGGGGTCATTATGGGCGGCATTGTTCACACCCAATATCCTGAAGATGTGGAAGGATTTTCCAAAAATATCAAACTACTGGGAACGATATTTATCCGGTTGGTTCAGATGATTATCGCCCCGTTGGTTTTCACTACTTTGGTGGTTGGAATTGCGAAAATGAGTGATATAAAAATGATCGGAAGGGTAGGAACCAAGGCGATGCTGTGGTTTATTACCGCGTCACTGGTTTCGCTTTTTATCGGATTGGTTTTGGTGAACTGGTTAGAACCGGGGCACGTTACCAAACTTCCGATACAAGATGTTTCTTCAGCAGATGAACTCCTAAAATCAAGCAAAGGTTTCTCGATGGACGATTTTGTAAAACACGTTATTCCAAAGAGTTTGTTTGAAGCATTTGCCACCAACGAAGTGTTACAAATTGTAGTATTTTCGATAATGTTTGGAGTCGCTTTAGCCAATATGGATGAAGAGTATGTGAAACCCATCATCAAAGCATTCGACATTTGCGCGCACGCAATTCTGAAAATGGTAGGTTACATCATGTGGTTTGCACCGTTCGGCGTTTTAGGAGCTATTGCGGCTGTGGTGGCGACTAATGGTTTCGAAATTTTTAGAGTTTATGCCATTTACCTCCGCGATTTCTTTTTTGCATTGGCAGTTTTATGGTTGATTTTACTTTTAGTAGGTTATTTTATCTTAGGAAATCGACTTTTTGAATTGTTAAGGAGAATCAAAGAACCTTTATTGATTGCGTTTTCCACTACAAGTTCGGAGGCTGTATTCCCGAAACTGGTTGAAGAGCTCGAAAGATTCGGCTGCAACAATAGAATTGTTTCTTTCATTTTGCCTTTAGGATATTCCTTCAATCTCGACGGAAGTATGATGTACATGACCTTCGCTTCTATCTTTATCGCTCAGATTTATGGTATTGAAATGACTGTAGGGCAACAAATCACCATGCTTCTGGTATTGATGCTTACTTCCAAAGGAATTGCGGGAGTTCCAAGAGCCAGTTTGGTGATTATCGTGGCCACTTGTACCATGTTTGGCATTCCGCCGGAAGGTATTGCACTAATTTTACCGATTGACCATTTCTGTGATATGGGAAGAAGTATGACCAATGTCCTTGGAAATGCCTTGGCTACCTCATCTGTTTCCAAATGGGAAGGACAGCTCGAAGATCATGGTGGCAATTTATAAAAAAAATGGTCTAAGCTGCTGAATGCTGTTGAAGTTTAAATGATATGAAAAATAAGATAAGTACTGCAATTACATTAGGGTTTGCGCTTTTTGCCATGTTTTTTGGTGCAGGAAATTTAATTCTCCCACCTTTTATCGGACTGAAAACCGGAGATCAATGGTTCACCGCAATTGCCGGATTTTTTACCACAGGCATTGTTTCTCCATTTTTAGGAGTACTCACAGTGGTTCTTTTCGGAACATCATTTACCGATCTTGGTCGAAAGGTAAATCCTGCGGTGGTTACTGTTTTGGCATTGCTGATCATGCTTTGCATTGGTCCGTTGGTGGCGATTCCGAGAACGGGAGCTACAACTTATGAAATCGGCATCAAACCCCTTTTTCCGGAGTTTAACAATATTCTTTTTTCTTTAATTTTCTTCGGAATCGTGTTGGCTTTATCGATAACCCAATCCAAAATCGTTGATATCATTGGGAATTTTCTCACGCCTTTTCTTATTCTCAGTTTGGGGATTTTGGTGACAGTCGGTTTGTTGAATCCTACGGCAGCTACAGAAAATACAGGAGTTACCGCCCAAGAATCTTTTATTTTTGCGTTTCATGAAGGGTATCAGACTTTAGATGTTCTGGCGTCGGTTATTTTTGCCGGAATTATTATTTCTGCAGCGATTGACAAAGGATATACCAACGCGAGAGACCGTTTTAAAATTACCATTGCGGCCGGACTTATTTCGATGGCAGCTTTGCTTTTTATTTATGGTGGTTTAATTTATCTAGGGGCGCATTCCGGTTACGGATTCTCCGAAAAGGTTTCGCGTACACAATTGCTTCTGAATATTTCACAAAATTTAATGGGCAAAAACGGAACCTTGGTAATCTCTGTTGCGGTAGCGATGGCATGTTTGACGACCGCAATTGCGCTTACCTCCGCGATGGGAAGTTTTCTTCAGGAATTAACGAAAGGAAAATTGGGCTACAAAGCCGGAGTGATCCTTACCTGCTTGGTTTCTGGCTATTTTTCGGTTAAAAGCGTTGATGAAATTATCGAATATGCGGTGGTAATCCTTGGCTTCGTATATCCAATTACTTTCGCGCTGATTCTTACCGTTTTATTGTTCGGGAAAATCATCTTTTCCAGAACGCCTTATGTCGCTGCGGTTGCTACGGCAGGATTCGTTGCTTTGCTTTCTGTTCTTGAGAATTTTGGTGTTTTAGTAGAACCAATTCAAGCTTTAAAAAGTTGGTTACCTCTTTCGGAACATCAGTTAGAATGGCTTTTACCATCATTTGCGGCTTTCTTTATCGCTGCAGCGTTCAACAGTGGACGAAAATCCCATCAGGAAGCGAAAGTTGTTGATTAATGAATTGAATTATATCAATAAAAAATTCCTGCTTTTTTGATGGGCTGGAATTTTTTTTTATGCTTTTAGGTGATCTTACGCGCTGAAACTTTTGGGATTTTCAATTAAAAATCCATGAACGATAGCTGCCGCCGCACCTCCTAAAACCGGAGCGACCAAAAATAACCAAAGCTGAGAAAGGACTTCGCCACCAGCAAAAACTGCCGGTCCGATGCTTCTTGTCGGATTCACTAAAACGAGCGTTCAATTTAATCGTAACAACATGAATGAGGACAAAGGACAAACCAATCGCCAATCCTGCAAAACCGCCATTGATATTTTTGGTGAAACTTACATTCATGTTTAAATTTTTAGGTGATTGTTATTAAAAGAATTCTCAATGTTTTATATTTTAATTGAATTTAAATGTAAAATTGTCAATATTTTCATCATAAAAGTGGATTTTTGTTTAAAAATTAACAAAATGATTTTTATCAATTAAGATTTTTAAATAATAAAGGAATGATAGAAAAATCTAATAGAAGAGAAAGGGTGCATCAATCGTCAACCAACAATTATCATTACTTTTACTTATTCTAAATAATTAAAATATCGTAAATTTGTAATCTAATTTATTACATACAATAATGTTGACGAAAGATAAAGTTCAGGCATTTCTGAAAGAAATAGAAGTAGATGATTTGGTGCACAATTTCCAGGTGATGGGAAACGATGTGTATATTGATATGACCGCGCATTCTCCGGCAATGCACGAGAAAAAGAAACTCGAAGCAGCAATGAAGCAGGCATTCGCCTCTGAATTTGGAGAAGATGTAGTGCTGAAACTGAAAATTGCTTCTCCGGAACCTTCCGAAGTACAGCAAAATTTAATCAAAGGAAAACAAATTCCGGGAATCCAGAATATTATCGCAGTAGCTTCCGGTAAGGGTGGCGTTGGTAAATCTACCGTAGCAGCGAATCTTGCGGTAACATTGTCCAAAATGGGCTTTAAAGTTGGAATTTTGGATGCCGATATCTACGGACCATCTGTTCCAACCATGTTTGATACTGAAGGAGCAAAACCAATTTCGGTGGAAGTGGACGGAAGAAACCTGATGAAACCGATTGAAAATTACGGCGTGAAAATGCTTTCTATCGGATATTTCTCAGGAGCCAATCAAGCGGTGGTGTGGAGAGGACCAATGGCCAGCAAAGCATTAAACCAAATGATCCGTGATGCGGATTGGGGCGAACTTGATTTTCTTTTAATTGATTTACCACCGGGAACTGGCGATATTCATTTGTCCATCATTCAGGAAGTTCCTGTAACCGGCGCGGTGATTGTAAGTACTCCGCAGCATATTGCGCTTGCCGATGTAAGAAAAGGAATCGCAATGTTCCAAATGGAAAGCATCAACATTCCTGTTTTAGGATTGATTGAAAATATGGCGTATTTCACTCCGGAAGAATTGCCGGATAACAAATATTACATCTTCGGAAACCAAGGCGCACAATACCTTGCAGATGATTTAGGAATTCCGGTATTGGGCGAAATTCCATTAATCCAAAGCATCAGAGAAGCGGGAGATGTGGGAAGACCGGCATCATTGCAGGAGGGTTCTAAGATTGCTGAAATCTATACCAAAACCGCCCAAAACATGATTGAAAGTCTGGTGGAAAGAAACAAAAACCTTCCGCCAACTGAAGCTGTTAAAATCACAACCATGGCAGGTTGTTCACCTAAAAAATAAAAATAAAGAAGGATCATGCTCAACATGGAAATCACACAGGAACAAATCGTAACAAAAGTACTCGATGCTCTGGAAAGCATCCGACCGTTTCTCAATAAAGATGGTGGCGATATCGAATTGGTTGATATCAAAGACCACAAGGTTTATGTGAAACTGCAGGGAAACTGCAACGGATGTCCGATGAGTTTTTCAACCATGAAATTAGGCGTTGAAAACACCATCAAGCAATTTGCCCCCGAAATTACAGAGGTGATCAGTGTGGAATAATATCTAAATTCCTTCATGCTATAATAAATTAACGGGCAAAAGCCCGTTTTTTTAGTTCAATGTTTTTCCACCGAAGGGGTAAAGTGAGCAATTTCTCACGCCCATCCATCCTGATATGCATAAAATAAATGCTTCTTTCAGAAAGGGTTTAAAATTAAATTAATATTTTAGCAGATTAAACTGTAAAACGTATGATTGCCATTATCGACGGCGGATCCACGAAATGTGACTGGGTCATTCTGGAAAATTCCGGAAATTTGAAACTCAGAACTACCACTTTGGGGTTCAATCCAAACATCATCAATCCTGATTTCATCATGCAGGAAATCGATAATAATCAGGAACTCTTCTCTCTCAAAAGCCACATCGAAAAGGTGTTTTTTTATGGATCCGGCTGCGGAACTCCCGATAATAGCAAAAAAGTGGCTGATGAATTTCTCAAAACTTTTCCTGCCGGCGATATTTCGGTAAAAGAAGATATGACCGCAGCGGCGTACGCCGCCTACAACGGAACTCCGGCCATCATCTGTATCCTCGGAACCGGATCCAATTCCTGCTATTTCGACGGAAATAAAATCCGGACCGATTTGCCGTCTTTGGGATTCCTTATCGGTGACGAAGGCAGTGGAAGCGCCTTGGGAAAACAGCTGCTACGAAGATTCTTTATGAAAAAATTACCTAAAGATCTCGAAGCGGATTTCATTGAAACCTATCATTTAACCATCGAAGAGGCCATCCGGAGCATGTACCACAACCCAAGAGCGAATGCGTATTTGGGCGAGTTCAATAAATTTGTAGCAGAAAGAAAGAAGCATCCGTATTTTCAGAACATGGTGTTCGACGAGATGAAGAATTTCCTTGATTATCAGGTATTGCCTTATCCGGAAGCGGGCGAAGTAGAAATCAATTTCATTGGCTATATCGCTTATATTTATGAAGATATTTTAAGAGCCGCCGCCGCAGAACTCAACCTTAAAATAGGTAAAGTAGTACAGAAACCCATCGAAAGTTTGGTAGAATACCATAAGAAATACCTCCTCAATTTAGAATAAATCGTGCTCGAAGTGGCCCGATCAACCAAACACTTGCACTTTGCAAAAAACCGTAATTATTATGTCAAGCAAAAACAACCGAGACGAAAAAAACTTCAACCAGGCAGCACTCGACTACCACAAAAGCGAGCCGAAGGGAAAAATTGAAGTCATCCCTTCCAAACCCCATTCTTCACAGAGAGATTTGTCTCTGGCGTATTCCCCGGGAGTGGCGATACCGTGTCTTGAAATCGAAAAAAACCCGAAAACTGTTTACGATTATACCGGAAAAGGAAACTTGGTAGCGGTAATTTCCAATGGTACTGCGGTACTGGGATTAGGTGACATCGGTGCGGAAGCATCGAAACCCGTGATGGAAGGTAAAGGGCTTTTATTTAAAATATTTGCGGATATCAACGTATTCGATATAGAAATCGACGAAAAAGATCCCGATAAATTTATTCAGATTGTGAAAGGAATTGCGCCGACATTCGGGGGCATTAACCTAGAAGATATCAAAGCGCCTGAAGCTTTTTACATCGAGCAAAAACTCAAAGAAGAACTCAATATTCCTTTGATGCACGATGATCAGCACGGAACTGCTATTATTTCTGCAGCAGCTTTAATCAATGCTTTGGAAATTGCCAACAAGAAAATTGATGAGGTGAAAATCGTGGTGAATGGCGCCGGTGCGGCCGCGATTGCCTGTACCAAACTTTATGTAGAACTGGGATTGAAGAAAGAAAACATCCTCATGTGCGATTCCAAAGGTGTCATCAACCACAAAAGAGAGAATTTAACCCCGGAAAAACTCGATTTCATTGCGCAAACCGATACTGAAACTTTGGAAGATGCCTTAAAAGGTGCAGACGTGTTCATCGGATTGTCCAAAGGAAATGTGATGACTCCGGAAATGCTGCTTTCAATGGCCGAGAATCCTATTGTGTTTGGATTGGCAAATCCTGATCCGGAAATCGAATACAACCTCGCCATGGAAACCCGAAAAGACACCATCATGGCGACCGGACGAAGCGACTATCCTAACCAGGTGAACAATGTTTTGGGATTCCCATACATTTTCCGTGGTGCGCTTGATGTGCAGGCAACGGGAATTAACGAAGCCATGAAACTCGCTGCTGTTCATGCAATTGCAAACCTTGCCAAAGAACCTGTTCCGGAAGCGGTGATTTTAGCTTATAATTTAAAGAATTTAAGTTTTGGAAGAGAATATTTTATCCCTAAACCTTTCGATAACCGATTGATAACCAAGGTTTCTATGGCGGTAGCAAAAGCTGCAATGGAAAGTGGAATTGCCGGAAAACCTATTGAGAATTTCGAAGATTACGAAAATGCATTGCTCGACAGGATGGGCCGCGACGAAAAACTCATCCGAATGATGCAGAACCGCGCTAGATCGAACCCGAAAAGAGTTACCCTCGGAAATGCCGAAGAATACAATGTTTTGAAAGCTGCGCAAATTCTTTATGAGGAAGGAATTGCGCAACCGATTTTGCTCGGAGATAAAAAATACATCCAGGAACAAATGAAAAAATTCGGCATCGAAATCGATGTTCAGATTGTTGATCCTGCTGATGATGACCAGGAAGAAAACAGAAAAATCTACCGCGAATCTTTGTGGAAACTTCGTCAGCGAAAAGGAATGAACGAGTACAAAGCCAAGAGATTTGTTCGCCAAAGAGATTATTTTGGTCCATTAATGCTGAAAAACGGCGACACTGATGCACTGATCGTAGGATTCTCGAAAAACTATTCCTCTACTTTGAGACCGGTTCTTGAAGTGATTGAGAAAGAAAAAGGCGTGGACAAAGTATCATCGATGATGATGATTCTTACCGAGAAAAAACCGATTTTCTTCGCAGATGCTTCTATCATTCAGAACCCGACTTCTGAAGATTTGGTGAATATTGCTAAAATGTCGGAAATGGTGGTGAAATCTTTTGCCATAGAGCCGAGAATTGCGATGCTTTCCTTTGAAAACTTCGCAGCGATTTCCGAAACTTCCAAGAAAGTAGCGAAAGCGGTTTCTATTCTTCATGAAAAATATCCGAAAATGATTGTCGATGGTGAAATACAACCCGATTTTGCGATGGATGCGGATCTCCTTTCCGACTATCCATTCTCTAAACTCGGTACCACTCCGGCAAATGTATTTGTATTCCCGAACCTTGAAAGTGCCAATCTTTCCTACAAAATCATCCGAGGTATGAAGGTTGCACAAGTAGTAGGACCAATTTTAATGGGACTGAAACAACCGGTTCACGTGCTTCAGATGCGCGCAAGTGTGGACGAAATCGTGAACCTTGCTACCATCGCCGTGCTGGATGCCCAAAAAAGAGAGGCTGCCAATAAGTAATTGTTCACAACGATCATATTAAACAACTGCATTTCCTGGATTTGCAGTTGTTTTTTTATAACTTGTTGTTAAAGCAAATCCACCGGTACTTCTCTAATAAAAAATGAAATGGCTAAATGTGATGGATTGGAGTGATTATTTTTCATGAAAAATTTTGAGTAAATGGTTGTTTTTCAATAATATTGTAAAGCATAGCACATCATGGAAAAATTTGCGGAAAATACATCATTTAGGTTACCGGATCAATTTCAATATTGTATGCTGTCGCAATGTCCGATCAATTCTTCCTGTTTGCGTTATCAGGCATTTTTAACTGCGCCAGACGATATGCAATATTTTTCTGTTTTGAATCCGGCTTATCTCCTCAAGCAGGATCTTACCGATTGTAATCAGTATTATTCCCAAACTTTAAAGGTTTTTGTTGCCGGATTGAATGGTATAATGGAGGAATTGCCGCTTCGCAAAGTTCAGGCAATTAGAACAGGGATGATCAACCTATTCGGAAGAAGCACTTATTACAGATTCATGCGCAAAGATAAATGGCTGAATCCTGACGAACAACAAAAAGTACACGAACTCTTCGAGAACCTTGGTATGCTCGATGAATTGGTGTACGACGATGAAAGAAAAGGATTCTAACCTTTTCGTTTTCGATATCGATAATCCCAAAAAAAAACGTACTGAAGCGACAAAAATTTCATGCCGGTGGAACGCCAGTTTCAAACGCATGCAACTGCTGTTTCATAGGTATGGAACAACTGTCCCAATTTTTAGCCCAAAATCAACTGTACAGTGGAACAGAGGAGTGGTTAAGGAAAAGATGTTTTTTCTCTGTGGGAGTGGGTTTTTTTTGCTATTTATTGGTCTCATGAAATATTTAGACAAAAAAATGCCCCGAAGATAGTCGAGGCGCTAAATGTTTTCACAACGGAATAATCCTTATTGTGAATTGCTTTTAAAATTATTGTATCAAATATATAAAAAAATTCTAATCCAATCGTATTTTTTATAATTATTTCTAAATAAATTTATTAATTTAGGAAACTATTATAATACAAATATGAAGAGAATTTTAGGATTAGACTTGGGAGTATCATCTGTTGGATGGGCACTAATAGAAGTTGATGAATTTACATTTAAACCTATTCGCATAATCGGAATGGGGTCTCGTATAATTCCACTTTCTACTGATGATCGAACACAATTTGAAAAAGGACAATCAATTACTAAAAATCAGGATAGGACAAAATCTAGGACTCAAAGAAAAGGTTATGACAGAAAGCAGCTTAAGAAAAGTGATAATTTTAAATATAGCCTAAAAAAAGAATTAGAAAAATTCAATATATATCCTGATAAAGAATTATTTAATCTTCCAATGCTGGATTTATGGAAATTGCGTAGTGATGCAACTTCCGAACCTATCGATGCTAAACAATTAGGGAGGATTCTATATATGCTCAATCAAAAAAGAGGGTATAAATCTGCGAGAAGTGAGGCTAATGCTGATAAAAAAGATACGGAGTATGTAGCAGAAGTTAAGAGTAGGTATGCACGGCTTAAAGATGCTAATGAAACTATTGGACAGCATTTTTATAAAGAACTTTCAACTGCATTTTCAAATAATTCTTATTACAGAGTTAAGGAACAAGTTTACCCAAGAGAAGCTTATATCGAAGAATTTGAGACAATTATTAATACTCAAAAAGAATATCATTCATTTTTGACAGACGAAGTAATTGACAGATTAAAAAATGAAATTATATATTACCAAAGAAAATTAAAATCTCAGAAAGGATTAGTAAGCGTATGTGAATTTGAAGGTTTTGATAAGGTAACAAAAAATAAAACAACTAATAAAGAAAAAGTAGTTTTTGTAGGACCGAAAGTCGCTCCTAAATCTTCTCCTATTTTCCAATTATGTAAAATCTGGGAAACGGTAAATAATATATCTCTAAAAGTTAAAAATCCCGAAGGCACTAAATATAAATGGGGAGACAGATTCCCAACAATAGAAGAAAAAAAACAGATTGCAGACTATCTTGCAGTAAATGCACATCTTTCTTTTAATGAATTAATCAAAATTCTCGATCTTAAAAAAGATGATGTTTATGCTAATAAACAAATCTTAAAAGGAATACAGGGGAATATTACTTATCAAGAAATCTATAAAATAATAGGAGAAAACGATCTGTTAAGATTTAATACGTCAGTAATTGAATCTAATGAAGAAGCTATTTTAGTCGATAAAAAAACAGGCGAAATTTTAAAGCAACGTAATAGATTGGTTATTGCATCATCTTTCGAAAAAGAACCTTTATATCAATTATGGCATACCATATATTCAATAAAGGATTTGGATGAATGTAAAAGTGCTTTAATGAGTAGGTTTTCTTTTGATGAAGAAATTGCGGATAAACTTTCCAGAATAGATTTTAATAAACAAGCCTTTGGTAATAAATCAACCAAAGCAATTCGTAAAATACTTCCTTACCTAATGGATGGATTTGATTATTCACAGTCTTGTAGTTTGGCTGGTTATAATCATTCTAACAGTTTAACTAAACAAGAGAACTTGGAAAGAGAGATTAAACCTAGGCTAGAATTATTATCTAAGAATAGCCTTCGCCAACCAATCGTTGAGAAAATCATCAATCAGATGATTAATGTTGTTAATGCAATTATTGATGCTCACGGAAAACCTCACGAAATAAGATTAGAACTTGCCAGAGAGCTAAAACAAAGTAAAGATGAGCGTGATGCTGCCGATAAATCTAATATCAATAATAAAAAACAAAATGATTTAATAGGTTCTCGATTAGAAGCCATGGGCTTACCTGCAACAAAAAAGTATATTCAAAAATATAAATTCATATTTCCTACAAAAGATAAAAAGTGGAAAGAAGCAGACGTTGTAAATCAATGTATTTATTGTGGGGAAACTTTCAATTTAACTGAAGCTTTAAGGGGAGATAATTTTGATATCGATCATATTGTGCCAAAGGCATTATTGTTTGATGATTCTCAAACCAATAAAGTCTTGGTTCATCGTCATTGTAACTCTAATAAATTAGATAAAACAGCTTATGATTACATCGCCCAAAAAGGCGAGGTTAAACTAAATGAATACCTTCAGAGAGTTGATGATTGGTTTGCAAGGGGAGTATTGTCTTATGGAAAGATGCAACGTCTGAAAGTTTCTTTTATTGAATATCAAGAACGTAAAAAATTGAAAAAGGAAACAGAAGCAGATAAGAAACTTTGGGAAAGCTTCATCGATAGACAATTAAGAGAATCTCAATATATCGCGAGTAAATCAAAACAAATTCTAGAAGGGATTTGTCACAATGTAACTGTTACAGAAGGTACAGTAACTGCGAGATTAAGAAAAGTTTGGGGATGGGATGATGTTTTGATGAATCTTCAGATGCCGAAATATCGAGAACTAGGACAAACTGAAATGAAAGAATGGACTAGCGAACATGGAAAAAGAAAACATAAAAAAGAAGAGATTATCAATTGGACTAAACGAGATGATCATAGACATCATGCTGTAGATGCGTTGGTTATTGCTTGTACCCAGCAAGGATATATCCAAAGAATAAATACATTAAATGCAAGTGATGTTAGAAATGAAATGCTGAAAGAAGTTGAAGATGCAAAAACTCAATATAGCGAAAAGCTGACACTTCTTGATAAATATTTTATTACTAAAAAACCATTTACGACTTCCGAAGTAGAAAAAGAAGCAGATAAAATTTTGATATCATTTAAAGCAGGTAAGAAAGTTGCTACTACATCAAAGTTTAAAGCAAAAGGAATTAATAAAGATAAAGGTGTAATTGTACCAAGAGGAGCTTTGCATGAAGATTCTGTTTATGGTAAAATTAAAGTTGAGGATTTAAACAAACCTATTAAATATTTATTCGAAAACCCTGAGAAAATTGTTCATCAAAAGATAAAGAAATTAATCAAGGAAAGATTAATTCAAAACGACAATGATGTAAAAAAAGCTTTGTCTACAATTAAGAAAGATCCAATTTTTTTAGATGAAAGCAAAGAAGTAGTTTTAGAAAAAGCTTCCTGCTATAAAGATGTAACGGTTAAGAAATATGATTTACTGTCACTTTCTTCAAAACAGATAGACGATATTGTAGATGAAAAAGTTAAAGAGTTAGTAAAAGAGCGACTAAAACAGTTTGGTAACAAAGAAAAAGAGGCTTTTAAAGATGTTTTATGGTTTAATGAGAAAAAGCAGATTCCTATTAAGACTGTTAGATTGTTTGCTCGTCCGGATGCTAATTCATTACAGCCAATTAAAAAAGACGAAAATGGAAAAGATATTGGCTTTGTTGTACAGGGAAACAATCATCATATTGCAATTTATAGAAACAATGAAGGTAAACAAATTCAACATTCGTGCACATTTTGGAACGCTGTGGAAAGAAAGAGAAACAAATTGCCGGTTATAATTAAAGATACTACAGATTTATGGAATAATATTTCTGAACAAAAGCTGTCTCAATCATTTTTATGTTTGTTACCTGAAGATGGTTTAACCTTAGAATTCAGTATGCAACAAAATGAAATGTTTATTCTTGGTTTAACTAACGATGAATTTAATGATGCTATTAGGAATAATGATAAATCAACTTTAAGTAAACATTTGTATTTAGTTTGGAGTATTTCAAATAATGACTATTGGTTTAGACATCATTTAGAAACTAAAAATTCGGAATTGAAAAGTATTCCAACAGCGAAAGATTCAAAAAGATATTTTAGATTTAAAAGTGTGGGTGCTCTAATAGGAATGAATCCAATTAAGGTTAGGTTGAATCATTTGGGTGAAATTATAAAATTAGGCGAGTTTTAAAATGATCACCCGCTCCATCTACATCGGCAATCCCGCTTATCTCAAGTTGAAAGATGAGCAGATGAAAATACTTTGCCCTGAGACCAAGGTAGAAAAAGGAAGTATTCCTGTCGAAGATTTAGGATTGCTGATGTTGGATCATTTTCAGATTACAATTTCGCATAATCTAATACAGAAGATGATGGGAAACAATGTAGTGATAGTAAGTTGCGACGCACATCATTTGCACCATGGGATTATGTTGCCTTTGTATGGTCATACGGAGCATTCGGATAGGGTGAAAGATCAATTGGAAGCCAGCGAGCCTTTGAAAAAGCAATTGTGGAAACAGACTGTAGAATGTAAGATTGAAAATCAAAAAGAAGTATTGTTGAGGTTAGGCAATTATTACGAACCAATGATTGAATATCAGAGAAATGTAAAATCCGGCGACATTACGAATATGGAAGGCATTGCGGCGCAGCATTATTGGAAATATCTCATCAGTCTTGATTTTCTGAGACAACGGTTTGGAGATTCACCCAATCAGTTTTTTAATTTTGGATACGCTGTCTTAAGAAGCATTGTAGCAAGAGCCATTGTAGAAACAGGATTGTTGCCAGTGCTAGGTATTTTTCATAAAAACAAATACAATCCTTACTGTCTTGCCGATGATTTAATGGAACCTTATCGTCCGTTTGTTGATTTACTCGTTATGCAGTGGCTGAAAATTCATCCGGATACCGAAGAACTGACGAAAGAATTTAAAGCACATATTCTCCAGATTGCAACCAAAGATGTGTGTATTGATGATAAAACAAGACCGTTGCTGGTTGCTGTAAAAATGACCACGTCATCGCTTTACAAATGTTACACGGGAGAAAAACGACAGGTTTCTTATCCTGAATTTTTATAATGAGAAGAAATACATCTAAAAAAATATGAATGCCGAAAGGTTTAATGCCTACCGAATTATGTGGGTTTTAGTTTTATACGATTTACCGACCGAAACCAAAGCCAATATGAAAGCCGCTAATCTTTTCAGAAAAAGACTGCTGGATGATGGTTTTGCATTGTTTCAGTTTTCCATGTATATGAGGCATTGCCCAAGTAGAGAAAATGCAGAAGTTCATATCAAGAGGGTGAAATCCATCCTGCCCAAGGCGGGAAAAGTAGCTATTATGTGCATTACCGATAAACAATTTGGCGATATTGAAATCTTTTTTGCCCGAAACAAAGAAGAACCTCCACCAACTTATCAGCAATTAGAGCTTTTTTAGCATCTGTAATTAAAAGACTCCATCAGTATAGAAAAAGAGCTGCGTTTAAACCAAAACAGAACGATAGAAAGCGGAATTTTAAATGCTGGAAAAACCTCAAAAACCTCCTGTGCTAGGAGGTTTTTCAATTTGAGGTTGCGTCGTGTCACGAAGATAATAATTTTTGAAATCCGCAGGATTCGGCGAAATGGATTGGGAAAGTTATGGCTGAGCCAAAGCAATCACGAAATAAAAAAGGATAAATCTATAGAATTCTAAAATGGAAATTTAAAGCTTTTGAAATTCTGAAAACCCCGTTAAAAACCTCCATATCAGGAGGTTTTTCAGTTTGAGGTTGTGTCGTGTCACGAAGATAATAATTTTTGAAATCCTAAGGATTCGGCGAAAAACGCAGGACAAAGCCAGGCTGAGCCAAAGCAATTCACAAGCCATCAAGAAAGACGACAAAAATAATTTCAGCTGTGATCAATCACGAAGATATCAAGCTCAACCTCGATGAAATTATCAGGATTAATGCCATGAAAGATTATATCATCATTTATACCGTCACCAGAAAACTCATCGTACACCAAACCATGAAATCAATCATGGAGAAAATAAATTTAGAGAATTTCATTAGGGTTCATAACTCGCACATCATCTCGCTGAATCACCTGCAAAGTGTAGGCAAAAACAGCATAGTGGTCGCCAACGAACGAATTCCTGTGAGCGAAAAATACAAAGCTTTTTTAACGGAGTTTATTGATCGTTTTAAGTAAAAGCCGATTTTATTTTTTGATTATGGTGAGGTCTTTTGATCCGAATTTTCTTTCAAGCCAAGCTTTCAACTTTGCTTCATCTATGGATTTTTCGGCTTGGTAAAGGATAATATTTCCTTTCTTAAGGGAATCATTTTTGGAATAATCGGTAACGGTGCCAAATGAAATTGCGTCGATATCTGGAAAAATGATTTTAATTTCTTCGTCCAACGATTTATTTCCGATCTGGTAAGTGTCGATCTCACCCAGTAAATTCTGAATTTGGATGTCTTTATCTGAAACCTGATTGCTGGATTTATTAATTTCCGATAAAATTTCCTTTTTCAAATCGGAATTGTTTGCTTTAATAATCAGTTCCGTGTCGGAAAGTCCATAAGCGTTGAGCTCTTTGTTTAATTTTTTTATTTCTAAACTATCAAATTTTTTCGAAAGAAAAGCCAACTCCATTTGTTTGGGATTGGTTTTATAGTTGATGTTTTTGTAAATCACAGTATAGCCGTTCTTCGTAAATTGATCTTGGATGAATTTTTCAGCATTTTGGATAAATTTTTTTTCTTGTAATAAGCTGTAAGCCAAATAGGAACTCGGAATAATCATCAGTAACATTAATACCGAAATAATCACCCGCACTTTTTTATCAAAACCCGTGTTTTCAGTTTTCACGGCGGGATATTTAAGATATTTAATCACCAAAAAAGTAGAAATCCCGATAAAAAAACAATTAATGCTGTAAAGATAGAGCGCGCCTGCTACAAATTTCATGTTGAAATGGGCAATTCCAAATCCTGCGGTACACAGAGGTGGCATCAGTGCGGTAGCGATAGCCACTCCCGGGATAGGATTTCCTTTTTCAATTCTTGTGATGGAAACCGCACCTACAATACCACCAAAAAATGCGATTAGAACATCGTAAATAGTGGGCGAGGTACGGGATAAAATTTCAGACTGCGCATCTTTGAACGGACTTAGAAAAAAATATAAACTCGATACAATGAGTCCAACCAAGGTAGCAATCAGTAGATTTTTCACGGATCTTTTCAGAAAATTAAAATCATACGTTGCAAGCGCAAAACCGGAACCTACGATAGGCCCCATCAGTGGTGAAATTAGCATCGCCCCAATAATCACCGCGGTAGAATTCATATTAAGACCAATAGAAGCAATTAAAATAGCACAAGCCAAAATCCACAGGTTTGCCCCTCGAAATGAGATATTTGCCACAATATCTTCCCTTACTTTTTCCTTGTCCTCTGCTCCTTTGTTTAAGCTAAACAGGTTATAAAATACACTCATGAATTTATTCTTTGCGACTAAGATAAAAATAACCACGATAAAAACAATGTAATGACAGATAAAACTCGCGGTTATATGCTTTGTTTTCTTTTATAAAGCCCAGCATCCAATTCAATGCTTATTATTTTAAAAGAACGGATTTTGAAGATGAATAATAATGCTACGCAGGAATTGTAGTGCACTTAAAATTGAGTGGCTTAGCAAAAGGGAATTTGCTATATGCAATTTGCCATAAAATTTATGCAGATTATGGATTAGTAGTTAAAAAATATTCACAAACATCATCATCGGCTGGCATCGAAAAGCTCTAAAAAAAAGTTATTTTTTGCTTACAAACAAATGATCAAAGATTAAATTTTAAAAAACCTATATTTGGGTTTTTCAAAAATAACTCATGATTTATTCTTTAAAAGGAAACATTCAGGAACTCAATCCAACCTCCGTAATCATCGACGTACAAGGCGTTGGTTACTATGTGGGTATCAGTCTTCAAACCTCCGAAAAACTTCATTTAGGGCAACCTGCTTTCCTCAATATCCAACAAATTATCCGTGAAGATGCGCATTTGCTCTTCGGTTTTAACACTATTTTGGAAAAAGAAATGTTTAATCTGTTAATAAGTGTTAACGGAGTAGGTCCGGTTTCTGCCATCATAATGCTCTCTTCTTTGAGCCTTGAGGAGATTGCTTCGGCCATCCTTTCGAACAACAGTGCGTTGCTGCAAAAGGTGAAAGGAATTGGTACGAAAACCGCCGAGAGAATCATTGTTGATTTACGGGATAAAGTCCAAAAATTCAAGAACTCTGAGGAAAATATTTCCGCGGCAGTGAATAATAAAGTGAAGGAAGAAGCGTTATCTGCATTAGAGGTTTTGGGAATTGCCAAAAAGATGAGCGAGAAAATTGCAGACCGAGTCCTTAAGCAAAATCCGGAGCTTACCGTAGAAGATTTAGTGAAGCAAATTTTAAAAAATATTTAACATTTGGAGAAGATTAGTTTTTTTTGTCGTCAATTTTTATATTTATTCGTGTTTTGTTGCACATTCGCTACAGTGAATGCGCAGGAAAAACCATCAGACAGCGCTTCGGTGAGGCAAGATTTTTCGCTTCCCAATCCCATGCGGTACGAAGCTTTTTACGATGTAACCAGCGGTATGTATTTTTTGTACCCGAAAGTGGGGAACATGGTAGTGGGCAATCCTGTTTCCATGACTTCTGCGGAGTATCATCAATATATGCTGAGTAATCAGTTGAGTGAATATTACAAAGAAAAATCCTCAACCCACGATTTAGGATCTCGAAAAGATCAAACAGATGCCCTGAAAAAAGGACTTTTACCCAGTGTAAACATTAAAAATAAACTCTTTGAATCACTTTTTGGAGGGAATAAAATTGAAATTATTCCGCAAGGTTTCGCCTCTTTCGACATTGGTGGATTGTACCAAAAAATCGATAATCCGCTGATTTTACCACAAAACAGAACCAGTTTTGCGATTGATATTCAACAGAGAATTCAATTGGGATTATTGGGTAAAGTAGGTGAAAATCTGCAACTTAAAGCCAACTATGATACCCAAAGTGGTTTCGCTTTCGAAAATAGAATGAATTTGGTTTGGCAAGCAAAAGGAACGTGGAAAGACCTGCAAACCAAAGGGTTAAATGATAAAACAACCGGCGGAGAAGATAAAATAATCAAAAAAGTAGAATTTGGTAACGTAAATATGCCGCTTTCTACCAGTTTAATTCGCGGTTCAGAATCGCTTTTTGGTTTAAAAACGGAGTTCCAGTTGGGGAAAACTACCGGAACTTTGGTCTTCTCGCAACAGCAAGGTGAATCCCGAACCATCGTGGCACAAGGCGGTGGCGTGATGAACACCTTCAAACTCAACGCGATTGATTATGAAGACAATCAGCACTACTATCTCGGTCATTACTTCCTGAATTCTTACGACAATGCGTTGCTCAATTATCCGCAAATCAATTCCAGAGTGAGTATTACCAGGATTGAAGCGTGGGTGCTCGATCAGGGTTCCGGGAATCTTCAGGATCAGAAAGGAATCCTCGGAATCCGAGATTTGGGAGAAGGTATTTCCGGCTTTCCGGACAACTCGCATAATAATTTATATCAAGGGATTGCGAACCTTGGCGCGGGAATTCGGGATGTGAATACCGCTTACAACACCATCAACGGACAATCTTTTCCGAACGCCAACGGATCTATTGAAAATTATACCGATGGAGAGCAGTTTATCTTCAATAGAAAAGCCAGAAAACTTACCCAAAGCGAATTTACCTATCATCCTCAGTTGGGATATATTTCCTTAAATCAAAGACTCAACGATAACCAACTTTTGGCGGTGTCGTACACCTACACCTTGAACGGCGACAGAAAGGTGTATAAAGTAGGGGAGTTCTCCGAAGAAAGCCCGGTATTGATTACCAAATTATTGAAATCGAATATCAAAACCACTACCACAACGCCGATGTGGGATTTGATGATGAAGAATATTTATTCATTAACCTCCAATCAAATCAATTCGGAAAACTTTTTATTGAATGTATATTTAAGAGATGCCCAAAACGGAAAGGTGAATTATCTTCCTGGAACGGCGGTTCAAGATACTAACCTCCTTAAATTGTTCAACTGGGATCGTTTGAATATGAACAACGATTTACAGCAAAACGGCGCTACCACGGGAGATGGAATTTTCGATTTCGTTAACGGCATTACCATCGATCCTGAAAATGGGAAAATCATCTTCACCAAAGCGAAACCATTTGGAGCTTATCTTCAAAATGTTTTGGGAAGCAGTGATCCGAAATTTGTATTCAATGATTTGTATGATAAATTCAAAAATGTAGCCTCCGAAAACCGTCTGGCTTTGGCGTACACCTTGGAAGGTCGCTTCAAAGGCTCTCAAGGAACAGGGATTTCTCTTGGCGCAATCAACGTTCCTCAAGGTTCGGTGAAAGTAACGGCCAATGGAGTACAACTTCAGGAAGGTATTGACTTTACCGTAGATTATATGCTAGGTACCGTAAACATCATTAACGAAGCGGTGAAACAATCCGGGCAAGCCATCAATATTTCTCTTGAAAATCAATTGACTTTCAATACCCAAAGAAAAAGATTCCTTGGATTGAATTTGGAAAGGAAATTCAATGAACATTTGACCATCGGAGGAACAGTGGTAAATTATTCTGAAACGCCATTAACCCAGAAAGTAAATTACGGCCAAGAAGCGGTGAACAACACCATGGCTGGTTTCAATATTTTGTATAATAATGAGCTGCCATTCCTCACCAGATTAACCGATAAAATTCCGTTGGTAAATACAGAAGCGCCATCCAATTTGAGTTTTATGGCGGAAGGTGCCTATCTGATTCCGGGACAGAATAAAGGAATTGGCGATCAATCTTATATCGACGATTTCGAGCAAACTACTTCCAAAATTTCTTTGAAAGAACCCGCAATGTGGAGTCTTGCTTCTAAACCTGAACACAATCCGGAACCAGTATTCTCGAATGCTAATTCCAATGATGATTTGTCTCACGGCAATGGAAGAGGTTTGCTGACTTGGTACAATATCGATCCGAGATTCTACGGAATTGGAGGAAAAGCACCAAGCGGAATTAATGCTGAAGCGGTATCCAACCACGCTTCGCGAAGAGTACAAACCCAGGAGCTTTACAATTCCAGAGATTTTGTAGCGGGCGAACAACTCTATACCAATACTTTGGATATTACTTATTTCCCTACAGAAAGAGGTCCTTATAATGTGAATCCGAACAATGAAACCACCCAAGAAAGATGGGCAGGTTTGATGAGACCAGTCACCGTATCCAATTTCGTGAATTCGAATATCGAATATGTGGAGTTTTGGATGATGGATCCTTATGCTGATGGTAAAAATTTAGGAACCAATCCGAAATTATTGTTGCAGTTAGGTAATGTTTCCGAAGATGTGTTGAAAGACGGAAAATTACAGTACGAAAACGGGTTGCCAACTCCAAATGTTCCGGCAAATACCACCACGACCAATTGGGGAACTCAGCCGAACCAATTCCCAATTTTGTATGCTTTTTCTACGGAAAATGAAGAAAGAGCCGCACAAGACTTAGGGTATGACGGCCTTGATGCGCAAGGTGAAAGTGCCAAATTCGGAACTAATTTTATCAATCCGGTGACCAATACGCCCGATCCCGCATCCGATGATTTTGTGTTTTACCTCTCAGATCAGTTCCAAGATCCACAAGCTTCATCACTTCTAGAACGTTACAAATATTTTCGTGGTCCGGAAGCCAATTCCCAAAGCAATTCATTGGAAGTGGCCACCCAAACTCCGGATGCGGAAGATGTAAACAGAGATTACAACCTCGACCAAAGTGAAAACTATAACCAGTACAACATTAGCCTTGATAAAGCAAGCCTTGCGCTTGGTCAGAATTTCATCGTGGATGAAAAAGAGGTGGACGCAAAATTCCAAAACGGACAAACCGGCACCAACAAATGGTATCTTTTCCGTGTTCCGGTTTCTCAGTTTGTTACTGATGCCGGAGATCACGATCCTGCGGTTCTTAACAATGTTCGTTTTGCAAGAATTTTATTAACAGGTTTTGATCAAACTTCAACCCTGCGTTTCGGAACCCTGGATTTGGTACGAAGTGACTGGAGAAAATATACCAAAGATATCGCGACTAACATTAATGATACCGAAGGAGTGAATCCTGTAGATGATTCCGAAACCAACCGAATGGATGTTGGAAGCGTTAATTTAGAAGAAAACGGATTGAACCAGCCGCCGTATGTATTGCCTCCGGGAATCGATCGACAAGTTCTTAGCGGAAACGCCGGTGCGCAGAGACAGAACGAAGCTTCTCTTTACCTGAAAACTTCGCCAATCGCACCGAAAACTTCAAGAGCGGTGTTCAAAAATGTGGCGTTGGATATGCGCAGATACAAGAAATTGGAACTTTTTGTTCATGCTGAAGATGTAAGAGCAGGAGCAATCAGCAATGGTTTGGATCCAAACGCGAAATTCTTTATCCGATTTGGTAGCGACGCCACCGATAACTACTATGAGTACGAAACTTCTTTAACTTATACTCCGAAAAATGCGACTTCACCATTGGAAATCTGGCCTACAGATAACACTGTGAATTTGGAAGTGCAAAACTTCATCGATGCTAAATTGAGAAGAGACGAAAATGGTTCCGTGGTCATCGATCAAAGAACCGAAGATTTCGAATATGGCGCATTGGATCCTAACAAAAAAATCTTCATCAAAGGAAGACCGAGTTTAGGAAACGTAACTACCATTATGTTGGGGGTTAGAAACAAAGATCAAAGCAGCTCGAAAGATTTAGTTCTTTGGGTGAACGAAATCCGTCTTTCTGAAATCGAAAACAAAGGAGGCTACGCCGGAAATGCTAGCGTAAATTTCAACCTCGGAGATTTTGCCACCGTGAATGCGAATGGTTCTTATTCGACCATCGGATTTGGTGGAATTACCCAAAAACCTTCGGAAAGAGCGCAGTCAACGCTTTCTGCTTTCAACGTAAACACCACGGTGAATGTGGATAAATTCCTTCCGGAAAAGGTGGGAATGAAGATTCCGGTGAATTATTCTTACACGCAGACCATCGAGGATCCAAAATACAATCCTTTGGATAATGATGTTACTTTCGAGCAAGCGCCGAACCGCCAAGAGTTGAAGAAAGTAGCAAGAACTTACACCCAACAAAGAAGTATTGGGGTAGTAAATATGCGTAAAGATCGAATGAATCCGGACAAAAAACCGAAATTCTACGATGTGGAAAACCTTTCAGTGACTGCGGTTTATAACGACGATTACTACAGAGATGTTTACACCAAGAAAAACTACCGCCAATATCTAAAAGGGTATATCGACTATAATTATTCGTTCAAACCATGGGTTTTGAGACCTTTCAATAAAATAGTGAGCGATACTGCAAAATCTTATAAATATTTAAGATTCATCAAGGAAATTAATTTCAATATCGTTCCGACGAGATTCTCTTTCAGAACCGAAATCGATAGAAACTACAACGAATTAGAGTTTAGAAATATTGAAGCAATACTCAACGGAAATTCAGGAGACAATTTCGATGTCATCAAAAACCGTAACTTCTATTTCGGTTGGCAATATGGTTTGGGCTTTAACTTTACCAAATCACTGAAGTTGGAAATCAACTCTGCGATGAGAACGTTGAATGATAATTTGAACGTCAACGATATGACCAATAAATCGATTTTCGAAAACCCACTGCGGGCAGGAAGACCGGTTTTATATAACCATCGTGTGCAGCTGAACTACAAATTCCCGTTCCAATATCTTCCTTACCTCGATTTCATCAATGCGGAACTCGGCTACGGATTTACTTATAATTGGAATGCGAGAAGTACCGTGATGACCAGCTTCGTGAATCCGGAAACCAACGTTGCGGAAAGTTTGGGAAGTATCGGACAGAATACCAACAATATCGTGGCGACTTCTACGGTGGACATTCCGAAGTTTTTCAGCAAGTTTAAGTATTTCCAGAAAATCAATACCACGATGCAAAAGCGTAAAAAGGAAGTGGATTCCCTCAACAACGCTTATACCCAATTGTGGCAAAAGCCAAATTCCAAGAAAACTTTCAAAAGTTATCAATTTAAAAACAAGTTGAATCCTTTGCAAAGTATCGCTTATGCGCTAACTTCGATTAAACAACTCGATGTTTCGTATAACGAAAACAATGGAACCGTACTTCCGGGATTGCTTTCTGCACCGAATTGGTACGGATATGGGCAAACTTTGGGCGGACCAACTTATGGATTCCTTTTGGGTTCTCAGGCGGATATTAGAAGAACCGTTATCGAAAACGGTTGGCTTTCGAATTCTACTTATATGAATGATGCTTATACCCAAATGAAGAATCAAAATTTCTTGGCGAATGTTCAGATCATGCCGATCAACGATTTCCGGATCGATTTGAATGTCTTGAGAAATTACAACAGCAATTTTGTGCAAGGAGGTTATAATGTAGATGCGGATTCCAACGGAGCCAACGGATTCCAGTTCTCATTCGGTACCGAAATGATTACGTATTCCAAAACAGCTTGGACTTTCCGCACTGCTTTTGTTGACGGAAAAACCATCTACGATAATATGTATGAAAATGCGAAGCAAATCTATCTTCGTTCCGGCGGATTGTACGATGAAGCGGAATTCGCAAGCGGAAAAGGATTGGGCGATGCGTATGTGTTAATCCCGGCATTCCAAGCGGCGGTTGAAGGAAAAACCATCGATGGAAGACTTTCGGATCCTAAGAAAACCGGCGTTCCGTTGCCGAATTGGAGGGTGACCTATTCCGGATTGAAAAACATTCCGATTATCAATAGCCAATTCTCGAAGTTTGATATTTTGCATTCTTACAGTTCAACTTTCACTTCCACAGGAATTCAATCGAGTGTAGATTATTACAATATGCAAAACAATCAGGATGCGCCGCAAACCGATACTTACGGAAATGCTTTCAACCCGTACACCTTCTCGCAAGTAGGTTATGTGGAAGCTTTTGCTCCGTTGATTGGTGCTGATGTCACGATGAGAAACAACATGCAATTCCGGGCGCAATATAACCGCGACAGAATGTTCATGCTCGGTTTGGTGAATCATACTTTGACCGAAGATGTTGGTAAAGAATACATCATCGGATTTGGGTACATCATCAAGGATTTGAAACTGAAAATGAATTTCAAAGGAAAAGCAAGAACCATCAAAAGTGATCTTAATATTCGTGGTGATTTCTCCCTTAGAGACAGCCAAACCAGAATTACGAATATCTTACAAAATGATTCGCAAGTCACCGGTGGACAGAAGATGATGAGCATTAAACTTTCCGCAGATTATAATATGTCGCAGAATTTCAGTTTAAGATTCTTCTACGATCAATTATTGACCAAATATAAAATTTCTACTGCGTTTCCGCTTTCTACCATTCGTGCGGGACTCACCGCAACCTTTACCTTCGCTGGAAGTGGGGGCGGATTTTAAAGATGATTATCAAACTCAGAATTTCGGTTCTGAGTTTTTTTTTGAGTTAAAGATGCGCTCAACACTTAATTCTTTATCATTTTAAAAAATTAAATCCCTAATTTTGCTTTTTCATTAAAGAGATATGAATCAAGATATTGATAACGACGACGATTTGTTCACCGGAAAAGACCATACTCCGCTCCGATCTGACGCTTTCGAGAAAACACCTCAGGAAAAAATAGAAATCATTCAGCACCATTTTCATCAGATTATGGAAACTTTAGGGATGGATATGAATGATGATTCCCTGAAAGATTCTCCAAAAAGAGTCGCCAAAATGTATGTCAACGAAATTTTCGGCGGACTACTTCCGGAAAACAAACCGGGAATTTCTACGTTTTCCAATAAATATAAATACCGCCAAATGTTGGTGGAAAAAGACATCACCGTTTATTCTTTCTGCGAGCATCATTTCCTGCCAATCATCGGGAAAGCGCATGTGGCCTATATTTCCAATGGCGAAGTGATTGGACTTTCCAAGATCAACCGATTGGTCGATTATTACGCGAAACGTCCGCAAGTTCAGGAAAGATTGACGATGCAGATTGTAGATGCGCTGAAACAAGCATTGGGAACTAAAGATGTTGCCTGTATCATTGATGCGAAACACTTGTGTGTGAATTGTCGCGGCATCAAAGATACCGCAAGCTCAACCATCACCGCAGAATTGAGTGGCATTTTTAGAACAAATCCTATTACCAGACAAGAATTCTTGCATTACGTAGGAAGCCACGCTAAATTCGACTAAGCCACAAGAATTCAATTAAAAAAATAAGAACTAAGATTCTATTTTTTAATTCTTCAATTCTTCAATTTTTTAATCTTTTTAATTTAAAATAATGGAACTCAAATTATACAACTCGCTTTCCGGCGAAAAGGAAATCTTCAAACCCATTCACGAAAAAAATGTCGGGATGTATGTTTGTGGACCTACCGTTTACAGCAATGTACACCTCGGAAACGTGCGAACCTTCATGTCTTTCGATTTTATTTATCGTACGCTCGTGCATTTGGGATATAAAGTTCGGTACGTAAGAAACATTACCGATGCGGGTCACCTCACCGATGATGGAGATGTGGATAATGATCGTTTCGTGAAGCAATCGCGCCTCGAAAAACTAGAGCCAATGGAGATTGTACAGAAATATACCGTCGATTTTCATAAGGTTTTGGATACCTTCAACCTGCTTCCACCGACCATAGAACCTACTGCGACCGGACATATTTTGGAGCAAATAGAACTTACCCAAAAATTACTCAATAAAGGGTTTGCCTATGAAAGCAATGGCTCTGTCTATTTCGATGTCTTGGAATACAACAATAAAGGCCTGAACTACGGGGAACTTTCCCGAAGAAATATAGAAGAACTTTTTGCAAATACCCGCGATCTTGACGGGCAAAATGAAAAGAAAAATCCACAAGATTTTGCCCTTTGGAAAGCAGCTTCTCCGGCTCACATCATGCGTTGGAACTCGCCTTGGGGTGAAGGTTTTCCAGGATGGCATCTTGAGTGTACCGCAATGAGCACCAAGTATTTAGGTGAAAAATTCGATATCCACGGTGGTGGAATGGATTTGAAATTTCCTCACCACGAGTGTGAAGTGGCTCAAGGTAAGGCGTGCAACGGAACTGAGCCTGTAAACTACTGGTTGCATGCGAATATGCTCACCATGAACGGACAAAGAATGAGCAAATCAACTGGAAATTATATTCTCCCAATGGAGCTGGTTTCTGGAAACAACGATTTTTTTGAAAAACCTTTCCACCCAACAATTGTAAGATTCAATTTTTTACAAGCGCATTACCGAAGCGTTCTCGATATTTCGAATGAAGCAATGGTGGCAAGTGAAAAAGGATTTCAGCGTTTGATGGAAGCCATGAAGATTTTAAGCCAAATTTCAGTATCTGCTGATCAGGAATCTTCTTTTAATCTTAATGAATGGAAAGAGAAATGTTATGCGGCTTTAACTGATGATTTCAATTCTCCGATTTTGATTTCACATCTTTTTGAAGCAGTGAATTTTATCTTTAAATTAAAAGATGGAAAAGAGCAGATTTCCACATCGGATTTGGAACTTTTAAAATCGCAAATGGATAGTTTTGTGTATGAAGTTTTAGGGCTTCAGAACATCGAGGAAAACAATAACGAAAAGCTCGACCAAACGCTGCAAGTATTGATCGAACTAAGAAATCAAGCGAGAAAATCGAAGAATTTCGAACTTTCAGACCAGATTCGAGATCGTCTATTGGCAGAAGGAATTGAATTGAAAGATGGTCGAGACGGAACGACGTATTCTTTGAACTAAAATTTAATATCATATTTTTTAAACCTTTTCAGCGATTTGTTGGAAAGGTTTTTTTGTGTCTAATGAATTCGAGTTTGTAAGTATTTGTAAATCAATAAATAAGCTATTGAAATAATTTTCAATTTTAACGATTTTATTGGTTTTAAAAACATAGAAATTTCATAAATTGCAACTCAAATTGAAGCCCTTTTTATGAAACTTTATTTTAATATTAATTTCAGAACGAACCTGGGCGAAAAAATTCAGGTTCTGATCATGGAAGAAGGAAGCCAAGATAAAATTCATCTTTTGCAATATGTAGATAACGGAAACTGGTTTGCTGAGGTCGATTATTTCTCGAAATCCATCTGCTACAAATATCAAATGGTGAATGAATATGGAGATATTCTTCAAGACGAATTTTCGCTTCACCACCTGAATTTTCCGCACCAATATACCGAATTTGCGATTTATGATGCATGGAATTCCAAGAATTTCCCTGAAAATTATTTGAATAATAAAATTCTTAAAAATAAATTAAGTGGTTTCAAAGCGCAGAAAGCTGCAGTATTGAAGAAACACACGCATTTGTTCCGTCTGGAAGCTCCGATTTATCAAAAAAACTGGACAGTAGTTTTGCTCGGAAATTGCGACGCTTTGGGTAACTGGGAATATCCGAATGCGGTTCCAATGCTTCAAACTGATTTCGGAATTTGGGAAGTAGCGGTGGAATTGCCTGCAGATCAGCTCATTCAGTATAAATACGCCCTTCTTGATACCGAAAAAGGAGAGGTTTTCGACATTGAATATGGCGCCAACAGATGGGCGGTTCCAAATCCGGAGAAAAATACATTGCAAATCAAAGCGGATCATTATTTCCGTTTCAAAGGTTTCGAAATGTACCACGCAGCGGGTGTTGCGGTTCCTGTTTTCGCGCTGAGATCGGAAAATGGTTTTGGAGTAGGAGAGTTTTCAGATTTGAAAATGCTTGCCGATTGGGCCAAAGAAACCCAGCTTTCCATTCTGCAGATTCTACCGATTAATGATACAACTGCGAATTATTCATGGACGGATTCTTATCCTTACGCGGCGATTTCTGTTTATGCACTTCATCCGCAATATTTATCGATTTCTCAATTGGAATATTCTTTACCGGGTGATTTAGTTGAAGAATTTAATTCCCAAAAAGATGAACTTAATGCATTAAGTTTTATCGATTATGAACAAATGATTTCCGGAAAATGGAAATTCGTGAAAGCTGTTTTCGAAGCGCATCAGAACGAAATTTTAAAAGACAGAAATTTCAAAAAGTTCATTAAGGATAATGAAGAATGGCTTGTGCCATATTCCGCATTCTGCGTGCTTCGAGATAAATACAATACGCCTAATTTCAATGATTGGAAAACCCATAAAAAATACATTGCCGGGAAAATTGCTCCTTTTTTCTCCTCGAAAAGCAAAGATTTTGAAGCCTCAATGTTACATGCATGGATTCAGTATCAACTTCATTTGCAATTGAAAGAAGCGATTGATTATACGCACGGTTTAGGAATTTCTGTGAAAGGGGATTTGCCAATTGGCATTTACCGTTATTCTGTGGAAGCATGGACCGAGCCAGAACTTTTCGGAATGGATTTTCAAGCCGGTGCACCGCCTGATCAGTTCACCGATTTGGGACAAAACTGGGAATTCCCGACTTACAATTGGGAAGCGATGAAAGAAGATGGTTACCGCTGGTGGAAAAATCGTTTCAAAGCTTTGGAGCAGTATTTCGATGCGATGCGAATCGATCATATTTTAGGATTCTTCAGAATCTGGAGAATGCCGATGAATGCGACACAAGGAATTTTGGGATATTTCTATCCTGCAGTTCCGGTGAGAACTGAAGAGTTTTACCATCGCCATATTCCGTTTGATGAATACAGATATTGCAAGCCTTTTATTAATGATCAAATCCTTTGGGATTTCTTCGGTGACGAGAGAGATGCAATTCAATATCAATTTATGAACAACCATTTCAATGGGACTTATTCATTTAAAGAAGAATTCGATTCCCAAAGAAAACTGGTAGATTATTTCAAAGAAAATCCTCATCCGTGGGCAGAAAATCAACTGATTTCGTTGGCTGCAAATGTGCTCTTCCTGAAAGAAGAAACGGAAAACGGCGAAACCGTGTATCACCCGAGATTCAATATTGATAAAACTTCTTCTTTCCAATATTTAGCAGATTGGGAACAACGTGCAATTTATGATTTGTATGTCGATTATTTCTTCAAACGACAGGATGGACTTTGGTATCAAAAAGCGATGGAGAAACTCCCGATGATTCTCAACGCAACGGATATGCTAATTTGTGGAGAAGATTTAGGATTGGTGCCGGATTCAGTACCGGTGGTGATGGATCAACTCGCAATCATCGCATTGAAAGTTCAACGAATGCCATCAGATGATATCCCATGGTACAATCCGAAAGATGCAGGCTATATGAACGTGGTCACGGCAAGTTCGCACGATAGTTCTACGCTTCGCCAATGGTGGCACGAGGATAGAAATCTAACTCAGCAATATTATAATCAGCAATTGGGACAACAGGGAGGAGCGCCGGAGCAGCTGGAGCCTCACCTCGCTGAAATAATTATGAAACAGCATTTGTATAACGATGCGATGCTTGCGATTTTCCCGATTCAGGAGTTTTTCGCCACTGATAATGAGTTGGCAAATCCAAATATTGATGAAGAAAGAATCAACAATCCGGCGGTATTCCCGCATTATTGGAGATATCGAATGCATTTGAACCTGGAAAGTTTGATGACGAAGGAAGATTTCAACCGCAAAATAGCCGGTTGGGTAACCGATTCGAACAGAGCGTGATGATTTTTGAAATTTTTTATGAAATTAATGAATGTTTTATTTAAAAATTATTAAAAAAAGAAGCTGATTGAATAAAATTTATATTCACTGATAATCAGTGATTTATAATGTTTTCAAAGGAAGTTGAAACAGCGGTTTTAACTTCCTTTTTGTTTTATAATCAAAGAAATAGAAATCTTATGTACGGCCTTTGTAGAAAGGGTTTCGAGAGATTGATGATTTAAAAATTGGCACGTTTTTCTAATGTTCTTCATCGAACATTTAAAATAAGTTTAAATAAAATGAAAAAAATACTTTTTGGACTTTCGGTGTTTTTTGCAACATTGATCTCCGCACAAAATTATCCGGATTATTATCCGACCAATAGTAATGATGGTTACTATGGTGATTATGATGATGAATACTATTTCCCAGATGATTATTACTACCAATATCCATCGGATTATTATACCAATGCTTTATACCAAAGTTATTATAATGATTATCAGAGAAGTATTTATGATGTAAATTGGAACCGATTTTTTTCTACTTACCGGCTTTCACCATGGCAGATGCAGCAAATAATGATGTTGAATGATCGTTTTGCAAATTACTCCGCATGGAGCTCCTACTACCGTTATAATCCAGATCGATGGTATTACGACAGATTTTATGAATTGGAAAGAATTTTAGGCCCAAGAGTTTTCGTGATTTTCCAGAATAATTATTACAATGGTTTCAATCCTGTAAATTATTGGCAAAACTATAGAAGAGAACATTATGTGAATTATGTTTATATCGTTCCGAATTACCGACATATCAATATCAACCGATATAAAGTAGATCGAGTAGTATATCATCAAAATAATCCGAGGAGCAATTTCGGTTTTAAAGATTCGCCAAGAACTGGTAACGGTAACTGGAATTCGACTCCAAGAAATAACAATAATGTGAGAAACGAAGGTTCTCTGCAAAATAACAATAGAAATGATGGGTTGCGTGAAGGAAGATCTCTTGGAAATACACCAAGAACGCAAAACAACGGTAACAAAAATGGAATGAGAACCGATTCTAACAGCCAATCTAATTCAGGTGGTTTTAGAAACAATGGCTCGGAACTGAGAAATACCACGCCAGAAAGAAAAGTAGAAAGCAATAATAAAGGTTTCAGAAACCAAACTCCGGCTACCCCGACGCCGAGTAATTCTACCAGAATATCAGGCATGAGGTTTACCTCTCGATAATTTTAGTTTTTTAGTGTTAGTAATGAAAGGAGTGGCTTCGAAAGAAGTCGCTCTTTTCTTTTTTTGGTACGATAATGGAAAGTATTAAAGTGTCAACTTAAAAAAATAAGAAAATGAAAAAGTTAATCACCATACTAAGTTTAGGAATGTTTTCCTTAGGGTTTTCGCAATCAGTGTATTACAACGATTATCAAAGAAGTATCACGGATGTCAATTGGCAAACTGTAGCAGCTAATTTATTATTGAGCAACCAACAAAAAGCGCAGTTATTCGAACTCAATAATCAATAGCCCGATTATAATTCATGGAATAGGGCTTATGCCGATAACCCAGATCAGTGGAGAACTGATAGATACAATTCGATCCAAAGAATTATGGGAACCGAGAAATATACTCAGTTTAAAAACAAATACTACAAAGGTCAAAACCCGGTAGCTGTTTATAATCGAAATAAAAACAATTATAAAAGCATGCAGTCTAAAAAATACAAATCCATTCAGGCCGAGAAAAATACACAAAATGCCAAATCGATGTCTGAATATAATAGAAGAAAAGAGATTGGAGACGGAAGCCACCTTCATGTAAAAGGAAATATCGGAAACAATAAAAAATAAATTTCAAAAAGGAGTTCAGCCAATGAGCTCCTTCTTTATTTTACATTTTTGTTAATTTTAAATTATTGCAAGATCTAGAGAATCAATAAGTTGTATTTTTGATGGGATGAAAATTTTATACGCACTCCAAGGAACCGGAAATGGCCATGTAAGCCGCGCCAGAGAAATTCTTCCCTATCTGAAACAATACGGAGAAGTTGATATCCTTATCAGTGGAACACAAGCCGAAGTGGGACTTCAGTACGAAATTAAGTATCAGTTCAACGGATTTGGATTTGTTTTTGGCAGCAAAGGAGGTGTCGATTTCGGCGAAACTTGGAATCGTTTTCATATGAAACAATTTTATAATGATGTTAAAAATCTTCCGGTCCATCAGTATGATTTGGTGATCAATGATTTCGAGCCGGTTTGTGCATGGAGTTGCAAATTGCGAGGAAAAGCATCCGTGGCGATGAGTCATCAATCGGCTTATCTTTCTCCTAAAACACCACAGCTTCAAGGTTTTCATTGGGGGAAATTGATTATGAATCATTACGCTCCGGCGAAAAATCATGTAGCTTTTCATTTCGAAAAATATGATGATTTCATCAATACGCCGGTGATCCGCAGCGAAATTCGTCAACAAGTTACCCAAAACAAAGGGCATTACACGGTTTATCTTCCTGCATATTCCGATGAATTTATTTTGGAGCAGATCAGGAAAATTCCTCACATTCAATGGCATATTTTTTCGAAACATTCATCCCAACATTATCAAAAATTCAATGCTGAGGTTTTTCCGATTGATAATGCGCTTTTTCAGCAATCATTGGCAACGTGTGAAGGCTTCCTCACCGGTGGCGGTTTCGAAGGTCCTGCTGAAGCGCTTTTTATGAAGAAAAAAGTATTGGCAGTTCCGATGCATCATCAGTATGAACAGCAGTGCAATGCTTTATCCTTAGAAAAAATGGGAGTTCCTGTAATTTGGAAGGAAGCCGATTTTTCAAAAAAACTGAAAGATTGGGTGAATCTTGAACAAATAATTATGGTAGATTTTCCCGATGAAACCGAGGAAGTTGTAAGAAAAATGATCAAAAAATATCGTTGATTTTTTTTTAACAAAAGTTTATGATGGTAAAAATTTAACATGTATCTCTTATTGGTATCAAAAAACCAAATAACAACATTTAAATATTTACACATGAAAAAGATTGTTTTAAGCGCAGCATTTGCTGTCTTAGGAACCTTCGCAATGGCTCAACAATCGCCTCAAATGCCAAAAAAAGATCCTGCCCAAATGGAGCAGAAGAGAGCAGAGAAATTGCAAAAAATGAAGGATGAACTCAACCTTTCGGATGCGCAAGTAGCACAGATAATATCTTTGCAGGACAAAAAAATAGCTGAAAGAAAAGAAAATGCTCCTAAAATCCAAGCTGAAAGAAAGGCAAAAATGGAGGTGATGAAAGCTAAAAAAGAGCAGTGCAACGCAGAAATGAAACAAATTTTGACTCCTGAACAATACCAAAAATGGCAAACCAAGCAAAAAGAAAGAATGCAGAATATGCATGAAAAACACATGAAGAAAATGCCTGCAAAGGCCGATTCATAATTTTAGTTTTTTTTAAAGAGAGCGGAGAATTTATTTTTCCGTTTTTTTTTGTGCACTCTCTCGGAATTATCTATATTTGATAAAAAGAGAAATTAAATTATGATAAGTACAAAAATAGGGGAGTTGATCAACCAACAAATTACCAAAGAACAATATGCAGCACAATATTATCTTTCGATGTCGGCTTGGTTTTCTGCTCGGGATCTGGATGGTATTGCTAATTATTTCCGAGTTCAGAGTAAAGAAGAACTCATGCACGCAGATAAAATGTTTGATTATCTAAACGATGTAGGCGGAGAAATCGTGATAGGAGAAATTCCACAACCACCTCATGAATTCGCAAGTGCAACCGATGTTTTCGAAAAAGCATTGGAACACGAAAAAATTGTGACCAAAAGTATTTTCAATATCCTAAAAAACGCTAATGAAGAAGGCGATTTTGCAACCGTTTCGTTTTTGCAGTGGTTTGTAAATGAGCAGGTTGAAGAAGAAGCGAGCGCATCGCAACTGGTAACCAAAATCAAAATGGTTTCTGACAATCCTTCCGCGTTATACCTTTTCGATCAAGAACTGGCGCAACGGGTTTTCACTCCGGATCCTGCGAATTAATTTTAAGAAAGAATCATAAATCCTGCAACAATCCTTTAGTTGCAGGATTTTTTTATACATATATCAGTTCGGTTTTCAGAACTTTTTTCCCCAGTTTTTCCAGTACAGTTTGGTATTCGTCGATTTGGATTTGGTGTTTTTCCAGTTGGTCACCGGTTTTAAAATCGATAATTACATAACCATTTCCTGTATCGATCAGCCGGTCTGGCCGGTAAATCTTCGAATCGCCATTATCGGAAATCATGATGTCTTTTTCATTGATAACAACCTGGTTTTCGGCAAAATAGGCAGCGTATTTTTCATTCTTGATGATTCCTAAAATTCTTTTGCTAATTTCAATTTTTTCCTCAGTTGTGATAATTCCGTCTAAAAGATAAGCTTGCAGAGTTTTTTCAACATCTTTTTCTGAATTGATCTGGGCTAAAATTTCGTGTGTGAAAATTCCGATTCTCACTTTTTCCATTCGGTTTTGGTAATTTTTCGATGGAGTCGCGATTTTCACAGCTGCTGGATTAGCTTTTTTTTCGGATTTGAAAACAATCGGTTTGGTAAGCAAGTTATTTTTCTCTTCTTTTTTTTGTTTTTTTAAATTTTCCTCGGAAACATCGTACCAATCGAAGCTAGAGATTTCTGCGCCGGATTCATCTCTCGGAATTCTAGCTTTAATAAAATCATAAATTTCCAAATGATTCGCGGATTTATTAGGCTTTTCAATATAAAAGAACAGTTGCTCCACCGCGCGCGTCGTGGCTACATATTGCAAACAGAAGCGGTCAATTTTATTTTGGTAAATATTTTCCTGATTAAATTTGGCCAAATCTTCATCATAGACTTCAAGTTCTTTGCTGAAAGAATCGATGTTCACCGCTGAAAGTCCGTTTTCGGAATCGATGTGGAGCCAGTTCGTGAATTTCCCGTCTTTATTATCGTTTTCCATCGGAAGCATCACCACTGGAAACTCCAAACCTTTGGCTTTGTGAATCGTCATCAGTCGTATTGCATCCAAGTTTTCCGATGCTTGAATGGTGGTTTTCTGCGCTTCATCTTCCCAATATTTTAGGAAATCTTTCAAGGTAGAACCTGCGTTTTGAGAATAGGCGTAGAGCATTTCCAAATAATTGAAAAGGAAGTCCGTTTCCTTCTGCTGTACAGAAAATTCCTGCAGAAAATGTTCCACGAAATTATAAAGATTGAGTTGCAGCAAACCTTCGCTACTGAGCTGTAGATCGTATTTTTCAGCGAGAAACGTCTGTATTTCCGGCTTGTTTTTTAATGAGATTATTTCCATGACTTCCGAACTGAAATCGTTCATTTCAATTCTGCCTAAAACTTTTAAGTAATAAAGCATTTTCACAGGAAATTGTAGATTCTTAGGATCTTCTTCCCATTTCAGAAACTCTGTTAAAGCCAGTAAAGTTGAGGAAAGATTCAGCGTTAATCCCGATTCTGAAATGGTTTTGATGTAATCTTCTTTGCCTTCGTAATTTATTTTTAAGTTACCGAGCATTTGAGAAAAATTGAAGATATCGAAATTTCCGCGGCAGAGAATGGTGATGTCGGAAAGTCGGAAACCGTTGTCCAGACAGCTTTGGATATCTTTTTGCATTTTCTCGGAAACTTCTTCATAAAAGACTTTTTTAGTTGCGTTTTCAATCAAATTGATTCGAACCCGACCTTCAAGTTTCGATTTTGAAATTTGATGAGAACCAATTCCGAAGATATTTCGGTGCGATTCCTTGGTAAATTCGGAAAGATATAAATAAAGTTGATTGTTGAAATCCACAATGTTTTTGGCACTTCGCCAATTATATTCCAGATTTTCGAGCTGGGCTTTCACCAAAGAATTTTCTTCTTGATTAATGATGTCGAGCATCAGTTGCGAATCGCCGCCACGAAAACGATAAATGCTTTGTTTGGGATCACCAACCAGCGTAAAACTCATTTCGTCCGAAGAAACTGCGTGATCTCTCAATGGAACAAAATTCTGCCACTGAAGTGAGGAGGTATCCTGAAATTCATCAAAAAAATAATGCGAAAACTGGGTTCCTACTTTTTCATAAATGAATGATGAAGGCTCTTCGCGAAGGTTTTCATGAATTAAAATGTTGAATTTGGAAAGCAAAACCAAATCGTTTTCTTCTTCAATAATCGCGAGTTGATCCTGAATGTCTTTATTTACTTTCAAAGGGAGAAGTGCGCGCAGGATTTTTTGCTGTTTTTGTATTTTAATATAATTTTGAATGATTTTTTTACGACTTTCCAATAAAAAATCTAGAATTTCGAAGATTTCTGCCTCGCGGTCTTTTGATTTACCGGATGCACCTTTCAATATTTTATTCACGCGGTTTTCTTCTTGCTCGATGGTTTCGTAAATCAGCGGAATTTTCTTGTCCAAAAACTTTTTGAAAAATCCACCAATTCCATTCGCTCCATCAGCAAAATCACCTATTTCGAGGTTTTTCTCTTTCAACAATTCTAAAACAGATTCCGCAATATTAATAGAATCTTCGCCTAATGATTTGATGCTTTCACGAAGATTTTTCTTAGATTTTTCATAAACTTCCCAATTGAAATCTTTGTTGTCATTCAATTTGAAATAATGTTTGTCTTGAACATATTCTTTGGCAGAATCGTACAAACTTTTGTTCAAATTTACTCTTTCATCATTATCTAAATTATAATTTACAAAATCCAGGAACGCCTCTGAAATGGTATTTTCGCTACCGATATCTTCTAGCATTTTGTCCACGGCTTCCATTAAAAAAGGTTCTGGATTGATTTCTAGGTTGAAATTTTGCGCCAATCCTAATTCATAAGAAAAGCTCCTTACCAAACGCGAATTAAACTTGTCGATCGTTCCGATATTCAGCGTAGAGTAGTTGTGAAGCACATAATCTAGGATTTTTTTTGATCTTTCATGAAGGTCTTTCAAAGGAATTCGATGGCCCTGATCTTCTAATTTCTTTTGAATATTTTGTAAATCACCATTGGTTTCGTAGGAATCCGACGAAAATTTTTTCAACCATTCGATGATGCGATGTTTCATCTCGTTGGCGGCTTTATTGGTAAAAGTAAGCGCAAGGATATGTCTTATTTTATCCGATTGTGACGGGTGTTTCAGGCAGATTGCCAAAAGATTTAGAACCAAAGCGTAGGTTTTTCCCGAGCCGGCAGAGGCGTTGATAACGGTGTAGTTTTTTTGCATTGTTCGATTAAATTGAGTTTAAAAATAAAGAAAAAATTTGTCATTTAGAAAAAAAATATTACTTTTGCAGTCCAAAATGAGATGTAAATTATGTTAATAATCCCAGTAAAAGATGGCGAAGCTATCGACAGAGCGTTAAAAAAATACAAAAGAAAATTTGATAAAACAGGAGTTGTAAGAGCTTTAAGAAGCAGACAGCAATTCATTAAACCTTCTGTAACATCAAGACAAGCTAAATTGAAAGCTGCTCACAAGCAAAGAAACTTGAGCAGAGACGAGCAGGCTTAATCAATATTTTCTTTAGAAAATACTTCAATCACTTTTCAAATAACTATATTTGAAAAGTGATTTTTTGTTTTATGCCATCATGATAGAAAGATTTCTCGAATATATCTCCGTAGAAAAGCGCTATTCTCCTCATACTTCCATAAGTTATCGGAAAGATTTGGAAGATTTTGCATTATTTCTCCTGGAAACCGAGGCGCATCAGGAATTCTCAAAGGTTGATAAAAAGGTGGTGCGAAATTTCATGGTGGATCTTACCGAAAAAAAACTTTCTAAAAGATCTATTAACCGAAAACTTTCAACTCTTAGGAGTTTTTATCTTTTTCTTTTAAAAATTGGTGAAATAGAAGTTTCGCCGCTTGAGAACATATTTTCTTTGAAATTCTATGTGGAGAAGCAAATTCCGTTTTCCCAAGAGGAAATGAGCAACCATCAGCTTGCGGAATTTCAACCGAAGAAAAAAAGCTTATTGAAAGAAGTGATTATTGATACACTTTATCAAACAGGTATCAGAAAAGCAGAACTTATGAATCTGCTCATGGAAGACGTAGATTTCAGCAATTTGGAAATTAAGGTAATAGGTAAAGGAAATAAAGCGCGGATCATTCCAATTTCTTCTGGTCTTGCGCAGAAAATGCAGGATTATTTGAAAGATCGTAAACCCCTGAAAGACCACGATTCGTATTTCTTCATCAATGCAAAAGGAAAAAAACTGAATGATAAATTTGTCTATTCAACAGTTAATTCCTACCTTAGTCTTGTAACTTCGAAGAAGAAAAAGAGCCCTCATATTTTGAGACATAGTTTTGCAACACATGTCTTGGAGCATGGGGCTGAAATTTCTAAAGTGAAGAAAATCATGGGGCACTCGTCGCTTGCATCAACGCAGGTGTACACAAGCTCTAATATAGAACAACTAAAAAAAGTTTTTAACAATGCTCATCCAAGAGCTAAAAAAAATGTAGAGTTATGAAAATTTCAGTACAGTCAATCGGATTGACACCACACGCACCACTTGAAGAATATATTGAAAAAAAGTTAAGCAAGCTGGAGACTTATTATGATAAAATTGTAGAATGTAAAGTATATCTGAAAGTGGAGAACAAGTCGGATAAAGAAAACAAAACTGCCGAGATTATTTTGGCTGTTCCGGGTGATGATATCGTGGTAAAGAAGACAACTTCAAGTTTTGAAGAAAGTTTAGATCTTTGTGCTGAGGTTGCTAAGAAGCTGTTAATCAAGAAAAAAGAACTCGCTTAAAAAAAAATGTGATTTTTTTTCTAAAATAATTTGTAGAATTCAAAAAAACTCCCTTATATTTGCACTCGCAAAAAGAGATAAGCGTTCTTTTGAAATCTATTTGCCTCCATAGCTCAGTTGGCTAGAGCAGCTGATTTGTAATCAGCAGGTCGTGGGTTCGAGTCCCTCTGGAGGCTCATTTTTGTAAATTAAGATATTGGGGAGATTCCAGAGTGGCCAAATGGATCAGACTGTAACTCTGCTGTCTTACGACTTCGCAGGTTCGAATCCTGCTCTCCCCACTTTTTTTACAAAAAATTTGCAGGTTCAAAAAAAAGTTTTAAATTTGCACACCGTTTGCCAACAAACACAAAAATGCGGAAGTAGCTCAGTTGGTAGAGCGTCAGCCTTCCAAGCTGAATGTCGCGAGTTCGACCCTCGTCTTCCGCTCAAAGAAAATCACAACCAACAAAGGATTGTGATTTTTTTTTAAAGTTTTGCCGACTTAGCTCAGGGGTAGAGCGCTTCCTTGGTAAGGAAGAGGTCGTGAGTTCAAATCTCATAGTTGGCTCTGTAGAAAATCCCTCGATTTTGGTTGAGGGATTTTTTTTTGAAACAATGTAATGGAACTGCAAAATTGACGTCATTGTTTGTACAAAAAGGATGATGTTAAATAAATTGTAAAATCATTAATGATTTTCATAAATAAATAATTTTCCTTAAATTTGCAATCCGATATTATAAGGAAACCAAGGTTGTCGCAATATTTGTCGATTGAATATTTATTTTTTTTTAAAAAAAATTTCCAATATTCAAAAAATCACTATATTTGCGCACTGAAAATTTTAATAAATAATTAAATAAATAATTAAATCATGGCAAAGGAAACGTTTAATCGTAACAAACCACACTTGAACATTGGTACCATCGGTCACGTAGACCATGGTAAAACTACACTTACTGCTGCAATCAGTAAAGTATTATCTGATAAAGGATTCGGTACTGCAAGAGATTTCTCCTCTATCGACTCTGCACCAGAAGAAAAAGAAAGAGGTATTACTATCAACACTGCTCACATCGAATATGAAACTGCAAACAGACACTACGCTCACGTAGACTGTCCAGGTCACGCCGATTATGTAAAAAACATGGTTACTGGTGCTGCGCAAATGGACGGAGCTATCTTAGTAGTAGCTGCAACTGACGGACCAATGCCTCAAACTAGAGAGCACATCCTTCTTTGTCGTCAGGTAAACGTACCAAGAGTATTGGTATTCATGAACAAAGTGGATATGGTAGATGATCCAGAATTGTTAGAATTAGTAGAACTTGAAGTTAGAGATCTTCTTTCTTCTTACGAATATGACGGTGATAACTCTCCAGTTATCCAAGGTTCAGCTCTAGGTGCTCTTAACGGAGATCCTAAATGGGTTGCTACTGTAGAAGAATTAATGGATGCTGTTGATTCTTGGATCGAACTTCCAGTAAGAGATCAAGATAAGCCATTCTTGATGCCAATCGAAGACGTATTCTCTATTACTGGTAGAGGTACTGTAGCAACTGGTAGAATCGAGGCTGGTGTTATCAACACTGGAGATCCAGTAGATATTGTAGGTATGGGTGATGAGAAATTAACATCAACTGTAACTGGGGTAGAGATGTTTAGAAAAATCCTTGACAGAGGTGAAGCTGGTGATAACGTAGGTATCTTGTTGAGAGGTATTGAGAAAACTGACATCAAGAGAGGTATGGTTATCGCAAAAGCAGGTTCTGTAACTCCACACAAAAAATTCAAGGCTGAGGTTTACGTTCTTTCAAAAGAAGAAGGTGGTCGTCACACTCCATTCCACAACAAATATCGTCCTCAGTTCTATGTTAGAACTACTGACGTTACAGGTGAGATCTTCTTGCCAGAAGGTGTAGAAATGGTAATGCCTGGTGATAACTTAACTATTACTGTAGAATTGTTACAACCAATCGCTCTTAACGTAGGTCTTAGATTTGCGATCAGAGAAGGTGGTAGAACAGTTGGTGCAGGTCAGGTAACTGAAATCTTAGATTAATTTCTAATTAAATAATAAAGTTCCGTAGGGAAACTTACGGAACTTTTTTTAATCTACGGGCATCGTCCAATGGTAGGATACCGGTCTCCAAAACCGTTGATCAGGGTTCGAATCCTTGTGCCCGTGCAAATAATAGATAATGAGTTTAGTTGATTTTTTAAAAGGTTCTTATACCGAATTTAAAGATAAAGTAGAGTGGCCAAAATGGCCAGATCTGCAATCTTCCACTATTGTAGTTACTATTTCTACTGTTATTTTAGCATTGTTTACTTTCGGTGTAGATTCATTATTCAGTAAATCTATCACCAATTTAATAACGATATTAATCAACCTGTTCAATTAAAATTATTTTCCAAAATGAGTGACTTGAAGTGGTATGTTCTGAAATCCATCAGCGGACAGGAAAATAAGGTGAAGGCCTATATTGAGAATGAAATGAAGCGTCTTGGTTTCGAAGCTTACGTAACCCAAGTGGTCATTCCAATGGAGAAGGTGATCCAAATGAGAAATGGGAAAAAGGTTCCGAAAGAAAAACCTTATTACCCAGGTTACTTAATGGTAGAAGCTAATTTGATGGGAGAAATTCCTCACATCATCAAAAATATACCAGGAGTAATTTCTTTTTTAAGTTTGACAAAAGGTGGAGATCCGGTTCCGATGCGTAAAGCAGAAGTAAACCGAATGCTTGGTAGAATGGATGAACTTTCAGAGTTCGCAGTAGATATTGAAATCCCATATGTTGTTGGTGATAGCGTAAAAGTAATCGACGGACCCTTCAACGGATTTAATGGTACAGTGGAAAAAATCCATGAGGATAAAAAGAAAATAGAAGTATCTGTAATGATATTTGGTAGAAAAACGCCGATGGAACTTAGCTTTATGCAGGTGGAGAAAGTGTAAGATACTTATAAAATATTATAAAAAGACTGTTCAAAAGAGCAGTCTTTTTATTTGGAAAAATCTCAAATGTGTTCGCCAGATTTCTTCTGTAAGTACGGCTCGATCAAAATTGAAATAAAATTTTTATAACTCATTACTAAAAATCAGTGGATTACACTTGCAGATTCAAAAATAATTCTTAATTTTGCAGTCCGAAATATAAGCTCGGTAGGTGAGAATCAGAGTTTATATAGAATAATAAATGCTTCCACATTCATTATTTACTAATTTTTAAAACAAAAAAATGGCTAAAAAAGTCTTTAAAATGGTTAAACTCCAGGTTAAAGGAGGGGCAGCAAACCCTTCTCCACCAGTTGGACCAGCACTAGGTTCTGCCGGTGTGAACATCATGGAGTTTTGTAAACAATTTAACGGAAGAACGCAAGACAAGCCTGGGCAAGTTTTACCTGTAGTAATTACAGTATACGAAGACAAATCTTTTGAATTCGTTATTAAAACTCCACCAGCTGCGATCCAATTATTAGAAGCTTCTAAAGTGAAGAAAGGTTCTGGTGAACCAAACAGAGCGAAAGTAGGAGCGGTTACTTGGGCACAAGTACAAAAAATCGCAGAAGATAAAATGACAGATCTTAACTGTTTTACGTTAGACTCTGCGATGACTATGATCGCAGGTACTGCAAGATCTATGGGATTGAGAGTAACAGGAACTAAACCAACTAACGCTTAAAACTAGTAGAAATGGCAAAATTAACAAAAAAGCAAAAGGAAGCTTTAAGCAAAATTGAGAAAAACAAAGTATATACTCTTGACGAAGCTTCTGCTTTGGTTAAAGAAGTGAACTTTGCAAAATTTGACGCTTCTGTAGATATCGCAGTTAGATTGGGTGTTGATCCTAGAAAAGCTAACCAAATGGTAAGAGGGGTTGTATCCCTTCCTCACGGTACCGGTAAAGATGTAAAAGTTTTGGCGCTTGTAACTCCTGACAAGGAAGCAGAAGCTAAAGAAGCTGGTGCAGATTACGTAGGTCTTGATGAATACTTACAGAAAATTAAAGATGGCTGGACAGATGTTGACGTAATCGTTACCATGCCGGCTGTAATGGGAAAACTAGGTCCATTAGGTAGAGTATTAGGTCCAAGAGGATTGATGCCAAACCCTAAATCTGGAACTGTTACCATGGAAATCGGTAAAGCTGTAACTGAAGTGAAAGCTGGTAAAATCGATTTCAAAGTTGACAAATACGGTATTATCCACGCTGGAATTGGTAAAGTATCTTTCGATGCTGCTAAAATTAAAGAAAACGCACAAGAATTGGTGCAAACTTTACTTAAATTGAAACCAACTGCAGCTAAAGGTACTTATGTAAAAAGTATTTACTTATCTTCTACCATGAGTCCTGGTATTGCAATCGATACTAAATCTGTAAACTAAAATCTGATAAGACAATGACAAAAGAAGATAAAGTATTAGTAATACAAGAAATAAAAGAAATGTTACAAGACGCGAAAGTGGTTTATGTAGCAAATCTTGAAGGAATGAATGCTGCGTCGACTTCAGATTTTAGAAGACAAGCATTTAAACAAAACATTACACTTAAAGTTGTAAAAAATACATTGTTGCAGAAAGCAATGGAACAAATCGACGGAGTAGATTACTCTGAAATGTTCCCAACTTTCAAAGGAAACACAGCGGTAATGGTAGCTGATACAGCTAACGCACCAGCTAAATTAATACAGGGATTCAGAAAAAAAGCTGAATTCCCTGCTTTGAAATCTGCTTTCTTACAAGAGACTTTCTACATCGGTGATGAAAACTTAGGCACTCTTGCCAACATCAAGTCAAGAGAAGAAATGATCGGAGAAATCATCGGATTGCTTCAATCACCAATCAGAAACGTACTTTCTGCTCTTCAAAACAAACCGGAAACTGTTGAGGCAAAAGCCGAAGAAACTGCTGCTCCAGCTGCTGAAGAAACCAAAGTAGAAGAAACTGCAGCTCCAGAAGCTAGCGCTGAAGCTACGGACGCACCTAGTGCAGAGTAATTAGACTCAAAAAAAATCAAAATAAATCGTTCAACAAATTAAAACATTACAAAATGTCAGATTTAAAAAATTTAGCGGAAACGCTAGTAAACTTAACCGTAAAAGACGTAAATGAATTAGCTGCTATCCTTAAGGATGAGTACGGAATCGAGCCAGCTGCTGCTGCTGTAGTTATGGCTGCAGGTGGTGGTGAAGCTGCTGAAGAAAAAACAGAATTCGATGTAATCCTTAAATCAGCTGGTGCTTCTAAATTAGCAGTTGTTAAATTGGTAAAAGATTTAACTGGTGCTGGTCTTAAAGAAGCTAAAGATATGGTAGATGGTGCTCCTGCTCCAATCAAAACTGGTATCTCTAAAGACGAAGCTGAAGCTTTGAAAAAACAATTAGAAGAAGCTGGTGCAGAAGTAGAATTGAAGTAATCATTACTCAATAATATAATAGAAGCGACAGGTTTACACCTAGTCGCTTTTTTTTTATGTTAAGTTTTGTTATTGTTGATAATAAGTCTTTATTTTTATTACCTTTGCAAAGTGAAAAAAAATTTATTTCCTTTCCCTGAGAAAGTAAAGTTTAGTGCCATTATATTACCAAAATGCTGGCATTTATCTTTTTTATTAACTTTTTTTTCACTTTTTACACTTTCTGCTCAGAAAATTCATGTAGACTCTCTCGCCACAGCAAATATTACTGTCGTTGGAGATGCCTGTATTTATTCAAAAGACGAAGCGTTCAATGAGCAAATATCAAATAACAAAAACCTACAGCAATATTCCAAAGTCATTAGATTTAATGATAATAAAATAAGAATTATTGCGAAAAATTCTGATGTACAGTCTTCTACAAAACAAAACTTTGCAAGGGCTAAGCCAGAGAAAAAGCTCTTAGTTTCCAAGAAGAAGACTATTGAAATATCGGATTTACCCGAGAAAGAAATTCCGTTGAAAATTTCTAATGGTCTTGCCGGTACTCGGTTTCTAACCGGAAACGCTTTGGGAAATATTCCTTTTATTTCTCCCAGTAATAATTATTATAATTCAAAGAAATGTATAATTAACTACTGTAATGATTGTAGTTCATTGCTAGAGTTCTTATATCTAAGCAATTTTCTTTTAACGCATAATATTAATAGATTACAGAATAAAGTTGCTGCCTTTTCTGTAAGACCACCGCCGCAGATTTAATTGATCATACGTTTTTTACTAGGTATTCTCTTTGGGAATAGTTTTCCAAGGCGAATTATATATTTATTAATAATAATCTTTTATGAAAAAATTAAATCTATTTTTAATTATAGTGGCTTTTTTATTGGGTAATCACTTTCTTTTTTCTCAAGCTGCAGACAAACTTTATTTATCATTGGCGTCAACCGGACGAATTTATGATATAACATCATTAGCCGGAGGAGCTTTACCTACACCGGTTGCAACAACTCCAACAATACCAGGAGGAACCAATGCTAATGCAAGTAATCTTGCTGTGGGTTATGATGCGCCAGGTGGTAATCCTTCAACTATAGTTTTTATTGAATCTAATAGTACAGCAGGTGCTGCTCTTTATAAAAATGCAACAGCTATTGCAGGAGCCACAGTACCTGTTGCAGTTGGAGGTATCGCAACCAATAACGTTCCTGGTCCTTATTTTGGAAATGTTTATGGTTTTCAATCTAATACTAAGACTATTTATCCAATTTATCCATCCGGAACTGCTATACCTATTACCAGTACAGATACTGACTGGAATAATGGAACTACGTTTGGAACCGATACATTCTTTGATTATCAGAATAATATTTACATGTTTGTGAATAATGGTACGGCAAGATATCTTTTCAAAATTTCTATTGCTACGGGAGTTGCTGAAAAGGCAATCTCGGCTCCTATCTCAGGTAGTGCGAGTTTTGAAAATTTACCTACAACAATAGGGATTCAGGGGATGGCTTATTTTCAAGGTTATGTATATATTGCAACTCCTACCGCTAGTAATACTGTTGAAGTTCGTAGGATTAATATCTACGATGGAACATCTATATTATCTGCAACATATACAGGAGGTAATCATCAAAATTTAGATTTAGCAACCGTTGTTGCATATTATGTTCCTTTTACATTAACTTGTAGTGGTATTACGCAAAGCCCTACAACACCATTTGTTGAAGGTGTTGCAAGCAATGGCGAAAGAGTACTTAATATTCCAATTACTAATGTTTATGAACCTGGGACATATACTATCAATATAACAGGAGCAAATTTCAATAGCTCATCAACAGTTAATATTACATCTTCAACAACCTCTATAAATGTCCCTCTTGTATATGATGGAGGAGGGAGTTCGGGAACAAGAACAATAAGCGTTGACCTTAACGGAAGCACCACTGCTTGTAGTGTAAATGTTGTTGTAGAAAAAGATACTGATAAAGATACCATTCCGGATTATTTAGATCTTGACGATGATAATGATGGGATTTTGGATTGTGATGAAAAAGGATTTGCGCCAAATTCTTCGGTTAGTACTATTTTTAAATTTAACGGAAGTACTTCTCAAATCAGTTCAAATGAATTAAGATTAACTCCAGATGCAGGTACTCAAAGCGGTAATGCTTGGAGTTATGGTAAAGTAGATTTTGCGAAAAGTTTCACAATTTCTTATAGTGCGTATTTTGGGACAAAAGATGCAGCTGGTGCAGATGGTATTGCAACTGTATTTCATAATTCTCCATTAGGAGTTAATGCTACAGGAATTGTAGGTATGGGAATCGGAGCACAAGGAATTGCCAATGGTATTGTATTAGAGATTGACACTTTTGATAACGGTACAGGGGTTGGCGATATCGGTAATGACCACGGTCAGATTTGGGTAGCTAACAATCAGAGTGGTGCTGGTTTGTTAACCACTGCTAAGGATCTAGGAAATGTTGAAGATGGTGCCTATCATAATATTGTTGTGAATTGGAACTTTGCTACTAAAACTTTATCATTTACTTTAGATGGTATTAATGCGGGTGCATACACTTTTCCGGCAGGAACTCCAATTACGAGCTATTTTGGAGGTGTAAGCAAGGTTTATTTTGGATATACAGCATCTACAGGAGGTTTTAATAATGATCAAAGAATAAGATTTAATAATTTCTGTTCAGATTTACCACTTGAACTGGATTCAGATAATGACGGAACGCCTAATCATTTAGATGTAGATTCAGATAATGATGGTTGTGCAGATGCTATAGAAGGTGGTGATAATATTACTCAAACAATGCTAAATGGGAGCAATGCAATTGGTTCAAATATCTCTGGCACTTTAAATTCACCCGCAATTGCTACAGTAGATGCAAATGGTGTTCCTGTTATTACTAATACAGGTAGTACATTTAATGTGGACGGACAAGCTCAAGGACAAACAGCAGGAAGTTCTGCTAATGCATCTGTAAATGGATGTTATTGCTACAAACCAGCACAAACTTCTGGCACAATTTTAGACACCAACCACGGCATTACAGCTCTTGGCAGAGCTGGTGCAGACAACAGCAATTGGCCTATGGTAAGAAAAGGAGCTTGGACAGCACTTGAAGCCAAAACCAAAGGTTTCGTAGTCAATAGACTTACAGATGCTCAAATCACTGCTATTCCTAGTGCTGATCTTAGAGAAGGAATGATGGTATATAACATTACCCAAGACTGTCTCCAAATCAACATTGATGGTACATCTACGGGTTGGAGATGTTTCAACACTCAAACTTGCCCTGATTAATTATTTAAATTTGAGATAACATGAAAAATATATTTTTAACATTAACCTTATTTTTTGCTACTGCTCTTTCAGCTCAAGTAGCCATAGGAAAAGCTACCGTTTCTTCACCTGCAGTATCATTAGAATTTTATGATAATGCAGATAACACCAGAGGAATTATTCTTCCTTGGGTCACTTCTACAGTAGCAGTAACAGGAGCGGTAAACGGAACAATAGTCTACAATACTGCAGACAGAAAAGTTTATGTAAAGTATGCTTCTGGATGGAGAGACCTTAGCGTAGATACCACAGGAACCGTAACCACTACTTTACAGGATACTCTTTCAGATCAAGATTCTGCAAAAGTGCTTATCGGTGGAGATCCTGCTACTGATACCACCCCGGGAATTTTAGTCTTAGCAGACACTAATAAAGCGATGGTTTTGCCTAAAGTAGCCTCTCCTCACCTCAACATTGTAAACCCATCTCCCGGAATGATGGTCTATGACACTACCAAAAAACAATTGGCAGTGTTCAATGGTACTGTTTGGAGTTTCTGGAAACCGTAAGCGACGGAGTTTAAATGAATTTTAACAAAATTTTATAATAGACCATCTCTTCGGAGATGGTTTTTTACTTGTGAAAGCGAATTAATTTACCTAAATTTGCACTCCTTTTGGCGCTAACCATTGTACATAAATCACTAAAATATTGTAAATCAGCTCTTTCTGTTTTCTGAAAGCGGCTTTTCTCTATTTACAGATTTCACTATTGTTTAGCGTTGAAAGATCAAAAAGTATTTTGCACTACTCCGTGAAAAGATATACCGGCGTTGCAGTTAGAATAAGCCCATTTTTGATAAGAGCCAAGTCTATTTGTTAGCGCCTATCTTCTTGTTTCTCTTACTCTTAAAAGGTTTTTTCTGATATTTTTTAAAACAAAATATTTTTTAACCCTCATTCTTTAAAATTTTTATGAGTAAATCTAAAGCAGTCGCTAAAACTCAGGGGAACGAAAGAATCAATTTTTCCGCAGCAAAAGGAAAAATTGAAACACCTGACTTTTTGGACATTCAGATCCAATCTTTCAAAGAATTTTTCCAGTTGGACACCCTTCCGGAGCAGAGAGTAAACGAAACTCTTTACAAAACCTTTGAAGAAAATTTCCCAATTACCGATTCCAGAAACCAGTTTGTACTGGAGTTTTTGGATTATTTGGTTGATTCACCGCGCTACTCGATCGACGAGTGTGTGGAAAGAGGACTGACCTATTCAGTTCCTTTGAAAGCCAGACTAAAATTGTATTGTACTGACCCTGAACATGAAGATTTTCAGACCGTTGTGCAAGACGTTTATTTAGGTCCGGTTCCTTATATGACGCCTTCTGGTTCATTTATCATTAATGGTGCAGAGCGTGTTATCGTAACTCAGTTACACCGTTCTCCGGGGGTATTCTTTGGTCAAACTTACCATGCCAACGGAACGAAGTTGTATTATTCCAGAATTATTCCTTTCAAAGGGTCTTGGATGGAATTTACAACCGATATCAATAACGTAATGTACGCTTACATCGACCGTAAGAAAAAATTACCGTTAACTACCTTGTTAAGAGCAATCGGATTTGAATCTGATAAAGATATCCTTCAAATTTTCGACCTTGCAGAAGAAGTAAAAGTTTCTAAAGCAGCATTGAAAAAAGTAGAAGGAAGAACTTTGGCAGCGAGAGTTTTGAACACATGGTTCGAAGATTTCGTTGATGAAGATACGGGTGAAGTAGTTTCTATCGAAAGAAACGAAATCATCTTGGATAGAGAAACTATTCTTGAAAAAGAACATTTAGACCTGATTTTGGATGCTGGTGTGAAATCAATTTTGATTCACAAAGAAAATTCAAACGAATTCTCTATCATCCAAAATACTTTACAAAAAGACCCTACCAACTCCGAAAAAGAAGCGGTGGAGTATATCTATCGTCAGTTGCGTAACGCAGATCCGCCAGATGAGGAAACTGCAAGAGGAATTATCGAAAAATTATTCTTCTCAGAACAGCGTTATTCATTAGGAGAAGTTGGTCGTTACAGATTGAACAAGAAATTAGGATTAAATATTCCTGAAAAAACGGAAGTTTTAACCAAAGAAGACATCATTTCCATCGTTCGTCACTTGATCGAATTGGTAAACTCCAAAGCGGAAGTTGATGATATCGACCACTTGTCAAACAGAAGAATTAAAACTGTTGGTGAGCAATTGGCAGGACAATTCGGTGTTGGTCTTTCAAGAATTGCAAGAACAATCCGTGAGAGAATGAACGTTAGAGATAACGAAATCTTTACTCCAATTGATCTTGTTAATGCTAAAACTTTAACATCTGTAATCAACTCATTCTTTGGTACCAACCAGCTTTCTCAGTTCATGGACCAAACCAACCCGCTATCAGAAATCACGCACAAGCGTCGTCTTTCTGCACTAGGACCTGGTGGTTTATCAAGAGAAAGAGCAGGTTTCGAGGTGCGTGACGTTCACCATACTCACTATGGTCGTATCTGTCCGATCGAAACTCCTGAAGGACCAAACATTGGTTTGATTTCTTCTTTAGGAATCTATGCAAAAATCAACAACTTAGGTTTCATCGAAACTCCTTACCGTAAAGTAAACAACGGAAAAGTAGATTTGAAAACTCCTGCAGTTTTCTTAAACGCAGAAGATGAGGAAGATAAAGTTATTGCTCAGGCGAACGTTGAAATGAACGAAGACGGAACAATTTCTACAGACCGTGTAATTGCACGTCTTGATGGTGATTATCCGGTAGTTGAACCTCAACAGGTTGATTTGATCGATGTGGCACCGAACCAGATTTCTGGTATTTCCGCTTCATTAATTCCGTTCTTGGAGCATGATGATGCGAACCGTGCATTGATGGGATCCAACATGATGCGTCAAGCTGTTCCTTTGTTGAAGCCACAAGCTCCAATCGTAGGTACTGGCTTGGAACAACAAGTTGCTAAAGACTCCAGAATTTTGATTAATGCTGAAGGAAACGGTACTGTAGAGTATGTAGATGCGGATAAAATCACCATTAAATACGAAAGAAGCGAAGACGATGATTTGGTGTCATTCGAATCTGCTACGAAAACTTATAAACTGACCAAGTTCAGAAAAACCAACCAAAGTACAACCATCACTTTGAGACCAAACGTAAGAGTAGGCGACAAAGTTCAAAAAGGTCAGGTACTTTGCGACGGTTATGCAACCGAAAACGGAGAGTTGGCATTAGGTAGAAACCTTGTGGTGGCCTTCATGCCTTGGAAAGGGTATAACTTTGAGGATGCGATCGTAATCAACGAGAAAGTAGTTCGTGAGGACTGGTTTACTTCGATCCACGTGGATGAATATTCATTGGAAGTTCGTGATACCAAATTAGGTATGGAAGAATTGACAGCAGATATTCCAAACGTTTCTGAAGAGGCAACCAAAGATCTTGATGAAAACGGTATGATCCGTATTGGAGCTGACGTGAAACCTGGAGATATTATGATTGGTAAAATCACTCCAAAAGGTGAATCTGATCCAACTCCAGAAGAAAAACTATTGAGAGCGATCTTCGGTGACAAAGCCGGTGATGTGAAAGATGCTTCTTTGAAAGCTGATTCATCATTAAGAGGGGTTGTAATTAACAAGAAATTGTTCTCTAGAAACATCAAAGACAAAAAGAAAAGATCCGAAGAGAAACTGAAACTTGAGGAAATCGAAAATACGTACAAAGCGAAATTCGATGAATTAAGAAATACCCTTCTCGAAAAATTAGGAACTCTGGTGAACGGTAAAACTTCACAAGGAGTGAAAAATGATCTTGATGAAGAAATCATCGGAAAAGGAGTGAAATTTACGACTAAATTACTTCAAAGTGTTGAAGATTATGTAAACGTAAGTGGAGCAGACTGGACCGTAGATGCCGATAAAAATGAATTGGTTAAACAGTTGATTCACAACTATAAAATCAAATTCAACGATATTCAAGGGGTTAAAAACCGTGAGAAATTTGCAATCTCAATTGGTGATGAACTTCCTGCAGGAATTATCAAACTTGCAAAAGTTTATGTTGCTAAGAAACGTAAACTGAACGTAGGTGATAAAATGGCAGGACGTCACGGTAACAAAGGGATCGTTTCCCGTATCGTTCGTGAAGAAGATATGCCATTCCTAGAAGACGGAACTCCTGTTGATATCGTGCTGAATCCACTTGGGGTACCTTCACGTATGAACATCGGGCAGATCTACGAAACTGTTCTTGGATGGGCTGGTCAGAAATTAGGATTGAAATTCGCTACACCGATCTTCGATGGGGCTAATATCGATCAAATTACCGAGTACACCAATCAGGCAGGTCTTCCGGAATTCGGGTCAACTTATCTATATGATGGTGGAACTGGCGAGAGATTCTCTCAACCGGCAACTGTTGGGGTAATTTACATGCTGAAACTCGGTCACATGGTTGATGACAAAATGCACGCACGTTCTATCGGACCTTATTCATTGATTACGCAGCAGCCACTTGGTGGTAAAGCGCAGTTTGGTGGACAAAGATTCGGTGAGATGGAGGTTTGGGCACTCGAAGCATTCGGTGCATCCAATATCCTTAGAGAAATCCTTACCGTGAAATCGGATGACGTGATTGGTAGAGCGAAAACTTATGAAGCAATCGCGAAAGGTGAAGCAATGCCTGAACCAGGTATTCCGGAATCTTTCAACGTATTACTTCACGAGTTGCAAGGTCTTGGCCTTGATATAAGATTGGAGGAGTAAGTTAAAAGTTTAATTATTAAAAAATTAAATCATTAATTAACTCCAAGACGATAAGAACGAAAGTTATTTTTAAAGCTTTCAATCTTTTAATCTTTTAATCAAAATAAAAAATGTCAAATAAAAATAAAACAAGTAATTTTAGTAAAATTACGATCGGTCTTGCTTCTCCTGAATCTATTCTACAGGATTCAAGAGGTGAAGTTTTAAAACCGGAAACCATTAACTATAGAACCCACAAACCGGAAAGAGACGGTCTGTTCTGCGAGAAAATCTTCGGTCCTGTGAAGGATTACGAATGTGCTTGTGGTAAATACAAAAGAATCCGATACAAAGGAATCGTTTGTGACCGTTGTGGGGTAGAAGTTACCGAGAAAAAAGTTCGTAGAGAAAGAATTGGTCACATCGGATTGGTAGTTCCTGTAGCTCACATCTGGTATTTCCGTTCTTTACCAAACAAAATCGGTTACCTTTTAGGTTTACCTTCCAAAAAACTGGACATGATTATCTATTACGAAAGATATGTTGTGATCCAGCCAGGTATTGCTAAAAAAGCAGACGGTTCCGATTTCGAAGACAAAGAATTTTTAACAGAAGAAGAATATCTAGATATTTTAGATACACTTCCTGCTGAAAACCAATATCTTGATGATTCTGACCCGAATAAATTTGTTGCCAAAATGGGAGCAGAAGCGGTTGAAGAATTATTGAAAAGAATCGACCTAGATACTCTATCTTTCGATTTGCGTCACAAAGCACACAACGAATCTTCAAAACAAAGAAGAACTGAAGCCCTAAAAAGATTAAATGTTGTTGAAGCCATCCGTGGTGCAAACACCAGAATGATCAACAAACCGGAATGGATGATTATGCGTGTTCTTCCTGTTATTCCACCAGAACTAAGACCATTGGTTCCATTGGATGGAGGGCGCTTCGCAACTTCAGATTTGAATGATCTTTACCGAAGAGTAATCATCAGAAACAACCGTTTGAAGAGACTTTTAGAGATCAAAGCTCCGGAAGTAATCCTTAGAAACGAGAAGCGTATGCTTCAGGAATCTGTAGATTCATTATTCGATAATACAAGAAAATCTTCTGCTGTTAAATCTGAATCTAACAGACCATTGAAATCTCTTTCAGATTCATTGAAAGGGAAGCAAGGTCGTTTCCGTCAGAACTTACTTGGTAAGCGTGTGGATTATTCAGCTCGTTCGGTAATTGTTGTAGGTCCAAACTTACAGCTTCACGAATGTGGTATCCCGAAAGATATGGCTGCAGAACTTTACAAACCGTTCATCATCAGAAAACTGATTGAAAGAGGTATTGTAAAAACCGTAAAATCAGCAAAAAGAATCATCGACAGAAAAGAACCTGTAGTTTATGACATCCTAGAAAACGTAATGAAAGGTCACCCAGTTCTTTTGAACAGGGCACCTACCTTGCACAGACTGGGAATCCAGGCGTTCCAGCCAAAAATGATCGAAGGTAAAGCAATCCAGTTGCACCCATTGGTTACTACGGCATTCAACGCGGATTTCGATGGTGACCAGATGGCGGTTCACTTACCTTTAGGACCGGAAGCAATTTTGGAAGCTCAATTATTGATGTTAGGTTCTCAGAACATCTTGAACCCGGCAAATGGTTCTCCAATTACGGTACCATCTCAGGACATGGTTTTGGGTCTTTATTTCATGACCAAACAATTGGATTCTACAGATACTATGAAGGTGAAAGGCGAAGGTTTAGCTTTCTATTCACCGGAAGAAGTAGAAATCGCTTACGCAGAAGGACAAGTTTCTTTAAATGCTAAAGTAAGATGTAGATTGCCAATCAAAGAAGATGGCGTGATTACTACCAAGTTAACTGAAACTACCGTTGGAAGAATTTTATTTAACCAAATTGTACCAAAAGAATCAGGATATATCAATGAGCTTTTAACTAAAAAATCATTGAGAAATGTTATTGGTAGAGTATTGGCAGATACCGATTTCCCGACGACTGTGAAGTTCCTTGATGATATGAAGAACTTAGGTTATTCTAATGCATTCAAAGGAGGTTTATCATTTAGTTTAGGAGATATCGTGATCCCTGCGGAAAAGAAAACCATGATCGCGGAAGCGGTTGCTAACGTGGACGAAATTAAGGCCAACTATAACATGGGTCTTATTACAGACACCGAAAGATATAACCAGGTGATCGACGTTTGGACCAATACCAACGCGGGATTAACAGAAATGATCATGAGCAGAATGAAAACCGACCAAGGTGGGTTCAACTCTGTGTACATGATGCTTGATTCCGGTGCAAGGGGTTCCAAAGAACAGATCCGTCAGCTTTCAGGAATGAGAGGTTTGATGGCAAAACCACAAAAAGCGGGTTCTACCGGTGCGGAAATTATCGAAAACCCAATTGTTGCGAACTTTAAAGAAGGTCTTTCGATCCTTGAGTACTTTATCTCTACTCACGGTGCACGTAAAGGTCTTGCGGATACCGCTCTTAAAACTGCCGATGCTGGTTACCTAACCAGAAGATTGGTAGACGTTGCACAGGATGTGATCATTACTGAAAACGACTGTGGAACTTTAAGAGGAACAGAAATTACTCCATTAAAGAAAAACGACGAAATCGTAGAGAGACTTTCTGAAAGAATCTTAGGTAGAGTTTCTCTTCACAATGTTTACGATCCGGAAACAGATGAAGTAATTGCTTATGCTGATGATTTGATTAACGAGGCACTAGCCAAGAAAATCGAAGCAGCAGGAATTGAAGCAGTAGAAGTACGTTCACCACTTACTTGTGAAACCACGAAAGGAATCTGTGCGAAATGTTACGGACGTAACCTTGCGACAGGTAAACCGATTCACATGGGTGAAGCAGTAGGAGTTATCGCAGCACAGTCTATTGGTGAGCCCGGAACCCAGCTTACGCTGAGAACCTTCCACCAGGGTGGTACTGCAGGGAATATTTCAGAAAATCCATCGATTGTTGCACGTCGCGACGGTATCGTGGAAATGGACGAGGTGAGAACGGTAACTTCGGAAAACGAAGAAGGCGTAAAAGCTGAAATCCTTGTGTCTCGTTCAACGGAATTCCGTTTGGTTGCAGACAATGCTGCGCGTACCCCTTTAATGATTGCCAACGTTCCTTACGGTTCCGAATTACTGGTAAAACCAGGTGATAAAGTGAAAAAAGGCGATGTAATTGCGAAATGGGATCCATACAACGCGGTAATTATTGCTGAATCTGCCGGTAAGGTAGAGTACGAAGACATCATCCAGGGTATTTCATTCCAGTTGGAAATCGATGAGCAGACTGGTTTCGAAGAGAAAGTTATCTCTGAATCAAGAAACAAGAAAGCCGTTCCTACTTTAAAAGTAGTAGATTCCAAAGGTGTTGAGCAGAAAGCATACAACTTACCAGTAGGAGCTCACTTAATGGTAAATGATGGTGAGAAAATTAAGGCGGGTAAAGTCTTAATCAAAATTCCTAGAAAATCTGCAAAAGCAGGGGATATTACAGGAGGTTTACCAAGAGTAACCGAATTATTCGAAGCGAGAAATCCTTCTAATCCTGCTGTAGTTACAGAAATTGACGGGGTAGTTTCTTATGGTAAAATTAAGAGAGGTAACCGTGAATTAATCGTAGAATCTAAAACTGGTGAGATTAAGAAGTATTTAGTTAAACTTTCTAACCAGATCCTTGTTCAAGAAAACGACTTCGTTACTGCCGGTTCGCCACTTTCCGACGGATCGATTACTCCGGACGATATCCTGAAAATCAAAGGACCAACTGCGGTTCAGGAATATTTGGTTAATGAAATTCAGGAAGTTTACCGACTTCAAGGAGTGAAAATTGATGATAAACACTTCGAAATCATCGTTAGACAGATGATGACGAAAGTATCGATCGTTGATGGTGGCGACACCCAATTCCTTGAAGGTGCATTAGAGCATAAATTCGATTTCTTGGAAGAAAACAACCGTGTATTCGGATTGAAAGTAGTAACCGATGCTGGTGATTCAAAAGAATTTAAACCAGGACAAATGATTACTGCTAGAGAACTAAGAGACGAAAACTCTAAACTGAAACGTGAAGATTTAGCGTTAGTACAAGTGCGTGAAGCATTACCTGCAACTGCAACCCCGGTATTACAAGGGATCACCAGAGCAGCGCTACAAACCAAATCCTTCATGTCGGCAGCTTCATTCCAGGAAACTACAAAAGTTCTCAACGAGGCAGCAGTATCCGGAAAAGTAGATTACCTAACAGGTCTGAAAGAAAACGTAATTGTAGGTCACAGAATCCCTGCAGGTACCGGTCTTAAAGATTATCAAAATGTAATCGTAGGGTCTAAAAAAGAATTTGAAGACTTGAACTAAATAAGATATTAGACAACAGACATCAGATTTCAGATATTTAACCGCTGAAGTCTGCTGTCTAAAGTCTAACATCTAAAATCTAACATCTAATATCTAAAATTTAAAAAAAAATGGACAACAACCAAAACAACGACCAAAACAACATCAACATCAACTTAAACGAGATGATCGCAGCAGGTGTTTACTGTAACCTAGCTTTAGTAAATCATTCTCCTTCAGAATTCGTGGTAGATTTTATCCAATTGATGCCGGGTGTGCAACAAGCTAACGTTCGTTCAAGAGTAATCTTGGCACCTTTGCACGCAAAAAGAGTATTGAATGCATTACAACAAAATGTTGCTAACTATGAGCAGCAATTTGGCGAAATTAAAGAGGTTGAGCCTTTCGTAGTAGGTCAAAATAACGTTCAGGCATAAGCCAAAGCGTTTTGTAAAATACAGATCCCAACTTCACGGTTGGGATTTTTTTTTTCATTGAGATGGATAATAATTAAATTTTATTACAAAGGGACATCTTAATAAGGATTACCGCAAAATTAAGATTGGAGCGCAGATTTATTGCAAAAAACTGCTGCAAATGGGTAAAAATTCCCATTTAGAAACCGTGCTCAAATTTAGCACGCTACCATCGCGATAAAAAATCTCACCATTAGAACTTCTCAGTTAAATACTTCCAATAGCGTTTAGGCAACCATTGAACGTGCAGTTTCATGTTTTTTCTTTCCATAATATTGGTTTTGAAAAAATAACGTTGCCATAATTTTTGGTATTTCTTTTCTTCCTCATGGTGAAGGTTTTGCGAATTTCTCATCATTAAAATTTGATCTTCTTCCGGATAAAAAAAATCTGCGTTTACCATGTCATAGAAGATTCCGTAATTTCTCTTCAAATCGAAAATCATCAATTTCTGATCTTGATATCGATTTTTAAAATGATTTAATACCAAAGGCAATACATTAAAATCAGGCTCTACTTTCGAAAAATAAACATCATCCTTTAATTTCTCAAAACGCACAAATGCTGTCATCCGGTGTTTTTCCCTGCCCACACTTTTGCAGATTTTAGAAATTTCTAAAATATCCGGATTCCCAAAATCCTGAAGAACATTTTCATTAGGATGTTTCAGCGAGTGTTGCACAGCACTTAGAATCAATCGTTCACGATCTATTCTTTCAGAAAGATAAACCCATAGTAAATTTTTGATGCCTTCCTTGCCTAAATTTTTCTCCAATCTTTGCAGTACGCGATCCGCTTTATCGTTTTGGGCAATCACTTCGTACACTTCAGCGAAGAAATTTTCCTGTTGATAGTTTGATGAACTGATGATTTCTGCGTCCTTAAATTTATATTCGAAAATTTCGAAAATAGCGGTCAGCAAACCTTCAAAACTTCCGTCATATAGCAGGATGTTCATATTTTAAAATAAACTAAGCTGTTGAGAAAATGGATTTTGAAATTTGGACTTCATACCGGAAAGTAAAATTTTTCTCAAATTTTGCTCATCAATCAAGCGGTTGAAAATATTTTCACTTTCAAACTCCACAAAATATTTGGCTCTGTTTACAGCAACCCCCATTTTTTGAAGATGATCCAAAGTAAGCTTCTGGAATTTTCTGGCCATCAAAATTTTACCAGTCGATTTTGTCCCAATTCCGGGCACGCGCAAAATCATCTCTTTCGGCGCAGTGTTGATGTTCACAGGGAAATTCTCACGATTTCTTAGCGCCCACGCTAATTTTGGATCCACTTCCAGATCAAGAAACGGATTATTTTTATCTAAAATTTCATCAGCACCAAATCCATAGAAACGCATCAGCCAATCCGCCTGATATAAGCGGTTTTCCCTGAGAATGGGAACTTGAGAATGGATTGAAGGAAGGCGGCTGTCTTCCAAAACGGGAACATAACCTGAATAATAAACGCGTTTTAGATTAAAGTTTTGGTAAAAATGATTGGCTACTTTTATGATTTTTAAATCGGTTTCGTTGGTGGCTCCCACGATCATCTGTGTAGATTGACCGGCAGGTGCGAACTTTGGAATTTTCTTAAAGATTTTTCTTTCGTCTTTATACAAAATCAATTCGTTTTTAACAAAATCCATCGGCTTTATCATTTCTGCGTGGGATTTGTCGGGAGCCAACAGTTTCAAACCTTTCTCTGTCGGAATTTCGATGTTGATGGACAGTCGGTCTGCATAAAGCCCTGCCTCCTTCATCAGTTCTTCGCTAGCTCCAGGAATTGATTTTAGATGGATATAACCATTGAAGCGATGCTCGGTGCGTAACTTCTTGGCAACACGAACCAAGCGTTCCATGGTGGTGTCTGCATCTTTGAAAATTCCTGAACTTAAAAAAAGACCTTCAATATAATTTCTGCGGTAAAAATTGATGGTTAAATCCACAACTTCTTCCACCGTGAAAGCGGCACGTTTAATATCGTTTGATTTTCGAGAAACACAATATGCACAATCAAAAATACAGTGATTAGTCAACAAAATTTTAAGCAAGGAAACGCATCTCCCATCTTCGGTGTAGGAATGGCAAATACCCGAAGCATGGCTATTTCCTAAACCACCATTGTTTTTACGGTTTCCGCCACTTGAAGAGCAGGAAACATCGTACTTTGCAGCATCTGCAAGTATTTCTAATTTTTCCTGAATGCGTGAGAAATCCATTATATTATGTTAAATTAAATAAACAAATTTAATAAAAAATGATGAAAAAGAGTAGTTTTTCGATAATAAAATCTGAATTATTTTTTAAAAAAAAATCCCATCCGAAGATGGGAATAATTGCTTGTTGAAGAGGGGTCTTATAGCGGAACCATTTCCGTTACTTCTACATCGTAGCCACCGACCAATGGTTTTTGGTTGACGTTTTGGGTGATCACGCGGAATTTGGTAATTCCTAAATTCTTTAAGATCTGGGTTCCAATTCCGTAATCGTGGAAGTTGGAAGCTAAAGTAGGTCTTTTCTCCTGCCCATCTTGGAAATCGATAAACTGTTGCAACTTTCTCAAGGTGTTTTCCGCGTTCGATACATTGTTGATGAATATGATTGCACCTTTTCCTTCGTCATTAATCATTTTGGTGATTTTTTCTAGCAATGGTTTTTCACCGGTAGAAAGTCTGTTGAGCACATCAAAATAAGAATTAGATGCCTGCACCCGCACCAAAACTGGTTCATCTGCTACCCAGGTGCCTTTCGTTAAAGCAAAATGGATCTGGTCGGTGCTGGTTTCTTTAAATGCATAAAAATCATAGTCGCCATAGAAGGTTTTTACTTTTCGCTCTTCGATGCGCTCGATCAAATCGCCTTTTTTCAGTTGATAATGAATAAGATCCTCGATGGAAATAATTTTCAAATCATGTTTTTTTGCCAACTCTACCAATTCCGGAAGACGAGCCATTGATCCATCATCGTTCATGATTTCACAAATTACGCCTCCTTCTTTTAGGCCTGCAAGCTTTGTTAAATCAATTGCTGCTTCGGTGTGACCGGCTCTTTTCAGTACGCCACCTTTTTTTGCTCTCAGCGGGAAAATATGACCGGGCCTCATGAAATCGGTTGGCTTTGTATTTTCGTCCATCAATGCTAAAATGGTTTTGCTTCGGTCACTTGCCGAAATACCGGTAGAAACGCCTTCTCCTAAAAGATCTACAGAAACAGTAAATGCGGTTTCTTTCGGATCGCTGCTTCGGGTTACCATGATGTCGAGCCCTAGTTCGTCGCATCTCTTTTCAGGCAGTGGAGTACAAATAAGCCCTCTTCCGTAGATCGTCATGAAGTTGATGATTTCCGGAGTGGTCAATTCTGCTGCGGATAAAAAATCGCCCTCGTTTTCACGGTTTTCGTCATCTACTACGATGATTATTTTTCCGTTTCTCAGGTCTTCTATTGCTTCGGGAATAGTATTAAGTTGAATATCTGACATTTTACTTTTTTAGATGGCGCAAAGATACTGAGTTTTAAGAAAGTGGCAAGGATAAATTGGGAATGGATTCCAAAAAAACGCTCGCAGATTTTACAGATTGAGCAGATTCATATTGGAACCAATCCGCTAAATCGGCTGAATCCGCGAGAGATTCTTATTGATGAAGAAAACTCTCGCAGATTTTACAGATTGAGCAAATTCATATTGGAACCAATCAGCAATATCAGCAGAATCAGCGAGAGATTCTTATTGATTAAGAATACTCTCGCAGATTTTACAGATTGAGCAGATTCATATTGGAACCAATCCGCTAAATCGGCTGAATCCGCGAGAGATTCTTATTGATTAAGAATACTCTCGCAGATTTTACAGATTGAGCAGATTAAAATTGGTATGAATCCGCAGTATTAGCATAATCAGCGAGAGATTTTTATGAGTTTTAGATCATTCCGTCGACAGCCGTTTTGATGATTTCGTAAGATTTCAAACGCGCTTGTTCATCGTAGATATGTGAAGTAATCATCAATTCATCCACCTGAAAAGCTTCCTGAAAACTAGTGAGTTTTGATTGGATGGTTTCTTCACTTCCAATAAAACTGTAATGCAACATTTTCAAAACGTGGGCTTTTTCCATCGGGTTCCATAACTCGTCGATGTCCTCTACTGGCGGTGAATAGGGCTTTCTGTCGTTTCTGATAATGTTGAGGAAAGCTTGGTGAAGTGTTGTTGATAATTTCTTCGCTTCTTCGTCGGTTTCAGCGGCAATTCCGTTCACACAAGCAATAGCATAAGATTCCGGGAATTTCTCGCTCGGTTTGTAATTTTCTCTATAAATCTGAAATGCATGAACCATCATATCCGGTGCGAAATGACCAGCGAATGCATAAGGCAAGCCCATTTCCGCGGCAAGCCAGGCACTGTCGGTGCTCGATCCCAAAATATAAATCGGGATATCGCAACCTTCACCGGGAATGGCTCTAACCAAACTCGTGGAGTTTTCTACCGAGAAATATTGTTGCAATTCCTGTATTTGCCTCGGAAACTGTTCATTGATGATCATTGGATTTCTGCCTAACGCTTTGGCTGTTAAACCATCCGTTCCGGGTGCTCGCCCCACGCCGAGATCGATTCTTCCCGGGAATAAGCTTTCCAGAGTTCCAAACTGTTCGGCAATCACAAGTGAGCTGTGATTCGGCAGCATAATTCCGCCTGACCCTACACGGATTTTCTCGGTTCCGTTGGCGATAAAGCCTATTAATACAGAGGTTGCGGAACTTGCGATACTCGGCATGTTGTGATGTTCGGCAAGCCAAAATCGTTTGTAACCCAATTTTTCTGTGTGCTTTGCTAATGTTAAACTCTCGTGGAAAGAGTCGTGTATGGTTTTATTTTGTTTTACGGGAGCTAAATCCAGGACCGATAATTCGAATCTTTTCATTGTCATTTTTTATTTAATTAAAGCATTACAAAAGTACGTTCTTTCTTACACCAATTTTCCTTCTAGTGATATTTAAAACAAATTATAAAGATATTTTAAAACTATCTATCAATTTTTATTGAAATTTGCGTTTTATAGAAAATACCAAAATGCAAAGATTTTTTATTGCCATATTCTTGATTTTAAGTTTCAAAATATTTTCGCAAACTACTGCGGTAACTGCTTCCCCACAGGATTTTTATTTTCCGAAAATAAAATCTTCGATTACGATGCCTGTGAAAATTCCGCTTTCCGAGATTGGCAATATCATCAATGCTTCGGTAAAAGATTTGATTTTTGAAGACAGAGCCTTCACCGATAATAACAATGATCAGTTTAAAGTGAAAGTTTGGAAAACCCGCGCTATCAGATTAGTTGGCGGAACTCAACAGAATCTTTTAATTGAAGTTCCTTTGAAAATTTGGGTGGAAAAAGGCATCGGAACTTTTGGGGTTTATACCTATCAGCAAACGACTTTCGAAACGGTGATGTATTTTAATATGCAATTGACCTTCAATAATAATTGGAAAATGACGACCCAAACCTCGCCGATGGGTTTCAAATGGGTGAAAAAACCGGTTTTGGATTTCGGAAGAATTCAGGTACCGATTACTTCTTTGGTGGAAGAAAGTTTAAAGAAACAACAAGCCGATTTCTGCAAAACCATTGACGAAATGATGGTTGCTCAGCTAAATTTTCAGCAGTATGCGGTGATGGCGTGGAACCAATTTGCCCAACCATTCCATGTTTCGGAGGATTACAATACCTGGCTGAAAATCACTCCCGTGAGTGTGAATGTTTCGCCACTCGTTTTTTATGGCAATCAAATCGAAGCAAATATCGGAATTGATGCTTTTTCGGAAACTTTTACCGGTCAAAAACCTGCCGCAACACCTTTAATTAAATCAATTGCGAATTTTAATTTTGTTCAGACTTTACCGCAGAAATTTCTTCTGCAAACTACCGCCAATATTCCATTTACAGAAGCTACGAAAATTGCGGAACAGCTGTTTTTATGGAAAGAATTCGATTTCCGAGAGGGAAAATCCAAGATTAAAATCAATGCTGTGAAAGTGTTTGCGGAAAACGAAAGGGTGATGATTGAAGCGACTACCGAAGGTGCGGTAAATGGAATTTCTTACATTTCCGGAGTTCCCGTTTACGATGAAGTGCTTCGGAAAATTGTTTTAAAAGACACAAAATTTAAGTTGAAGACCAAAAATATTCTTCAGAAAACCGCCACATTGCTTTTTCAAGGTAAAATTGTGAAAATGATCGAACAAGAATACGGAATTCCAACCGCCGAACTGGAAGATTCATCCAAAAAAAGCATCGAAGAAACCTTTAATAAAGAATATTATAAAGGACTTAAAATGGAAGGTAAAGTGTTTAAAGTCAAGCCGACACAAATTTTACTTAATCCAAATGGCATCACCGCGGTAGTTGATACCGAAGCCCAAATGAAATTGCGGGTTCAAGGAATGTAAGTGTTTTTCTAAATTTGTTTTTTTACTTTTTAAAAAAATGCTATATTTGCAAACCTAAATGGTTCTTTGGCCGAGTGGTTAGGCAGTGGTCTGCAACACCATCTACAGCGGTTCGAATCCGCTAGGAACCTCCAGAAAGCAAGCCTCTGAATTTCAGATGCTTGCTTTTGTTTTTTGATATAATTTATTATTTTTAACGTTTCTTTAACCCTGCTTTGGTTTCGTTTTTGGCGTACGTTCAATATTAAATTTAAAGTTATGAAAGCAATTATCAATACAAAAGCACAAAATAAATTTACTTTTGGTTTTAAAAATATAGTTGTAGCAGGTTTTGCGTCGGTTTTGATGATTACGGCTTGTACAAAAGATAATACCGTTGCAGAAAAATCTTTGGAGCAACAAAAAATGGAATTTCAATCCAGACAGTTGGAGATTGAGAAACAAAAATTAGCCATCGAAAAAGAAAAAATGGCTTATGAAACTCAGAGAAAAGCAGATAGTATTGCTGAGGTAAATAATGCAAAAACTCAGGCTGCTGCAGCAAAACCTCAAGTAATCAGAGAGACCAAAACGGTTTATGTGAATAATACACCGAGATCATCAAGCTCAAGTTCGAATTCAGAAACTTATGCTGGAACTTCTCAAGGAACAACTACTTCTCAGAAGCAAGGGATGAGTAAAGCTGCTAAAGGAACGATTATCGGTACTGTAGGTGGTGCTGCCGCTGGTGCGATTATTAGTAAAAAGAATCGTGCTGCAGGTGCAGTAATTGGTGGTATCGTAGGTGGTGCCACAGGTTACACCATCGGTAGAGCTGGAGATCGAAAAGACGGAAGAGTACAGTAACGGAAAATTCCCGGACGATATAATTAAAAGATTGCTTATTTTTAAGCAATCTTTTTTTATGTTGTATATTTTCTTCTCGATGGTGGTTCTTCTTCCCGTTTTTGCGGGTTGGGGACAACTCTTCCGGAAAATTGCAGGAGAACTATTCAGCGGCATTGCAGGGCAGTTATTTACCGGAATTTTTGCGGTTTCGTTGGTTTGGGCTATTACTGCTTTCTTTTTTCCTCTTAATCTTAAAGTGGAATTAATCACCATCATTATTGGGTTGATGGGATTTTTTTATTATAAAATCTACACTCAGTTTTGGAGTTTTTTGCGTGAATCTCCGCCTGCATTTTTCGTGATTTTATTGTTCACCATTTTCTTTGGTTCGTATTATCCTTTCATTCTCGATCACTTTGGATATTACGTTCCTACAGTCAAATGGCTTTCGGAATTCGGATTGGTCAAGGGAATTTCCAATCTCGATCCTACGTTGGGACAAATGTCGGCGTGGCATGTTTTGCAAGCCGGCTTTTCCAATTTTTCCGATCCTTTTCTTCGGCTGAATACCGTTCTTTTGATTATTTATTCGATTTATATTTTTGAAAAAAAATCATGGATTCATCTGGTTTTCTTGCCATTCTTATTTCTGTTCGCTCAATCTCCGAGTCCAGATTTGCCGGTGATTGTTTTGTCTCTAATGCTCCTCAATGAAATATTAAACACAAATAAAAATGCCATACTTCTTTTCGCTTTTTCGACATTTGTTTTCTTTATCAAACCGACGATGATTTGGCTACCCATCGCTGTTTTTCTGTATGCATTGATGGTTTTGAAATCGAAAATTACTTTCGTTGTTCCCGGAATTTTGATTTTAGTTTTAATGATTTTTAAAAACAGTTGGGTGTTCGGATTTCCCATTTTCCCAGTACAGTTTCCCGATTTTGGAATCAGTTGGAAACCGAATTCCGTTCTATTAGCGAATTCCGCGGAAATGGCGTTGCTCAAAACTTTTGACATGCAATATTCTTATCAGGAAATTCAGGAATTTTCTTCTTTTGATTTCGTTAAAAACTGGCTTTTTTTAAAGGGAATTAAAGGAATTATTCATCAGTTCTTTGTGTTGAATTTATTGGCTTTAATGATTTTTGCGATCCGAAAAAATTCAAAAATAGTTTGGATTATTTTCTTTTCGTTAATGATTAAAAGCGTAGCGGTACTGCTGTTTTCTGCGCAATATCGTTTTTTTCTCGATGTATTTTTTGCCGTGTTTTTTGTAATTTTTTTTCAGTGGTTTTCAAAGAAAAATTCTTTGAGGGTTTTCTTTGTTTTATCATTTATTACAGGCACTTTTCTTACTTTCCCTAAACTTACAAAAACGGTTTTTCCGAGTTTTAACTTAGGATATTTTATGACGGGCTTTAGCGAAAATCAATTTTTTAAACCAGCAAGTTTCGAACTAGAGAATTATAAAACCTACCAAATCGGTAATTTGAAATTCAACGTCGTACAACAGTATCCATTTAGTTTTGATACACCTTTGCCTTCAATTTCCCCGTATTTTCTTCAAAAATATTTGGAAGCAGGAATTTTCCCACAATTGCAAGGTAAGGCCTTAAAGGAAGATTTTATTTGGAGAAAAATGAGTGAGGAAGAAAAAATTCAACTTCAAAAAATAATCAGCAATTTCCCACCCGAATATCTCCGCTGAAAACATCAACCTTTTCCTTTCTGTATGGGCTATTTCGCAACTTTTGATTAACTTTGTATCATGTTCAATTTAGGAAATTTTCTTACCCTTTCTACCTTTGGCGAAAGCCACGGAATCGCTTACGGCGGAATTATTAATAATTTTCCTGCTGGTTTGGAGGTAGATTTAGATGAGGTTCAGCATCAGCTTGATCGCAGAAAACCCGGTCAGTCGGCTATTGTAACGCAACGAAAAGAAAGCGATACCGTGAAGTTTCTGTCCGGAATTTTTGATGGAAAAACTACTGGAACGCCGATCGGATTTACCATAGAAAACGAAAATCAAAAATCAAAAGATTACGACCATATTGCTCAAGCTTATCGTCCGAGTCATGCTGATTTTACTTATGATCAAAAATTCGGAATCCGAGATTTTCGCGGTGGCGGCAAATCTTCAGCGCGAGAAACGGTCAATTGGGTAGTAGCAGGAAGTTTGGCGAAACAACTTCTCCCGGAAAATGTGGAAATCAATGCATATGTTTCTTCCGTCGGTGAAATTTTTTGTGAAAAACCTTATCAGGATCTAGATTTTTCTAAAACCGATTCTAACGATGTTCGTTGTCCGGATGCCGAAACTGCCGAAAAAATGATCGCGAGAATTAAAGAAATCAAAAAGGAAGGCAATACGATTGGCGGAACGATAACTTGTGTGATCAAGAATCTTCCGGTAGGAATTGGCGAACCAGTTTTTGGAAAATTGCAAGCAGAATTGGCGAAAGCGATGATGAACATTAACGCTGCAAAAGGTTTTGAATACGGAAGCGGTTTTTGTGGAGCAAAAATGACCGGCAAAGATCACAACGATTTATTTAATTCCGATTTTTCTACCATAACGAATCTTTCAGGCGGAATTCAAGGGGGAATTTCCAACGGAATGGATGTGTATTTTCGGGTAGCTTTCAAGCCAATTGCAACAATTTTGCGGCCTCAAGAAAGTGTCGATAAAGATGGAAATTCTGTCACGGTTGAAGGAAAAGGAAGACACGATCCTTGCGTTTTGCCAAGAGCAGTTCCTATTGTGGAAAACCTGGCCGCTTTTGTACTAGCGGACTTATTTTTGATTAATCGTTTGCGAAGAATTTAATTTCAAAAACAAAAAGTTCAACCTATTTTATTTAAAAGAACATGGAAAAATATTGGGAAAATGCAATTACCTTTGATGAGTATATGCAAGTAGCAAAACAACGGGCCGAAAACCCTGCGGAAGGCGATCATTATAAAGATTATTACGAACTCGGGTTGCAAAGAATGGAGCGAACGCTGAAAACTTTCAAGGTAAATCCTGAAATGCTGGAAAAATTGAAATCGAAAAATTTCGATGGAAAAGTTTTAATTATTTCGGAACCTTGGTGTGGCGATGCAAGTGCGACTGTTCCTGCGGTTTCTCAGTTTTTTGCAGCAGCCGGAATTGAGGTAAAGATCTTTTTAAGAGATTCTGATCCGTCTTTAATCGATCAGTTTTTAACCAATGGAACGCAATCCATTCCTAAAATTGTACTGCTTAATTCTGACTTTTCGGTGAAGAATGTTTGGGGTCCTCGCCCAGAGTACGGAACGCAATTGCTCAAAAAATTCAAAGAAAATGAGGAAACGTATCCTCGCGAAGAATTTTATAACGATTTGCAAGTATATTATGCGAAAAACCGTGGAGCAGATGCTATCGAAGAAATTATCAATTTAATTTAAGATGAAATTTTTAAGACAAAACTTTTTTTATATCATTGCCGCGGCGGTTATTGCGGTGCTTTACCTTTTTCCTTCCGTTAAACTGAAGCTCAAGGATCTTTTTTTTCCGGTTGCCGCGATTGAGAATGCAATTACTTTGCAGGATTCGGACTTGGATGTTCAGTTGAAAGGCATTAATGTAGCCAGTACCAATCTGAAAAATTTTAAAGGAAATAAACTGATTTTTCTGAATTTCTGGGGAACTTGGTGCCCTCCGTGTCGGGAAGAATGGCCAACGATTCAAAAACTCTATGAAACTAAGAAAGATAAAGTAGATTTCGTGCTCATTGCAATGCAGGATGAAGAAGCTGCGGTGGTGAAATTCTTGAAAGAGAATAATTATACCGTTCCGGTTTACATTGCTCAAAGTCCGATTTCGAATAATGTGTTGCCAAAAGTTTTCCCAACCACTTTTTTACTCGACAAAAACGGAAGAATTCTTCTGAAAGAAGATGCTTCGAAGGATTGGAACAGCAAATCTGTACACGATTTTATTGATAATGTAACGAAATAATATTTAACAGAAATTACGAAATTGTGGTATAGAATTTGAAAAATATATAGCGTTTTAAAAAATCAAACACAAACATGAAACTCTCAAAAATTGCCCTTGCTAAAGAAGCTTTCAAACACAAAGGCTTCATTCAAAAAATCCCTGTAATTGCACGTATGATGAAATCGGTGATGTCGAAAGGTGGCTATAAACCTGAATACAAAAACGTGATTCTTCCCGGTTTGGTGTTCGTTTACCTAATTTCTCCATTGGATATTTTGCCCGATTGGATTCCGGTGATCGGAGTTTTAGACGATTTGGCGCTTTTGGCTCTTGCGATTCCGATGTTGATTTCCGAAGCTGAAAAATTTGTCGCTTGGGAAGAAGAACTAAAGAATAGTAAGCAGATTTCTGAAGCAGAAATCATCAGTTAATAATGATTAATTTATTAAAAGTCGCTAAGGAAACTTGGCGACTTTTTTCTTGTTAAATTTTCTAGAATTTCCAAGCTGTTCTTTTTATTCAAAAAAAATCAGGAAATTTGCACCAATGAAAAAACTCATCTCCATTGTAGGAACCACCGGAATTGGCAAAACCAAACTCGCCATTGAATTAGCGAAATATTTCGATACAGAAATTGTTTCCTGCGATTCCCGACAGTTTTTTAGAGAGATGAAAATCGGTACCGCAATGCCGACCAGCGAAGAATTAGCGCAGGCAACGCATCATTTTATAGGCAATCTTTCGGTGGAAGATTACTACTCCATCGGGCAATTCGAAAGGGAAGCGATCGCAAAAATTGAAGAGTTATTCACTAAAAATGAAGTGGTGATCATGGTTGGAGGCAGTATGATGTATGAAAAAGCGGTTATCCAAGGATTGAACGATTTGCCGGAAGCAGACGAAATAAAGCAAAGAAAGTTGGAAAAAATTTTCAACGAAGAAGGAATTGAAAGTGTACAAAAAATTCTTGAAAAACTAGATCTGGAATATTTTAACATCGTAGATAAAGATAATCCCAGACGACTTTTCCGGGCTATTGATGTGATTTGGCAAACCGGAAAAACGTATACCGAAAATATTTCTGTTCAGTTGAATCAGCGGAATTTTGAGGTCATTCGAATCGGGATTTCCGCGCCTCGCGAAACGATTTATGAAAGAATCAACCGGCGTGTGGATGTTATGTTGGAGAATGGATTGATTGACGAAGCGCGTTCACTGATTGATTTTCGAAAGCATATTGCCTTGCAAACCGTCGGATATTCCGAACTTTTCCGATATTTTGATGGAGAATGGAGTTTGGATTTTGCGGTGGAAGAAATCAAAAAAAATTCCCGAAGATTTGCCAAAAGACAACTGACTTGGTATCGCAAAGAAACCAACATCCATTGGGTGAATTTTGAAAATTCATTGCAAGAATCCTTATCTTTGTTGAGTAATTTAAACATCAAATCTAAAATTAATTAAAATGGCAAATACTCCTTCCAATATGCTTGAACTGGGCACAAAAGCTCCATTTTTCGAACTTCCAAATCCTTCGCATTCCAATGAATTGCAGACACTAGATGAGTTGAAAGGCGAAAAGGGAACCCTCGTTATTTTTATGTGTAACCACTGTCCGTTTGTGTTGCATGTCATCGATAAACTCGCGGAATTATACGAAGATTATCAGGAGAAAGGTATAGAATTTATTGCGATCAATTCCAATGATACCGATAAATATCCAGCAGATTCACCTTTGAAAATGGCGGAATTTCAGGTGGAAAGAAAATTTGATTTTCCTTATCTTTTTGATGAAAGCCAGGCGATTGCTAAAGCTTATGATGCAGCTTGTACCCCCGATTTCTTCTTCTTCGATGAAAAACTGGATCTCGTTTACCGCGGACAAATGGATGATTCCAGACCGGGAAATCAAAAGGAAGTTACTGGCGAAGATTTAATTATCGCTTTCGAAAATCTGCTCGCAGGTGAACCACAAGAAGAACTGCAAAGACCAAGCATGGGTTGCGGAATTAAGTGGAAATAATTTTCAGAATACATACAAAAAACGCATCTTCGGATGCGTTTTTTTATTTAAAGAAAGGGTTGTAAGTTTTCTCAAACCCAATTGTTGTCGGGTTTCCATGTCCACTGTACACCGTGGTTTTGTCATCCAATACGAATAATTTTGTTTGAACACTTTCGATTAATTGTTCATAATTTCCTTTGTAAAGATCAGTTCTTCCGATACTACCTTCGAACAACACATCTCCGGAAATCATCAGCTTTTCAGCTTCCGAATAATAGGCAACACTTCCCGGTGAATGTCCTGGAACGTGTAGGATTTTCAAGGAATCTTCATCTAGTTTCACGATTTCATTTTCTTTTATAAATTGAATGGTACCTTCAAATGGTTTAAAGAAAAAACCAAAACGGTTCGCATCCATCGGATTTCGGTCGAGAATTTCATTTTCAATTTCGTGCAATAATACCGGAACTTTGTACAAATCATACATTTTCTGCAAACCCAATACATGGTCGATGTGCGCATGAGTGAGCAAAATATTCTGGATTTTTAACCCTTGGTTTTCAATAAATTGTTGCAAAGCAGTGGTTTCAGCATCGGTGAAATTTCCCGGATCGATGAGGTATGCGTTTCTATTTTCATTAAAAACTACATAAGTGTTTTCCGAAAAAGGATTGAAGGTAAAGGATTTTATATGAAGCATAAATGATGTTTTTGAAAGTTCAAAAATACGCTTTTGTACAACAATTTGCAGTGAGTGGCAACAAAACGTCGTTATTTTCGTTATTTTCGTAGTGATGAAATTTTTACCTTTTCTTTTTTTGATGATTTTTTGTTCCGTTTTGGGGCAAGATATCCGCAGTATTCAATTGTTTAATCCACAAACGAATGATGAAACTCCTGTGATTGGCTTTAATGACCAGCTTATTTTAAAGTTTGATGATCTTTCCAACGGAAGCAATATTTATCGATATACCCTGAAACATTACGACCGAAACTGGAAGGAAGACGGACTTTTTTTCACCGAATATGCCTCCGGAAGTCTCAATGCGTTGATCGATCAATTTGAATATTCTTTCAATACGAATCAGCCGTACACTCATTATTCCTTGGCGTTTCCGAATGATAAAATCCGGCCGAAAATTTCGGGAAATTTTGAGATAATCGTTTATCTGGATTCAGAGAATAAAAAGCTATTTACCAAGCGTTTTTCGGTGGTGGAAGATGGAGCGAATGTGGGTGTTGCGATTAGCAGAATTTCGGATGCTCGCCGTCCGGAAATCAATCAAAGGGTAGAAGTACAAGTCGTTGGAAACAACGCTTCGCTGCTGCAAAATATCAATTCTGTCAGTTTAAATATTTTACAAAATAATAACCAGAATATGCTAATCACCAACCAAAAACCAAGTTCAGTACTGGGAAATCGAATTCTTTTCCAGCAAATGAATTTGGTTTTTCCGGGAAATAATGAGTTTTATTATTTTGATAATAAAAACATGAATCAAGCTTTCGATATGGTTGCTGGAGCAGAAACGGTGGACGGAGTTAATCATACTTACCTGCATCCAGTGTGGGCTTTTCCGCTCAATTATCAATATCAACCGGACGTCAATGGCGCTTTTTATTTCCGACGAAGCGATTTGGGAATTGAGCGCGATGCCAATCGCGAAGCCGATTATTCCTGGGTTTATTTCGCATTAGATTCTGAAAAAACAGATAAGAAAATCCATGTTTTGGGTGGTTTCAACGATTTCGTTCCAAGCAAAGAAAACGAAATGGTATATGATGAAAATGCAAAAAAATACATTGCAAAAATCTATTTGAAACAAGGATTTTACAATTATATTCTCGCAACACAAAACCAAGATGGCCTTCTAAATTTCGGGGAAATCAACGGAAATTTCTGGCAAACCGAGAATTTGTACCAAGCGTTTTTATATTACCAACCATTCGGCAGAAATTACGATGGCCTGATCGGTTATGGTGAATTTCGAACTCCGGTGCGGTAATTTAAACCAAGTAAAATTCATTCAGTTTTTCCTCACAAAGCGTTTTCACCACATCAATCCAGCGGTCTTCATCATTCAAACACGGGATGTAATTGAAGTTTTCGCCACCTGCGAGTAGAAATTCTTCTTTACCCTCCATCGAAATTTCTTCTAATGTTTCTAGGCAATCGGAAACGAAAGCCGGACAAACAATTGCAAGGTTTTTCACTCCTTTTTTAGGCAAGTTTTCTAATGTTTCATCGGTATATGGCTCCATCCATTTGTCTTTTCCCAATCTGGATTGGAAAGAAATGACCGTTTTTTCTTTGGGAATATTAAGTTTTTCAATCACCAATTCAGTGGTTTTGAAGCACTGATGTCTGTAGCAAAACTGATGACTCGGATTGGTTTCGCGTGAGCAGCAATCGTTGAGGTTGCAGGTTTTTGTAGGATCGGTTTTGTAGATATGTCTTTCTGGAACGCCGTGGTAAGAAAACTGCAGCGCATCGAAATTTTCAGGAAGTTTCTCGCGGATGCTTTCGGTGAGACAATCAATATAGATATCGCGATTGTAAAATGGTTGCACGTAATTAATTTTCACCTGTGGGAAGTGTTTTTTGCGCACTTCTTCGGCTTTATCAACCACCGTTTCCGTTGTGCTCATCGCATATTGTGGGTATAGCGGGAACAAAACAATTTCGTTAACGCCTTGTTCTGTCAATTTTCGAATGCCGGTTTCGATGCTTGGTTCAGCGTATCGCATCCCGATTTCAACCGGGACATCTACCAACTTCTGGAGTTTTTGTTGAATTTTTTTGGTAATGACGATCAGCGGCGATCCTTCATCAGTCCAAACCGTTTTATAAGCTGCTGCAGATTTTGGTGGTCGTGTATTGAGGATGATTCCCTGCACTAAAAGCGATCGGAAAAACCATCGGTAATCGATCACTTTTTCATCCATTAAAAACTCATCGAGGTAATCTTTAACGTCTTTAACGTCTGTAGATTTTGGCGAGCCGAGATTAACTAGTAATATTCCTTTCTTTGACAAAATATTTATTTTTTAATTTGACCACAAAAGTCACAAAAGCATTATTTAAGATGCAACTTATTTCTCCATAAAGATCAAATAAATTACATTAATTCTTTATAATATTGATTGACCATGGTTTCCTGACCTTCGTGGTATATATTTTTCACATTAAAATTGATTAACACACCTTTCGGAACTTTTAGAATATTCATATAATTTAAAAGTTTTGCCCGGTGAATATCTTCGAAACTTTTTACTGATTTTATTTCCAAAACAATGAGATCCTCAATTAAGAAATCACATCGAAAATCACAAAATAATTTTTTGCACTTGTAAACTACATCAACTTGAATTTCAGATTTAAAATCGATACTCCTTAGTTTAAATTCTTCTTTTAAAGCTTCATGATATACTTTTTCCAATAAACCAGGCCCCAATTCCTTGTGCACTTCAATACAAGCGCCAGTTATTCGGTACGTGAGGTCGGTAAGATAAGATTGGGTAACCATTTTTTATTAAAAAATACTTTTAAGGAAACAAAGAATTGAGGTTCTTATTTTTCCTTATAAAAACAAAAGAATTACTTTCTACTTTTGTGACTTTTGTGGTTGATCACATTTTTATCCGTTTACGGCTTCCACATTTTCTACCAATTCCGGGAGAAACTGTTTCAATACGTTTTCAATACCTCCTTTCAAGGTCGCTGTGGAACTCGGACATCCGGAGCATGCGCCCTGCAAAAGCATTTTAGCGGTTTTGGTTTCCGAAACATATTCGATTAAGGATATTTTTCCACCATCGCCTTCAACAGCCGGTGCAACATATTCATTCAGGATGTCCGAAATTTTCTGTTCGCTTTCGGTGTAATCTCTGTTGATGATGCTTTCTACCGGACTTTCGTGTTTCTGAGGTTCCAGGTTGGAAATTTCGCCACCATTTTGAAGGTAATCTGCTACGAAAGCGCGTACCGCTACCATTACTTCATGCCATTCTACGGATACATTTTTGGTTACCGCTACAAAATTATCGGAAATGAAAACTTCTTTAGCAAAATCGAATTCCTTGAAAATTGCTTGTGCCAATGGAACTCCATCGGCCTCTTCGCGGGATTTCACTTCCACAAAACCATCGATTAACAATTTGTTTGAAACGAATTTCATGACCATGGGATTCGGCGTCATTTCCGCATAGATCTGGTACATCTCTCTTTTTTTCTGAAGATAAATTCTCGGATTAGCGAGCAATTCGTCTTCGATAACATTTTTTAAATTTTCTGAAACGAATTCCCATTCCACCGTATCTTGTTTTGCTACAGCAATAAAATTAGCGGTGATGAAGATTCTTTCCACAAAAGGATAATTAAAAAGCTCCTGTGCCAAAGGAATTTCCGATATATCTGAATTTCTATCAAGCTCCAATGAACCCGGAATTAAGTTGTAGTCGGCTACAAACTTCAATACTTTTGGGTTTTCGGTTGGCTCTATCAATATTTGTCTCATTTTATTTATTTAAATTTGAAAGGCAAAAATACGGATAAGATATCAGAAATCGGGCAAGAGATTTTAGACATTGTCAATCATCAGTATTTTTGTTTTTTTAAATATCGAAACTTACGTTTCAACTTAATATTAATGAATAAATCGATTATAATATGGCTTTAATAAAAGAACTTCTCGGCAAAAGTCCACAAATCGGAGAAAATACTTTTTTAGCAGAAACCGCAACCATCATCGGCGATGTAACGATGGGGAAAGACTGCAGCATTTGGTACAATGCGGTGATCCGCGGCGATGTACATTTCATCAAAATGGGAAATAAGGTGAATGTGCAGGATAACGCAATGCTTCATTGTACTTATGAAAAATTTCCGCTCGTTATCGGTAATAGTGTTTCCATTGGGCACAACGCGATTGTTCATGGCTGCACTTTGCACGATAATGTACTGATCGGAATGGGATCCATTGTGATGGACGAATGTGTGGTCGAAAGCAATTCGATTGTTGGCGCTGGAAGTGTGGTTACACAGGGGACTCACATCAAATCCGGGGAAGTTTGGGGTGGAATTCCTGCAAAGAAAATCAAAGATATATCTGCCGAGTTGTTGGAAGGTGAAGTGGAGAGAATTGCCAATAATTATGTAAAATATTCATCGTGGTATAAAGAAGATTAAATTTTAGCCGAAACACCGTTTTAGAAATCAAGATTTCAGAACAAATTGCTGAGATGCTCGTTTTTGGTGCAGTTTTTGGAGTGCCAAAAGCAACCTTTAAAATAACAAAGATGAAGCTGAAACTTAAAGAATTGTGGCAAACGATGAAAGATACGTATAAGGATTTTTCGTCCCGAGATTTAGGTACCGATTCAGCTTCTCTGGCTTATAACGCTATATTTTCCATCCCCGGACTTTTAATTATCATCATCTGGGTTGCCGGAATTTTCTTTGGCGAAGAAGCTATTCGTGGTCAGGTGACGCGCCAAATCGATGGAATGATGGGGCGCGATGCTGCCAAAAGTGTGCAGGAAATGATTGTTAATGCGATGGTTGATAAGAAAAGCTTCTGGATGAAAGTCGTCGGGATTGCATCTTTGGTTTTCGGTTCTACCACTTTGTTTTTTCAGCTTCAAAAATCATTAAACAAGCTTTGGGATGTGGAGGCGACACCGAAAAAAGCCTGGCAAAAATATATTCTCGATCGGGCGAGTTCGCTCAGTATGATTCTCATCATTGGGTTTTTGCTTTTAATTACTTTTTTGCTTTCCACCCTAATCGGTTTGTTGAATAATTGGGTGATTTCACAATTCGGCTTGTCGACATTTGAACTGGTTTATGTAGCTAATATTGTCATTGGATTTATTGTGACGACGCTGCTTTTTGCGCTGATGTTCAAAGTTTTACCTGATGCTGAAATTCCATGGAAATCAGTGTGGTCGGGTGCGTTTTTCACCTCTCTACTTTTCACTTTAGGAAAATATTTGCTTACCTATTATTTTGAATCGTTTAAACCTACCTCCGCATTTGGAGGTGCAGGATCGGTGATTTTAATAATGATGTGGATCAATTATACTTGTCAACTGATTTTTATCGGTGCCATTTTTACCAAAGTGTACAGCAAAAGGAACGGACTTGAAATCAAGCCTTCCGCACATGCCAAATGGGCAATTACTCACCAAGATGCTGAAGTAACTTTAAGTCCTAATGTCCAAAAGACAATCATCATTGATTCAGATTCCAAAAAAATCCACGATTCCTCTATTTAAGTAGCTTTAAATTCCTCCGCTTCCGTATATGGGAACAGCTTTGTTGTCTTCACAGCGAATTCCGGTCGGTGGTTGCACCATTGCGCAATCCGACATCAAACCGTATTTTTTATTAAAAGCAGTACTCATGTTGGTATATTTTTGTATCATGGGTAGGATTTCATTTTCTACATTTTTATGATAGGTTAAATAAAAACCAGGTCCACCACAGGGTTTTGCACCAGCAGGAGCAATTCGCCAATCCGCCGGATCTGTGCAAGCGACACTTTTGGATAGGGAATCGATTTGCATACGCAATTCTTGCATCATCTCTTTGTCGTTTTCAGCTTCATTGATGGGTTTCAGGGTGATGTCTTTCGGCAAATTGTCCACCGATTGTTTTGTTTTGCAAGATGTCGTTGCCAATAAAGCGAACACCATTAAGGAATAAATTTTCATGTCAGAATTTTTTTTTGATTGTTTTTCTGAATCAAAAATAAGGCCTTTATTTTTTATTTAATTAATTTTGACTGATGAATGAATCTCTCTTCAATTTAGTTGAACATACTAACCGCAGTATATTTCTCACCGGGAAAGCCGGAACCGGGAAAACCACCTTCCTGAACGATTTTGTGAGTAAAACCCGCAAAAAATATATCGTGGTTGCGCCCACAGGAATTGCTGCAATCAATGCAGGTGGTGTGACGATTCATTCCATGTTTGGGCTGCCTTTGCGCACTTTCCTTCCCACCACGGATCGGGTCGATAGCAATATTGCCAATAATATCGCCGATTTGATGCACCATTTCAAATACCGAAAAGACAAGCTGAAACTCCTTCGCGAGATTGAAATCATTATAATCGATGAGGTTTCCATGTTGCGTGCCGATGTTTTGGATATGATGGATTTCTCTTTAAGATATATCAGAAGAAACCAACAGAAATTCGGAGGTGTTCAGATGCTTTTTATTGGAGATCTTTACCAACTTCCGCCGGTCGTTCGACATGAAAATGTGTTGAAACAATACTATAATTCCCCATTTTTCTTTGATAGTCTTGCGCTCAGTCAATTGCCTTTGATCACTTTGGAACTCACCACCGTGTATCGGCAGAAAGACGAAAAGTTTCTTGAAATTTTAAATGAAATTCGCGACGGAAAAATTGGCGATATCGATTTTGAAACTTTAAATAAAAGATATCTTCCGGATTTTGAACCGACCACCGAATCTTATGTTTATCTGACTTCGCACAACAAAATGGCGGACGAAATCAACCAGAAAAAACTGGCAGAACTTCCCGGAAAACCAAAAATTTATCAAGCAGAAATCATAGGCAATTTTAATGAAAACCAATATCCGAATGATGAAAAATTAGAGTTGAAAACCGGTGCGCAAATTATGTTTATCCGAAACGATGCGAGTGGCGAAAAGCGGTATTTCAACGGGAAATTGGCAGAAGTGGTTGGGGTTGATGAGCAGGAAGTCCGCGTCATCATCGATGGGGAAGATGGAATTTATACCCTCAAAAAAGAAACCTGGGAACAGAAAAAGTACTCTTTGGATGAAGACAAAAGCATTAAAGAAGAGGTTTTGGGAAGTTTCAAACAGTATCCCATTCGCTTGGCTTGGGCGGTCACCATTCATAAATCTCAAGGATTAACATTTGATCGACTCATCATCGATGCCGGAAAATCTTTTGCGTCGGGCCAGGTTTATGTCGCCCTGTCGCGTTGCCGAACTTTGGAAGGGATTGTTTTAAAGTCTAAAATCACGCCCGAAGTTATTTTCTCGGATCGCAGGGTTGCCAGATTTCAGGATGAAACCCACGCGAACAACCGGATTGAAGAAATTTTAAATACCGAAAAATACGATTACAGCATCCGCAAAATCATCAATCGTATTTCTTGTGGATGGATGATGCAAGATTTGGAAAAGTGGCATTACGCCGCAATTCAAAGCCGTGGATTGGATAAAGATAAAATAAAATTCCTGTACCAAGGCATCAAACCTGAAGCCGCAAAATTGGCAGATGTTTTCGGGAAATTTGAAAAGATCATTCAACAGAAAACCCGAAAATTTATTGAGGGAACCGAAGAATGGAACGAAATAGAAACCAAAGCAAAAGGGGCGGTGAATTTCTTTTTCACGAATGTAAATGCTAAAATTTTTGCTCCGTTGAAAGATTTTTATGCCGAAACAAAAGGCGTAAAAGGTTTAAAACAATACAATGAAGATTTCCGAGTATTTTTGGATGATTTGGAAGATTACTTAAATGATCTAAAGCAAGTTTATTTGTTGGAGACTCCGCTTTTCGATAAAGAAAATGAAGTGGAAGTGACGACCAAAATCGCCAAAGTTCCGTCTCATATTCTTACTTTTCAGCTTTTTGAAGAAGGAAAAACCATCCCCGAAATTGGTAAAGAAAGAGGTTTGGTCACCGAAACGATTTACGGCCATCTCGCAAAATTTGCAGAAAGGGGATTGCTCGATCTCACCAGAGTTTTCGATAAAGAGAAGATAAAACTTTTCGAAAAAGAATTCAAAAAAACAGCGACCACGAAACCTTAACAGAATGGAAAAAAGTACTTCCCAACGATTTTGAATTCAATGAAATTCGCTTGCTGCTCAATCATTTTAATCATAAAAAATCAGAAAAAAAATAATTGGTGTTTCTTGCAGATTTAGCTGATACTGAAAATTTATTTAGTAAGACAAGAATCAGCACAATCAGCACAATCAGCGAGATTTTTTTTAATCTTACATTAATTACCAGAATTAGTGAGAATGGTTACGCTTTCTTTCGGTTTTGAAATTGCTTAATCATCGTGTAGAAAACCAAAAATCCTAAAACAAAAATTGAAATTCTCGTCAGCAAATCGCCGGAGCGTGTGTAGAATGTCATTTTATCATAAAGATTCACTTTCGCAAACAATGCAGTTCTGTCACCGTACAGCGTATCCGCCATCACATCGCCTCTCGCGTTGATGTGGGCAGAAATTCCACTATTGGCTGCTCTCGCAATTTCCCGTCGGGTTTCTATCGCGCGGAGTTTGGCGTATGCCATCAGCTGTTGATGACCTTGTGTGACGCCCCACCAAGAATCGTTGGTCATGATGCCAAGAAAATTGGCTCCATTTTTCACATATTCCGTCACATACTCTCCGTAAATACTTTCGTAGCAAATGACAGGAGCAATTTTTCCTTTATTGAAAGGATTGCTGAAGACTTTCCTTTCTTTATCGATTCCGAGGGAAGCAATCGTGCCGCCGAGATTCAGCATGGCATCTCCGAGAATGGGCTTCAACACATGTATGTATGGGAAAATCTCGACGCCCGGTACCAATTTTCCTTTGTGGTAAACCTGCACTTTTTGGTTCGGAATGATTTGTACTGCAGAATTATAGCTGTCCACATACGTTCCGTCCGCGGTTTGATAAGCTGTTTCCGATTTTTTAGCGGGATCTTTATAAAATTGATGCGAAGAAATACCGGTAGTGAAAATGGATTTCGGATGTTGGGCGAGGAAGCTTTTCACCTTATTAAGCAAAGTGCTTTGCTCAAAACCGCTTTCGGAAATCGAACCATAACCGGGAATCGAAGTTTCCGGACCGATGTAATAATCAATGGGGTTGGCTTGATTGATCTTCGGAGAGTTTTCTTCGGCTAAAGTCAACAATTCATTTAAAATCGTTAAACTGTCTTTCGAATATTTCTCGTTATAAGGATCCAGGTCGGGTTGAAGCATTAAAACATTTACCGAGCCGATGGGTTTTTCATCGAAATTCTGATATTTCATCGTGGAAATCAGTATCGGAAGGGCGATTGCGGCAGCGAGAATTGCGGCGTTGATGACCAAGGATTTTCTTTTTCTTCCGGCTTCCCAAATTCTTAACGTATAAAATGCGTACACATTAATCAATAAAATCCAGAAACTTCCTCCTGTTGCTCCCAAGGTGTCGTACCATTGAATCAGTTTTGGGTAATCAGCAAAAACATTTCCCAGATTCAGCCAAGGCCAAGTGAGTTCCCAGCTGAGGTGGAATTTCTCGAAAGCCATCCATATCGCTACAAAAAATACCAAACCGAAATACGTTCCCTGAATTTTTTTGTACCAATGATAAAGTTGGAAAACTAAGGAATACAGCAACGAATTCACGACCACCGGAATCGCTACCGCCAAAATAGAATGACTGCCATCCGGGTTTTTGGAACCATAAAGCCAACCGGTGGTTACGATATTCCAAATCACAAAACATAAGTATGATAGCGCGAAAATGAGACTTCCTTTGTTTTTAACCTTCGAAAACTTCGAAATGTCGTGTTCCATGATTAAGAGAGGAACCAGAGCGAAAAAAATAAAAAACGGAATGCCGTAAGTAGGCCAGGAAATGCTCAAAAGCAGGGCAGAAAATAAAGAGAGTATGAGATATTTCATCGGACTTTTTTAAGCGTGATCGGTTTGTTGGATGGTGATTTTACCATCGCAAATTTACTGAAAATATTTGGGGATAATTACCGGATTGTGGGTTTGTAGATGATTGTTAACGATTTTTAAATTGCAGAAGGTCATAAAAAAAATAAAGCGGACCGAAGCCCGCTTTTATTGGTTGAATGCAAAAATTTCTGCCGCAATTTTTTAATATTGGTGTGCAAAAATTCAGAATTTCTTCTCAAACTCCACGCTTGCGCCGTTCATTTCACCTTTCATTGGCGGAGACGTTTTGGTGATTTTAATTTTAATAAAAGAAATCTGCGGAAATTTTTCGTGGATTTTTTTGATGATTCTTCCTGCGACATGCTCCAAAAGTTTGCTCGGAATCGCCATTTCATCATGAATGATCTCATTCAAATCGGCGTAACTGATGGTGTCATTCAAATCATCGGTTTCTGTGGCTCTCCAAAGGTCCGCATGGAATTCGGCATTGACCAAATAAGAAGTTCCAATGATATTTTCCTCCGGCAAAACACCGTGATACGCGTAGATTTTTATGTTTTCGAGGTAAATTTTCATTATTATGTACAAGTACGATTTTATTTGATCGTTTTACTCATTTCCAGCATCGCCTCGATTGGTTTCAAGGCCTTTAGGCGAAGCTCTTCATCGATTAAAATTTCCGGAAGTTCGTATTTCATGCACAGGTACAATTTCTCCATCGTATTGCGCTTCATGTAGAAGCATTCCGAGCAGTTGCAGCTTTCATCGAAAACCAAGGCGGGAATAAGTTCTTTTTGAGGTGCGCGCTTTTTCATTTCATGCAGGATTCCTTCTTCGGTGGCTACAATAAATTTTTGTGAATCATCCTTTTCCACAAAGTTCAATAGCGCCGAGGTAGAGCCGATGAAATGCGCCAGATCCAATACCGGAGTTTCAGATTCCGGGTGGGCAATGAGTTTAGCATCAGGGTTTTCGGCTAATTGTTGCGCAATTCTTTCCATCGAAAATGCTTCGTGGACGATGCAGCTTCCATCCCAAAGAATCATGTCGCGACCTGTTTTCTTAGAGAGATATCTACCTAAATTTTTATCCGGTGCGAAAATAATCGGGCGGTCTTTTGGCAAGGCTTCGATGATGGTTTCCGCATTGGAACTCGTTACAATGATGTCGGATTCTGCCTTGGTTTCCGCGTTACAGTTGATGTACGTCGCAATAAGTGCATCCGGATATTGCTCACGCATTTTGCGTAGCCCTTCACCGCTGCAACCATCTGCAAGGGAGCATCCGGCCTGAGTATCCGGTAAAACTACTTTTTTAGTCGGGTTCAGGATTTTTGCTGCTTCCGCCATGAAATGTACACCACAAAAGGCGATCATATCCGCATCGGTGTCCTTTGCTTGTCTGGCCAGTTGTAATGAATCTCCCAAGAAATCCGCAATATCCTGAATATCGGCTGGTTGGTAATAATGTGCGAGGATTACAGCGTTTTTCTCTTTTTTAAGGTCGAGAATCGCCTGTTTCAATTCCTCGCCTTGTGGAATTTTGATGTCTTCAATATTCAAAAAACCTCTTACCGGAAGGTTTGCTCTGGCTTTATCTAAAGTTTCTGTACTCATTGTAATGAATTTAATAAGGGTTAAAAATAGTAAATTTCATCGAAACGGATTATGAAATTTCGATTCCGAGGTGCGACAGCAATCCGGAAAGGTGGTGTTGCGAAAATTTGGCTTTTTGCAGAAAGTTGTTTTCCGGAATAATTCTGAAATTCAATGCTTCGGTGAAATCAGCTTTTTCGAGATGGGTTTGATCAAAAACGCTGCCCGAAAGGTCAGAATGTTTGAATGAACTTTCCATGAGATTTGCTTGGGTAAAATCGGTTTCATGAAGGATGCAATGATCGAAAACCGTTTTCCTAAGGTCTTTGTTAAAGAAAATGGAATGCGTAAGGTTGCAATTTTTATAATGGAAACGCAGACCGAAATCGTTTGCCGGCTCAAAATCGACACCAATTATTTTACAATTGTTGAAATGTACGTCCCGAAAGGCAGTTTTCTCGATGATGATCAAACTCAAATCGCAGTCATTAAACTCGCAGTTTGAAAATGAAATTCCGCTCAGTCTGCTTGCATAAAAAATGCAGTTCTCGAAAACACAATTCTCGTATTCACCAATTTCCAAAGGATTTTGGGTGAAATCTTTTTTACTGAAAGTTTCGTCGGAAAGTGTGTTCATTGATCAATTATTTTCTCCGTTTCTTTTATTTAAAATTTTTAATTAAAAACATTTCGGATTCGGACGGATAAAAGTATAACTAAATTCCTGAACGAAAAGTTCTGAAGAAATAATTCTTTGTGAAGACAAGTCTGCCTGGACCATTGTGTTTTTATCTTCGATATTTAAAATTTCGCCCATGGAAGGGTGCTCCGGCGCAACAAAATTATAAATTCCTGCCGGTTTATCAGAGTGGAGGAGTAGGTCTATCGAGGCTAAAATGTCTTCATAATGAATATAATTGACCAATTTTTCGGGGTGAGGAACCTTCTTGTTGTTAAAAAAGTTTTTCAGTGATCGCTCATCGCCCATCAACCCGCCAAGGCGTAGGATAATGGTTTGTGGATATTTTTCCAGTACTTTCATTTCGGAATTTAAAATATCTGCCCGTAAATGATCAGTGTCATTTTCGGTAAAAATTCTGTTTTGCTGAGGATAGATTCCCGTCGAGCTGAAGAGAATTGTTTTTGGAAAAACGTTGCTGATGCTTTCGAATCCTTGATGCCAACTGTTTTGGGAAATCGGCATGCTGAAAATGGCTATTTCCGCGTCATTCAGAAAATCAGTTTCGGAAACTTCATTGAAATCCAGCAAGTGTACTTCTGCAGCTACCGTTTTCAACTCCGTGATTTTATCGGGAGTAGTGGTGGTCACGATGACGTGGTGATTTCTTTCAGTAAGGTACTTGGCAAGTCTTTTTCCTACCCATCCGCCGCCGATAATGGCAATTTTCATTGGTGCAGAAAATTATTCAGGATCTGTTGCACCGAAGTTTTGGCTTCATCCAAATCACTGTTCACCACGATTTCATCAAACTGATCTTTAAAAGTCATTTCTTCGGATGCTTTTTCCACTCTTGTTCGGATGGTTTCCGCGTCATCAGTGGCTCTGGAAACCAGTCTGCGTTCCAGTTCTTCGATGGATGGTGGCATGATGAAAATCGAACGCGCCTGATCACCGAAATATTTTTTAAGGGAAATTCCACCCTGTACATCCACATCGAAAATTACCGTTTTGCCTTTGTTCCAGATGCGTTCCACTTCCGATTTCAGGGTTCCGTAATATTTGTCGGTATATACTTCTTCGTATTCCACGAAGGCATTTTCGGAAATTTTTTGTCTGAATTCATCGGGTGTGATGAAATAATAATCGATGCCGTTTTGTTCGGTGCCGCGTGGATTTCTGGTGGTACAGGAAACCGAAAAAGCCAGTTCCGGAAATTGTTCCAGGCAATGCTTTACCAAAGTGGTTTTGCCACTTCCTGAAGGAGCTGAAAAGATGATGACTTTGTTCATATTTGGCTAGTGGTTAATGGCTAATGGCTCTTTTATAAAACATTGAGCGTTTGTTCTTTGATTTTTTCGAGGTCGTCTTTCATCATCACTACCAGTTTTTGTATTTCGGCGTGGTTGGCTTTCGAACCTAAAGTATTGATTTCCCTGCCGATTTCCTGGCAAATAAACCCGAGTTTTTTTCCGTTGAAATCTTCATCCTGCATTACCTCTTGGTAGTATTTTAGGTGTTGCGCGAGTCTTACTTTCTCTTCCGAAATATCCAGCTTCTCGGTGAAATACGCCATTTCCTGGTAGAATCTGGTTTCGTCGATGGTGTCGAAATCCTTCAGGGTAGCACGGTATTTTTCTTTGATGATTTCTATGCGGATTCCTTCGTAGGGAACCACCATAGCAAGATTGTTTTCGATATTTTGGATATTGCGTTTCAATTCCTCCTGCAGATTCTGGCCCTCTGTTTTTCGGAAATTGTTGAATTTTTCCAATGCATTATGGAGCAATCCGTTGAGCAGCAGCCATTCGTTTTCATTCAGCTCATCCGGTCTTGTGGAAATGGCTTCGGGCATTCTGATGGCCATTTTTAAGTATTCGAAATCCGGACCATCGCCAGATATCATTCTCAATTCGTCCATATAGGACTTCACCAAATCATGATTAATGTTAACATCATTGGAGTCTGTCAGGGTTTCCAAATTAATATAGCAATCTACCTTTCCGCGCAGGATGTTGTCGTTGAGCAGCTTTCGGATTTCAAATTCTTTCTCTTTGTACCGTAAAGGCATTTTGATGCTCAGATCAAAAGATTTGCTGTTGAGGGATTTGATGTCGACGGTGATTTTTTTTCCTTCGAAAACGCCCTCGCTTCTTCCGAAGCCTGTCATGGATAAAATCATTGATTTGCTTTAGTGGGCAAAGATAAATATTTCCAAACTTTTTATCATTAAAAAAAAGAAGCGTAAAAAAATCGCAGAGTTCCGAAAAGATTATTTTATATCTTTGCATCTATCATTAAAGATTAAGTAATATGCTAAAATCGCTTTTCCACTGGAAAGTTCTTGTAAATATTCTTCTGGCAGCAGCTGTTTTCACAGGATTGGTTTGGCTTACCTTCCGTTGGTTGGAGATTCATACGAATCACGGCAAAGAAATCGCTGTACCCAATGTAGTGAATAAGTCGGTTCATGATGCGATCCGTATTCTGGATGATTCAGGATTGGATTATGAGGTAGATAGTGGTAAATTCGAACCAAAATACCGTCCGTTTCAGGTATTGCAAATTTATCCTTCGCCGGGTTCCCGCGTGAAAGATGGCAGAACCATTATCCTTAAAGTAAATCCTAAAACATTTGCCCAAGTTTCCGTTCCGGATGTGCTCGATCGATACAAAGGTTTGGCGTTCAGACAATTGGAGCAGGTTGGATTGAAAGTTGGTGATACTATTTTTGAACCAAGCATTCAGCGTGATGCGGTCATCAGAATGATGTTCAATGGCACCACTTTGAAACCCGGAACATTGTTGCCAAGATTTTCAACCATTGATTTGGTGATTGGAGCAGGACCGAAAAGAAATATTACCGTGCCGAATTTGGTAGGATTAACCGTTCAGGAAGCCAAAGCGATTATTGCTCAAAATCTGTTCGAAGTAGGATTGGTAGAGCATGAAGACGGCGGACAAGACGAATCCGATATCGTTTATTACCAAGATCCGGCTTCTTTCGATGTTCGGGATCAGGGGATGCAGATTGATATTTGGGCCAGTAAAAAAACACCGGCGCAAATGGGTGCTAAGATTAATCAATTGAACAGCATTTATCGTGTAAAAATTGATACCACGGTTCCTCCTGTTCGATATGACGAACCAGTTTATGTGGAACCTGCACCGAGAATTTCAGAACCTAAGAAATCAACGCCAAAAGCGGAAACTCCAAAAACGGAAGCGCCAAAGACAGAAACTCCTAAAACAAGTGCTGCGAAAACTACTACCGAAACTAAACCTAAAACAACGACCAGCAGTACTGCTCCGAAAACCACGACCACTACGGTAAAACCGGCTGAAAAACCCAAAGCCAAAAAGGTCATCGTTGAATAGTATTAGATAATCCGATAAATACCTAAAGCTTCAGCGAAAGTTGAAGCTTTTTTACACTCATGCGCGAAGAAAACGAAGAATTTTTAGACGAAGAATTGCTCAGTCAGGAATCCCCGGAAGCCGAGTCGGCGGGGCTGTACGAACACCTGAATATTAGCGTAGATAAAAAACAGGAACCGTTGCGGATTGATAAATTTCTTTTAATCTTCCGCCAAAACTCCTCACGAAACAAGATTTCCCAAACCTGCCGCGCCGGAAATGTGGTGGTAAATGGCGTTCCCGTCAAACAAAATTACCGCGTAAAACCCGGCGACCAGATTTCGGTATTGCTTGCTCATCCACGACGTGAAAATATTATCATTCCTCAGGATATTCCGGTTAATATTGTTTATGAAGACGATGATTTGGTGGTGGTAGATAAAGCCGCAGGAATGGTGGTTCACCCCGGACACGGCAATTATCACAGTACTTTGGTGAATGCCTTGGCTTTTCATTTTGAGAAAAATGGGTTAAAATCTGACCTCGATCGGGTAGGATTGGTGCACCGAATCGATAAAGATACTTCCGGATTGCTTGTTGTTGCTAAAAACGAATATGCACTGAGTTTTCTTGCCAAACAGTTTTTCGAAAGAACGACCAAAAGATTGTATTGGGCTTTTGTATGGGGAAATTTGGAAGAAGATCAGGGAACCATCACAGGACATATCGGAAGACACTTAAAAAATAGAATGCAGATGGCGGTTTTCGAAGACGGAAGTTACGGGAAGCATGCGGTGACCCATTATAAAGTCATCGAAAGATTTAAATACATGACCTGGGTAGAATGCAAACTCGAAACCGGAAGAACCCACCAGATTCGTGCACATTTCAAACATATCGGGCATACTTTATTTAATGATGAGCGCTATGAAGGACATCATATTTTAAAAGGAGTCAACCTTCCCAAATACAAACAGTTTGTGAAAAATGTCTTCGAAGTATTGCCGAGACACGCTTTGCATGCGCACACGCTCGGATTTATTCACCCGACGACCAAACAAGAAATGTACTTCGAAAGTCCGATGCCCGCCGATATGGAAGAGGCGATCGAAAAATGGAGACGTTATTTAGAAGCGTAACCCTCAAAAGTTTTTTATATTTGTACCCGTTAAAACCCATCATGATGAGGAAAATAGGAACTGCAATTTTCATTTTTCTTTCCTTTGTTTTTTATAAAGCCCAGGAAACCCTCCCTTTCTATCAGCAGTATTTGCTCGATGGCGACTTCCTTTTCAATCCTGCGCAGTACGGTAAAACGGATGATGTGGTGCTGAATTTGAACTATCAAAAACAGTTTTCCAACTTCGACGAGTCGCCCAATGTACAATCGATTGGAATTCATGCCAATATTTTCGACCGGGTAGGAGCCGGAATTTCATTTTTCAGAGACCAAAACGGACCGATTTCCTCGAACGGAATTGGTGCCGGAGCTTCTTATTTTATCCCAATTGATGACGATGGCGAACGCAAAAGCCAGTTTTCCTTCGGTACGAATGTGAATTTCTACAACATGCATATCGATTTGGCGAAACTCAATCCACAAGATCCCGGCGATCCTACTTTGAGTTCCGATACCAACAGTCTTTTTCTCGTGTATGCGAATTTAGGTATGGCAGTTACTTACCGCAATTTCTTTGGAGGGGTTTCGGTAAATGATATTGCACTGACCAACGATATTCCTATTGTCAACGGCATCGAACCGGAACCTACGAAGTTCAATTTCAATGCGGGCTACGATTTTTATTTGAATGAGCAATTCTTCGTTTCGCCTTCTGTATTGATGAATTTCAGTACCAATGCTTCCCGAATGACCGATTTGAATCTGATGGCTACGGTTTTGGGTGATACTAATTCATTCTCTGCGGGAGCCAGTTTCCGAACTTCAAAAAACCAATACGGAAACCAAAATCTCGGAATTTCTCCGATCATCAAAGCAAAACTGAACGGTTTTACCTTTGGCGCGACCTATAATTTCGGACTTTCAGATATTCAGCAATATGCAGGAAATAGTTTCATGCTTAGCGTGGGGTACAACATTGAAAACTTTATCAATACGAGAGGGTATAGGTATTAGGAGGTGATGCAAGTTAGGATGGAAGCGGGGAGATGGAAGCTGGAAGAATTTGGCAATTTGAAAATGAGTCAATTTGGAAATGGGGGAGGACGCAATAAGCTTTAAGCAATACGCAGTACGCTTTATGCAATTGTCAATTATAATGGTTCTTGCTGATTTTACAGATCTTTTCATACATTGTACATCGTACTTTTTACATTGTACATTTAAAATCTAGCATCTCGGTTCTTGCATCTTGATTCTTTTCTTTTTTTTTACCACAAAAGCGGCAAAAGTTTTTTTTCTTGTTTTTTAGTAGTGCAAAGACGCTTCGCTTTCAAAAGGGTTCTGCTCAATTGGCTAGATCGGCTAGATTTTTATTATTCTCTCTGATTTCCATAATGTGACTGAGTTTTTCATACTCCATCCTTCATCATCCATCGTACATTTAAAATCTAAAATCTAAAATCTAAAATCTAGAATCTAGCATCTCGGTTCTTGCATCTTGATTCTTTTCTTTTTTTTTACCACAAAAGCGGCAAAAGTTTTTTTTCTTGTTTTTTAGTAGTGCAAAGACGCTTCGCTTTCAAAAGGGTTCTGCTCAATTGGCTAGATCGGCTATATTTTTATTATTCTCGCTGATTTCCATGATGTGACTGAGTTTTTCATACATCATCCTTCATTATCCATCGTACATTTAAAATCTAAAATCTCGGCTCTTGCATCTTGACTCTTTTCTTTTAACCACAAAAGCAGCAAAAGTTTTTTTCTTGTTTTTTTTAGTGAAGCAGAGACGCTTCGCTTTCAAAAGGTTTCTGCTTAATTGACTTGATCGGCTAGATTTTTATTATTCTCGCTGATTTCCATGATGTGACTGAGTTTTTCATACATCATCCTTCATCATCCATCGTACATTTAAAATCTAAAATCTAAAATCTTGGTTCTTGCATCTTGGCCCTTTTCTTATTACTCTCGCTGATTTTGCGAATTCAGCGGATTTCTGTGATGTGACTGAGTTTTTCATACTCCATACTCCATACATCCTCCTTCATTCCCATCTTTTATAAATTGGGATATTTATCATGATCTTGATGGGTATTGAAAACAGAATAAATATAAACCAATTTTTCTTCTTCTTCAATGCTAAAAAATAGCATATAGGGAAATGACTCAAAAGGGAGAGCCCTTAAATTTTTATATCGAATTTGAAAGAAAGGATTGGTTTCTAAAGATTGATAGGCCTTTTCTAATTGTTGATCAAAAGACTGCAACACTGCAAAAGATATCTCGGAATAATACTCATAGATTTGGTTTATTTCTTCCTGTGCACGACCAAGAATAACCAGATTATAACTCATGTTTTTTGCGGATTTTTTTCAAAGCATCTCTTGCGGAAATGAAATCATTTTTATCCGATTTTAGTCTTTCATCGAGAAGGGTTTTCTGTTGATCGGAAAGCTCAAATGATTTTAAATATTCTTCGAAATGAAATTTTTTTTCCAACGCTTCCCATTCTTCAATAGGGATAAAAACTCCGGTCGGCTTTCCTTGTGAATCTTTGATGTATTGTAAGTTCATTTTTTCTTTTTTGAAGAAATAAAATTAAGCAGAATAATTGGGAAGAACAAATTCAATATTTGAGCAATGCATTCATTATCAAAAAAATATTGAGTACACTGTACGCAATACGCTTTATGCTAGGAGTGTTGGGGTGGTTGAGAATGCTTTAAGCAATAGGCAGTACGCTTTAAGCTTTATGCAAGGAGTTATAGATTTTTTTTACATCTTATATTTAAAATCTAAAATCTAAAATCTAGCATCTAGCATCTCGGTTCTTGCATCTTGGCTCTTTTCTTATTATTCTCGCTGATTTTGGGGATGGGGCGGATTTTTTTTAACGCAAAGGCGCTAAGAGAATTTTTATTGATGCGTGTGTTTAGGGTGCAAAGGCGCTTCGCTTAGCAAAGGGTGTGTGGATTTTTCATTTATAATCTAAAATCTAACCTCTAACCTCTAACCTCTCTTAAAAAAATAATTTTCTCTACCTTTGACGATCCGATAGCATAAAGCGTACTGCCTATTGCTTAAAGCATAAAAAACACTCAAAAACGTGCTCTACCTTCATATTCCTTTTTGCAAACAGAAATGCAGTTATTGCAATTTTCATTTTTCTACTTCACTGACGTTTAAAGATGAAATGCTTGCAGCCATTAAAAAAGAAATTTTCTTACGCAAAGACGAACTCCAATCCAAAACTTTAAAATCTCTGTATTTCGGTGGTGGAACGCCGTCTATCCTGAAAGTGGACGAACTGAATGCGTTCATGGATGAGGTGTTGAAGTATTTTGCATTTGATCCCGATATTGAAATCACCCTCGAAGCCAATCCCGACGATTTGGATGCGCAATTTCTAAAAGGATTGTCCCAATCTCCGGTGAACCGACTTTCGATTGGAACCCAAAGTTTTTTTGATGCAGATTTAAAGCTGATGAACCGTGCCCACAACACCGGACAAGCTGAGGATTCCATTAAAAGAGCACAGGATTTCAGTTTTGAAAACATCAGCATCGATTTGATTTACGGTTCCCCAACTTCGGATTTCGAGATTTGGAAAGAGAACCTCCGAAAAGTGATCGCGCTTTCTGTTCCTCATATTTCTTCTTATGCCCTTACTGTGGAACCCAAAACCGCTTTAAACCAATGGATTCAGCAAAGAAAAGTTGCGGCGCCGAAAGAGTCGGAGCAACATGCAGAATTTTCCTATATGGTGGATTTTTTGAAAGATCACGGCTTCGATCATTATGAAATCTCCAATTTCGGGAAACCCGGTTTTCATTCCCGGCACAATTCCGCCTACTGGAAATCCAAGGAATATCTCGGCATCGGACCTTCCGCACATTCTTTTAATGGTTGGAATGAAAGAAGTTGGAATATCGCCAATAACCGTCGCTATATCGATGCGTTGAATCAAAATACTTTAGCCAAGGAAAGTGAAATCCTCACTGAAAAAGAGCAGTTCAATGAAATGATGATGATTGGATTAAGAACCATGTGGGGCGTTGATTTGCAGCAAACGGAAGGTAAGTTCAGTGATTACCTTCAAGAAGAATTCCAAAAAAATATAGCTCCCAAACTCGAAACAGGAATTCTGATCATTGAAAATGGTCACCTGAAAATTCCCGAAAAACATTGGTTTTTGGCAGATGGCATCGCTTCTGATCTTTTTATTCTTTAAATTTGTCATTCTTTTTATTGAAATTTTAAGTGTTTGTCCAATTCCCACGCCGTGATGATGGAACAGAAAAAATCCTATACTTTCCTCGAAATCAAACAGAAAATGGTCAACTATTGTGTATACCAAGACCGATGTCATCAGGAAGTGGCGCAAAAAATGCATGATTTTCTACTGATTCCCAAAGCGAAAGAGGAAATTTTGCTTTATCTGATGCAGGAGAATTACCTCAATGAAGAGCGGTTTGCCCGAAGCTACATCCGCGGGAAGTTCAACATCAAATCCTGGGGACGCAACAAAATCCGCAACCACCTAAAGTTTAAGGGAGTTCCCGAGAAACTCATCAACCGTTGTTTCGATGAAATCGATGATTCCGATTACGAAAAAACCTTGAAAAAACTCTATGAATCCTATTTCTCGCGACAATCCGGAAAAGAATACCAAAAGAAATCCAAAACCATCAAATACTTAATGGGAAGGGGATTTGAGTATGAGGAGATTTTGCGCGTGGCAGATTTGGAAATTTGATAATTTGAAAATGTGTTAATTTGAAAATGAGAGCTCGCGGATATTGGGGATTTTGCTGATTTTTGAGAACGCAGTATGCCGTAGGCTTTACGCAATACGCTTTAGGTGGAGTGTTTGAGTACTGCGATCTACTCGTTCACAGGTTCACAGAATTTCTCTAGCTGATTCTGGGGAGTTCGCAGATTTGTTGCGAGTGATTGAGTTTTTGAGTAATTGAGTTTCCTACATCGTACTTTTTACATTGTACATTTAAAATCTATTATCTATTATCTTGGCTCTTGACTTTTGGCTCTCGCGGATATTGGGGATATTGCTTATTTTTGGGAACGCTGTATGCTGTAGGCTTTACGCAATACGCTTTAGGTAGGGTGTTGAGCACGCTGTATGCTTTAAGCAATAAGCTGGGAGTAATTGAACGGTTGAATTTTGAATCAATGGCGTCAACTCTCAACCATGAACTCTCAACTAAAATCTCTCATCTTGGTTCTTGGCTCTTTTCTTTTTTTACCACAAAGTCACAAAGAGCACCATGTTTCCATGATTGTGTTTTTACGACACTATGGTGAAAGTTAAAAGGTTAGAAGGTTAAGAGGTTAGAAAGTTGTAGCAGAGTTTTGAAAACCTTTTTAGCTCTAAAATCTATTATCTATTATCTCTCCATCTATCATCTTGAATTTTGGTTCTTGGCTCTGTCCCAAAAAACCACCCCGACCCTTCGTCTCCGACAAATGGCCACCCCTCCAGAGGAGGGGAATATCCCGTTGTTCTTAGGCGATCGGGAAAAGATAGAACGGTCATTTTTCTTTCCTCTTTCTTCTACAACAAAACCTCCAAATTACTCCCTAATAAACTAAAAAAACGCGAGTATTCCGCTCCTTTGGAGGGGTGGCATTACGGCAGAGCCGGAATGACGGGGTGCTTTGGTGAAGCTGTAGGCAATACGCTTTACGCAATAGGCTTGGAGTTCTTGAGTTTGCTACATTGTACATCGTACTTTTTACATTATACATCGTACAATTTATGATTTTACAGATTTAATTTCTAATCACTCTAGGCATAAAGCCTAAAGCCTAAAGCATAATGCTTATTGCTTTGAACATCCAAAATCTCTCATCTAGCAGATTTTTTGGTGTGATGGAGTACTGCATCAACCATATCCTCTTTGATAAACTCCCAATATTTGCCTTTCAGACAGATGGGATCGAAATCATCATCGGCAATTTCAAAATCAGTCAGATTGTTTAGAAGGAGTTTTTCGTCATGGGAATAGGGATAACGCTGTTGATGCAATGTCAACATGGAAGATATTTTGTACTGAGCAAGCAACTCGTGCAAATCCCAAAAATCCTTTTTGCGACCTCCCCGTTGTACTACATCCATTTTCATCGCTATGATTTCTTCTGTGGTTGCCATTCTTATTTCATCCGTTATTATAGCAGGCTGAATAAAAGAATCCGTGTAAAATACATCCAGTTTGACAGCGTGTTCTTTATCAGAGCCGATATAATAAGATTTACCTATTGAAGGGTCAAGGTTTGCAAAGTGATCATGAAATGAAAATGTTTTTTCAATCCATGCATCAATCCCCTTAAAATCGATAGCGCCATAAGGAGCATCACTAAACAAGTCGATATCTACGGATAATCGATGTCCTAATTGCAAACTTAACGCTGTGCCGCCCACCAAACGAAAAGACTCTAGTTCCGAAGACTCCATTAGCAACACCAAGGTGTCTTTTAAAACCTGACTGATGGTTTTGTAATGCATCATTCTTTTGAAGTTTTATTGAATCGGTTGACCGTGTATGGGCTTCTCTTGTTGGTTTCTTGCAACGCTTGCTTTACTTTTTCCTGTCCATAAAAACGAATTATCTCGGCTTTTTCATCTTCATTTCCTCGCTCGAAGACCCGTTGGATTACCGCACGATATTGTTGCATCCAATTGATATGTTCAATTTCGGTGTCCCAAAACAAAGCTTTACTCAAGATATTCAAATCCGGAGTGTTTTGGATTTCTTTTTCTTTAATTTTCTGAATGTCATAAAACGCTTGCAAGATCACCAAAGTTCCTTCTTCCAGTCCGAGTTGCCGTTCAATTTTCAATGCCAATGGGGTGCTGATGCCCCTTTTTCCTTTGGTAATTGCATTAAACGTTTGAGGGTGTTCCTCTAAAGCCAAAGCAAAAGGACGTTGCTTGATTGCACGTTTTTTTAGCTCCCTTTCAAGGACAATCCCAGGATGGATCCCTTTGTATTTTTCATGTAGTTTCATCACGATACAAATGTAAACATTTTTGTTTATATCTATGTCGATTGTTATGTGAAGTGGTGTTGAGCACGCTGTACGCAATATGCTTTAAGCAATAAGCTGGGAGTAATTGAACGGTTGAGTTTTGAATCAATGGCGTCAACTCTCAACCATGAACTCTCAACTAAAATCTCTCATCTTGGTTCTTGGTTCTTTTCTTTTTTTACCACAAAGTCACAAAGAGCACCATGTTTCCATGATTGTGTTTTTACGACACTATGGTGAAAGTTAAAAGGTTAGAAGGTTAAGAGGTTAGAAAGTTGTAGCAGAGTTTTGAAAACCTTTAGCTCTAAAATCTATTATCTATTATCTCTCCATATATCATCTTGAATCTTGGTTCTTGGCTCTGTCCCAAAAAACCACCCCGACCCTTCGTCTCCGACAAAGGCCCACCCCTTCGGAGGAGGGGAATATCCCGTTGTTCTTAGAAGATGGGGAAAGTTAAAAGGTTAGAAGGTTAAGAGGTTACAAGGTTGTGATTAAGTTTTTGAGTTTTTGAGTTCTTGAGTTTGCTACATTGTACATCGTCCTTTTTACATTATACAGTGTACAATTAATGATTTTACAAATTTACTTTCTAATCACTCTAAGCCTAAAGCCTAAAGCGTATTGCCTTGAATAAATCTATCATCTATCCGTCTCTTATCTATCATCTATCGTCTCGGTTCTTGAATCTCGCCTCTCGAATCTAACCCCCTCTCCATTACAAATTAATACTTATATTTGTTCCTCAAAAAACCTTATTGAAAAAAAGAGGAATATTTTGCAGTAAGACCTGCTTTTTTAGGCGTTTGCAGCAGTATTCCAAACATAAAGATCACCGATGAAACATCAGATTGCTATTATAGGATTGGGGTATGTTGGACTTCCCTTAGCGCGACTTTTTGCAACAAAATACCCAGTGGTCGGTTTTGATATTAATCAGCAAAGAATTGCCGAACTTAATGACGGTAAAGATCTAACCCTCGAGGTGGAAGAAGATTTGCTGAACGCAGTGCTGGTTTCAGAGAATCCAGTGGTTTCGAGAGCCTCAGTTAATGCTGCTTCAACCATACCTCCCAATCACTCCCAAACCGGACTTTACTGTACCCACCAACTCAGCGATATTGCGGAGGCGAATATTTATATCATCACTGTTCCTACTCCTGTGGACAAACACAACCGTCCGAATCTTGATCCTTTATACAAGGCCTCAGAAATGGTAGGGGGATTGCTCAAGAAAGGGGATATCGTGGTCTATGAATCTACGGTATATCCGGGAGTGACAGAAGAAGAATGTGTGCCGGTGCTGGAAAAAGCTTCCGGAATGCAGTTCAATCAGGATTTCTTTTGTGGGTACTCTCCTGAGCGGATCAATCCCGGAGACAAGGAAAGAACGGTGGAAAAAATCAGGAAAGTAACCTCGGGATCCACTCATGAGATTGGGAAGTTGGTGGATGAACTTTACGGAAGTGTGATTGCTGCAGGAACCTATTTGGCTTCTAGTATGAAAGTAGCAGAAGCCTCGAAAGTGATTGAAAATGCACAACGCGATATCAATATTGCTTTTGTTAATGAATTGTCCAAAATATTTGCATTGATGGATTTGAGTACCCAAGAAGTACTCGCTGCTGCAGGAACGAAATGGAACTTTCTGCCTTTCAAACCCGGATTGGTGGGAGGACATTGCATTGGCGTAGACCCTTTTTATCTTGCACAAAAAGCGCAGGATGTGGGTTATTATTCAGAACTCATCCTCACAGCAAGAAGAGTGAATGATTCAATGGGCGCATTTGTTGCTGGTCAGGTCATCAAAGCGATGATTGATAAAGATATTCGGATCAAAGGTGCGGAAGTATTGATGTTGGGAATTACTTTTAAAGAAAACTGTGGCGACATCCGCAATACCAAAATCGTGGATGTAGTTGCTGCGTTGAAAGATTATGGCATTAAAGTCACCATTTATGATCCATGGGCAAAACCTGAAGAAGTTCTTCACGAGTACGGCTTAGAATGCCTCAACCAACTCCCATCTTATCATTCCGAGCAAAGCGAGGAATCTACTTCCATCGCCCATCTTCCCTCTTCCAACTCCCATCTTCCATCTTGTCATTCCGAGCGAAGCGAGGAATCTCCTCTCAACTCTCAACCCTCAACCCTCAACCTCTTCGACGCTATCGTCCTAGGAGTTGCCCATCAAGAGTTTCTAAACCTTGACCTTAACCCTTATCTCAAAGAAAATGCGGTGGTCTATGATGTCAAAGGCATCTTGCCCCATGCAGACGCAAAATTATAATAGATGAAAATAGCCATTGTAGGAACCGGATATGTCGGATTGTCCAACGCCCTTTTATTGGCGCAGCACCATGAGGTAGTTGCGCTGGATATTATTCCTGAAAAAGTCGCCATGCTCAATGCACAGGTGTCGCCGATTGAAGATCACGAAATCAGTGATTTTCTGCAAAATAAAACCCTAAACTTCAAAGCCACTACGGATCAACGAGAAGCGTATCAAAATGCCGATTATGTCATCGTAGCAACACCTACTGATTACGATCCGAAAACCAATTACTTCAATACCAGCAGTGTGGAAGCGGTGATTAACGATGTTAAAAAATACAGACCGGAAGCCGTGGTCATCATCAAATCGACCGTTCCCGTTGGCTTTACTGAAGATTTAAAAAAGAAACTGGATTTCGATAACATCATCTTTTCCCCTGAATTTTTAAGAGAAGGAAAGGCGTTGTACGATAACCTCTATCCTTCCAGAATCATCATTGGCGAACAAAGCGAAAGGGCAGAAGTTTTTGCTGAACTCCTCAAAGAAGGCGCCATCAAAAAAGAGATTCCTATTTTATTTACCCATTCCACCGAAGCGGAAGCGATTAAATTGTTCTCGAATACCTACCTCGCATTAAGGGTGGCGTATTTCAACGAACTCGATAGCTATGCGCAAACCCATGACCTCGACAGCCGTCAGATTATCGAAGGCGTAGGTTTGGATCCGCGGATTGGTTCTCATTACAACAATCCGTCTTTTGGTTACGGCGGTTATTGCCTTCCGAAAGATACCAAACAGCTGTTGGCGAACTACGATTCCGTGCCGAACAATATTATTCAAGCCATTGTGGATGCCAACCGCACCCGAAAAGATTTTATCGCCGACTCTATTCTCGCGAGAAATCCCAAGAAAGTGGGCGTGTACCGCTTGATCATGAAATCCGGTTCCGACAATTTCCGGGCTTCAGCCATTCAAGGAGTGATGAAAAGAATTAAAGCCAAAGGCGTGGAAGTGGTGGTGTACGAACCCGTAATGAAAGAAGAAACCTTCTTCGGTTCCCGAGTAACCAAAGATTTAGAAGTTTTTAAACAAGAATGCGATGTCATCATCTCCAACCGTAAAGCCCCTGAATTGGCTGATGTTGAAGAAAAGGTGTATACGAGGGATTTGTTTGGGAACGACTAGGGGGGATGAAGGATGGAGGATGGAGTTTGGAGGAGAGAGTGGGCAATTTTGGAATTTGAAAATGAGTTAATTTGATAATGGGGGGGATTGAGTTTTTGAGGGTTAAGAGGTTAAGAGGTTAGAAGGTTAAAAGGTTAGAAAGTTGTAGCTGAGTTTTTGGGGATTTGTAGATCTAATTTCTATAAACCCTCAACTAAAATCTTGCATCTCGGTTCTTGAATTCTGATTGAATTTTTTATATATTTACATGGTACTTATTATATTATATATGAATTTAAAATTGATAGAATGTTCTCTTTTTGTCTTTTCTCTAAAAATCTATTTATTTTCGAAGGTGCCGTTATCATTCAAGATGTATTATAGAATAATGTGATGGTAGTAAAATTTGGTGAATAAAAAAATAGAGATCAATGATACAGCCTATAATTTCTTTGTCTTCTCCTCATATGGGAGGTAAAGAAATGCACTATATTCAGCAAGCCTTTGATGAGAATTGGATTGCGCCTTTGGGTCCGAATGTCAATGGTTTTGAGCATGATCTGGAATCCTTTTTGGATGAAGAAGTGTATGTTGCGGTACTGAGTTCTGGAACGGCTGCGCTGCATTTGTCTTTGGTTTTGCTGGATGTGAAGCCCGGTGATTTTGTAATTTGCCAGTCGCTCACCTTTTCTGCATCAGCGAATCCCATCGTCTATATGGGAGCTACTCCTATTTTTGTAGATAGTGAAAAAGATACCTGGAATCTTTGTCCGAAAGCGGTAGAAGAAGCCATCCAGTACGGAATTGCTCAAGGGAAAAAACCAAAGGCGATTATTGCAGTTTCTCTTTATGGAATGCCTTATCAAGTAGATGAAATCAATGCTCTTTCGAAGCGGTACGACATCCCGGTGATTGAGGATAGTGCCGAAGCTTTGGGAAGTACTTATAAAAATAGAAAATGTGGAACTTTCGGTGATCTTTGCGTATTAAGTTTCAATGGAAATAAAATTATCACCACTTCCGGTGGCGGCGCCTTGATTTTGAAAGATCCTGCATTTAAGAAAAAGGCCGTTTTCCTTTCAACGCAGGCCAAAGACGATGCTCCACACTACGAACATACCAATATCGGCTACAACTACCGCATGAGTAATATTTGTGCAGGCGTTGGCCGAGGACAGATGGAAGTTTTGGCAGATCGGGTTGCCCAAAGGAGAGCCAACCACCAGCGTTACCAGAGATTATTTGCCGGGCAAGCTCATTTTACCCTTCATCAGGAACCCAATTCAGATTTTTTTTCTAACCACTGGCTGAGTATTGTTACGGTAAGTGAAAACAGCCGCATCAGTGCCGATGAGATTCGAAAAATGGCGTTAGATCAAAATATTGAGACTCGCCCAGTGTGGAAACCGATGCATCTTCAACCTATATTTAAAGATACTCTCTACTTTGGCTCTAATTTTGCAGAGCAAACTTTTAACACGGGGCTTTGCTTACCTTCTGGATCTAATTTGACTCCTCAGGATTGGGAAAGGATTGAACACTTTTTTTACAAAATATTTGCTTTATCTTAACAAAAGTATTGATTTGTTTCTTTAAATGTTGTAGTATTGTGTAAATAGTACAGTGATGGAGAGCGAGGGGATAACTGCTTGTTTCTCTGATGTTAATAATCAAGTAACGTATGAGTTTAAGCACAAAAATGAAGAAAAACGGAGCTTATGAAGGTCAATTGTTAAATCTTACGGATATTCGGTACCTCCCGAGATGGGCTGTTTTAGTAATTGATATTCTTTTGGTTGCTCTAGCGATTACTCTTTCTTGTTACCTTATCGAGAAACTCACCCATAGTACTCATTTTGTTTTTTACAATACCTTGAATATGTACCTCATTATTTTGGGGGTCAGTATTTTATTCATGGTGTTATTCCGTACTTACTCTGGAATTATCCGACATTCTACCTTTATCGATTTGCTTAAAATCTTTATCATGACCTTCTGCGTGACGGGAGCGATTGGTTTGATTACTTATGTATATTTTTGGATCACCGGAGAATGGATGATCCATCTCTTGTTGCCTTTTCTCCTTGTTTTTTTTGCTGCATCGTTTATCTTTCTTTTTATGTTCCGTTTGTTTGTGAAAGAATTCTTTCATTTGATCAGAATGTTTCGCAGAAGTACCCAGCGCAAAAGAATCCTTGTTTTCGGTATTGATGAGCAAGCAGTTGCAGTGGCGAGCACTATTATCGAAAATCCTCATTTACCCTACCATATTGTTGGATTCCTAACCCAACGGCAAGATTATAAAAGGGCCCATCTTCTAGGTAAAACCATTTACAGTGTTGAGAAGATTGAAACCAATACTTACCACGAAATGATGCTTGACGGAGTTTTATTGGTTAAAGAAATGATGTCGAAAGAGGAACTAAACACATGGGTCAATGTATTTCTCGAAAAAGGGCTGCAGGTTTTTATGGCTCCTTCCGTACAAGAGTTAAAAAATTCCTCCGATATGCAAACGTCGATCCGGAAGTTGCAGATCGAAGATTTGCTGAACCGTAAACCTATTACCATCGTCAACGAAGATTTGAAAATACGTCATTTTGAAAAATCAGTTCTCATTACCGGAGGCGCAGGTTCTATCGGAAGTGAAATCGTAAGGCAAGTGGCCACTTTGAATCCTTCACTCATCGTTGTTTTGGATCAAGCGGAAACTCCACTTTATGAAATTGAAATGGAGATGACCAACAAATTTCCGTACATTAATTTCAAATTCATCCTTGCTGATATCTCCAACAGACATCGTATTGAACCTTTATTCCAGAAATACAATTTCTCCATGGTTTATCACGCTGCGGCTTACAAACACGTTCCTTTGATCGAGGAAAATCCGCACGAAGGTGTATTGGTGAATATTTTAGGAAGTAAAAACCTTTCCACGTTAGCCAGCAAATACGGAGTAAATCGTTTTGTGATGGTTTCAACAGACAAAGCGGTAAAACCAACCAATGTGATGGGTGCTACGAAACGTTCGGCAGAACTTTTTGTACAAGCGTTGCAAAACACCCCGAATAATAAAACGAAATTCATCACGACCCGTTTTGGGAATGTTTTGGGTTCCAACGGTTCGGTGATTCCACACTTCAAAAAGCAAATTGAAAATGGCGGTCCAGTGACCATTACCCATCCCGATATCGTAAGGTATTTCATGACCATTCCCGAAGCTTGTGATTTGGTGCTACAGGCCGGAACGATGGGAAAGGGAGGTGAAATTTTCGTGTTCGATATGGGGGAACCGGTGAAGATTTTGGATCTGGCGAAAAGAATGATCAAGCTTTCCGGATTTGAGCCCAACTTGGACATTAAAATTATTTATACCGGATTGAGACCGGGAGAAAAACTCTATGAAGAGCTGCTGAGTGATGATGCAAAAACGCTGCCTACCCACAACGAGAAAATTCTGATTTCCAAAGATCCGAATATGGAATTCGAAGATATTGAGAAATACACCAATCAAATCGTGAAAGCTGCTTTAAGAAGGGAGAAAATACAGGTGGTGCAAATTTTGAAAGAGATTGTTCCTGAATTTAAAAGCAATAATTCAGTTTATGAAGTTTTGGATAAGTAATTTAGAATTGTATATTTGCAAACCTTGATATTTTAAATGATCAATATGAATAAAAACACAATTGTCTTTCTTTTTTTATTAATCCTTACCCTTACCCTTACCCTTACTTCCTGTAACACCCGCAATAAAACGAGTAAACTGAACTATATGCAAAATGTAGAACAGGTGGCCACGGAAGCTTCGATGAATAATGCCGCTTCTAATTCAACCTTACAAGTTGGGGATCAGTTGGTTATTTTGGTATCGGGCAGGGATTTGGATGTGGTGAAACCATTCAACCAAAATTATTCATCCGGGGAATTAATTCAACAATCTCAGGTTCCCGGCAATGTGAGCAACCAAGGTGCAGTTACTTTTTCCGGTCCTACTTATATTGTAGATTCAGAAGGTTATATCGATTTTCCTTTCTTAGGAAAAATAGATACCAAGGGTAAAACTATCGAAGCCTTAAGAGACGAACTGCATTCCAAAATCAAAAGATATGTGATTGACCCTACAGTGAATGTGCGTTTGGCCAATTTTAAAGTGACCGTTTTAGGGGAAGTGAACCGCCAAGGCGAATATATTGTACCCAATGGAAAAGCTACCCTCCTGAATGCATTGGGGATGGCCGGAGATTTGACGATGTACGGCAAAAGAGACGATGTATTGCTGGTGAGAAATATCGACGGTAATATCACGAAAGAGCGGATTAACCTTTTGGATGCGAATTTCATCAATTCCCCTTATTTTCATTTAAAACAAGGAGATGTAATTTATGTTTCCTCTAATAAAACCCGCGAAAAAACCGCAAAACTCGATCCTAACTCAGGGCTATACATTGGGATCGCCTCTATTGTCGTAACTATCTTAGCCTTAGTTTTCAAGAAATAATTTGTTGTAAAAAAATGGAGAACAATGTCACCGCTTCTGAGCATGCTCAAAGTGAACAAGAAATTCATATTAACGAAATCATAAGGCCTTATGCAAGAAAATGGCCATGGTTTATTATCGGGGCGCTTATTGCGTTAGTCCTCGCTTATTTTTATTTAAAAACCACCACCCCGGTTTATAGAGTACAGTCTACAGTTTTAATCAAAGATTCCAAAGCCAGTGGCTCTGCAGTAGGAGAAATGGGCGTTCTTAAAGATTTGTCCGGACTGGGGGGAATGGGGACCAATAGCGTGGATAATGAGATTGAGATTTTCAAATCCAAGAAACTCATGCGCAATGTAGTAGTTTCCAAAGGGTTGCAAACCAATATTGTTTCCGATGAAGGCTTTTCCGAAAGAGAACTCTATGGCGATACTTCGCCGATTACCATAAGAATTATCAATGAAAAGAAAAATGCTGCATTTCCGGATGAACCGGTAGCCATCCAAATCAAAGGAGGAGGCTTTGTCCTTTCTTCTCCCGAATGGAGTAAAAATATCGAGGCTGATTTTAACAAAATGGTGAGTTTGCCTTTTGCCAATATCATGATCAGCAAAAATCCTCAATTTGATCCGGTGAAAGCAAAAGAATTGGGGGAGCTTTCGTTGCACTTTGCCTCATTGGAAAGCAGGGTCAACCAACTACAGAAGGAAACAGAAGTGAATTTGGTCAACAAAGACGCTACCGTGATCGGCTTGGGAATCAACTATCCACAAATCGATAAGGCCAAAGACCTGCTCGATAATCTCGTTTTGGCCTATAATATGGATGCCATTGACGATAAAAAGGTTGAGTCCCAAAAAACCCTTGAATTTATAGAAGACCGCATTGCTAAGGTAGCCGAAGAATTGGGCCAGGTGGAGAATCAAAAAGAAAGCTTTAAATCCGCCAATCAAATTGCAGATATTGAAACGGAAGCGAAGATCAACTTAGAAAGTTCAGCGGCTGCGAGAGCCAAACAAATCGAAACCGAAGCACAATTGGAGCTCACCAACGCGTTGATTGGTTATGTCGGCAAAGCCGGAACTTATCAAGCTTTGCCTTCCAATGTGGGATTGGCGAGTCCTGATGCTACTGCGAATATGGGAGTTTATAATGCGCTGGTTTTAGAACGCAACCGTTTGCTCGAATCCGCTACTCCGCAACACCCTGCCGTGGTGGAAGTGACCAAACAGATCAATAACCTGAAAGGGTCGATCATGCAAAGCCTTCAGAAAAACAGGACAGGGCTAGAGTTGGCGAGAAATCAGTACCAATCGGAGCAAAACCAAGTCGTAGGAAAAATTTCCAAAATCCCTGCACTGGAGAAAATGTTCAGAGGTATTGAAAGACAGCAACAAATCAAAGAAAACCTCTATCTCCTCCTCTTGCAAAAAAGAGAAGAAACAGCTATCTCTTTGGCGATTACGGCTCCTAAAGCCCGTATCGTGGATGTGGCTTATGCTTCAGAAAAACCAGTGGCCCCCAAGGAAATGATTATTTATTTGGCTGCCTTAGCAATTGGTTTGTTGTTACCTTTTATCCTTATTTATTTAACGGAATTATTCAATAATAAAGTCAAAACAAGAACTGATCTTGAAAAGTTGTCACATGCGCCAGTTATTGCTGAATTACCTCGCGTAGAAAAGGGACAGAATGAACTCGTGGAATTGAATGATCTTTCACCAATGGCGGAAGCGTTCAGGATCCTAATCACCAACATGAATTTCATGTTGCCGAAGAAGGAAAAGGGAAAAGTCGTTTTCGTTACGTCTACGGTAAAAGGCGAAGGGAAAACGTTTACTTCCGTCAATTTAGCCCTCACCTTGGCGACGCCTAAAACCAAAGTGGTGATTATTGGGTCAGATATTAGAAATCCTCAACTTCAACGCTATAATACCGCAAGAAAAGGGTTGCGCGGACTGACTGAATTTTTGTATGATGAAACCACCGAGCTGAAAGATATTATTCATGTGACGTCTTTCAATCCTCATTGTGATGTAATTTATTCGGGAAGTATTCCTCCGAATCCTACTGAACTGCTCACCAATGGCCGATATGAAACACTGATTGAGCTTTTAAAACCGCAATACGATTATATTATTTTAGATACCGCACCGTTGATGCTGGTAACCGATACCTTCCTCTTTGCAGATATGGCGGATGCCACGATTTATGTGACCCGTTCCGGATACACTGAGAAAGAACTTATCGCCTTTGCCAATAAAAACATCGACCAGAAGAAAATCAAAAATGTTGGTTTTGTGCTCAATGATGTGGACAAAGATTATTTTGGGTATGGGAATAAATATGGATATGGATATGGAGCGAAAGAGAGAGGTTTTTTTGAGCGATTAAAAGAAAGATTCTAATGGAAAATTTGAAAATAGTAATACTTTCTGGTGGTGTTGGCAGCCGTCTTTGGCCACTGTCCAGAAAAAGTCGACCGAAACAATACTTGGATATATTTAATGGTGAATCGCTATTTGGCTTAGCTTTGCAGAGAAATATTGAACTCAGTAAAGATTTTATCATAGTTGGGAATCAGGATAACCATCAGTTGAGTAAAAGTGAATTAGAAAAAAGTTCTGTTTCATATCAGGAAATTATAGAAGCCGTTCCTAGAAATACAACTGCTGCGATTGCTTTTGCTGCATTTGCTGCATCTGAGGAAGATATATTGTTGGTGACACCATCAGATCATATAATAGAAAATGTTTACGCATACCACAATTCTGTGAAAGAAGCGGTCGCTTTAGCAGAAGAGGGATACATTGTTACTTTTGGTATAAAACCTACCAAACCGGAAACGGGATACGGATATATTGAGGCTAATGGAGAAGATGTTTTATCTTTCAGAGAAAAACCTAATAAAAATACAGCTTTATCTTTTCTAAGTGCCGGTAATTTTTTATGGAACAGTGGTATGTTTTGCTTTAAAGCTTCTGTTTTGCTTCAGGAGTTAAGAAATTTCGAACCGAAAATCTACGAAACAGCCTTATTAGCTTGGAACAATGCTAATGACGGAAGATTAAATAAAGAAGATATGATGGCTATTTCTTCTAAAAGTATAGATTATGCGGTGATGGAGCGTAGTAGCAAAATGAAAGTAGTAAAAGGAGATTTTGGATGGTCAGATTTAGGCTCCTTTGAAGCCTTATACGATTATTTTAAAAGAAATGGAAATTCACAGGATGAAGCAGGGAATATGTACATTGGAGGTAATAAGTTTGCGAAATTTTTAGGTTTAAAAGATACCATCTTAGTGGAGACCGATGATGCTCTTTTGGTCCTCACAAAAGAAAATGCACAGGATGTAAAGAATATATACGAAATGTTGGATAAAGAAAATTCAAAATTAATACAATAATCATTTATTATGGAACACGATATAAGACCATGGGGAGAATATTGGGTGTTAGAAGATGCAGCAACCCACAAAGTAAAAAGAATTCAGGTGAATCCTGGTGGAAGATTATCTTTGCAATACCATCACAAGAGGGCAGAAGTTTGGACCATTGTATCTGGGGTTGGCACGATTACTATTAATGAGGAGATTAAAGATTACCATCCGGGGGAAGTCGCTCAGATTTCTTTGGGAGCCCATCATAGGATAGAAAACAAGACTTCCGAACCAGTTGTTTTTATCGAGGTACAATATGGAAGTTATTTTGGAGAGGATGATATTGTGAGGATTGAGGATGATTATAATAGGAAATAAAAACATAAAATATGGGAAAAGTTGCATTAATCACTGGGGTGACCGGACAGGATGGTTCTTATCTTGCGGAACTTCTTTTAGAAAAGGGATATATGGTTCATGGAATTAAAAGAAGAGCGTCTTCCTTTAATACCCAAAGAATTGATCATTTGTATATGGATCAACATGAAGCTCACGTGAATTTTAAATTACACTATGGAGATTTAACAGATTCTACCAATATTATTCGAATTATCCAAGAAGTTCAACCGGATGAGATCTATAACCTTGGTGCAATGTCCCATGTAAAAGTGTCTTTTGACTCGCCGGAGTATGTGGCCAATGTGGACGGTATAGGGACTTTAAGAATACTGGAAGCCGTGAGAATTCTTGGATTGGAAAAGAAAACAAGAATTTACCAAGCATCTACTTCGGAATTATACGGCGGGATGACTGAAAATAAAAACGAAAGAGGTTTCTACGACGAAAACTCACCTTTTTATCCGCGTTCCCCGTACGGGGCAGCGAAGATATATGGCTTTTGGATTACCAAGAATTACCGCGAAGCTTATAACATGTTCGCATGCAACGGTATTTTATTCAACCATGAATCTCCAAGAAGGGGGGAAACTTTTGTTACGCGTAAAATCACCATGGCAACCGCTGCAATTGCATTAGGCCAACAGGATTGTCTTTATTTAGGAAACCTAAACTCTCAAAGAGACTGGGGACACGCGAAAGATTATGTAGAAGCGATGTGGAGAATCCTTCAGCAGGATCAACCAGAAGATTACGTAATTGCTACAGGCGTTACCACTTATATCCGTGACTTTGTGATGATGTCTTTTGCTGAAGTTGGAGTTGAGTTGGAATTTGAAGGCGAACAAGAAAATGAAATCGCGAAAGTGAAGACTTGCAACAATCCAGAATATCAATTAGAAATTGGCAAAGTAGTAGTACGGGTAGATCCGCAATATTATAGACCAACTGAGGTGGATTTATTGATTGGTGATCCTACAAAATCTAAAACTCAATTGGGTTGGGAGCCGCAGTATGATTTGGAGGCTTTAGTGAAAGATATGGTAACATCAGACCTTGCCTTAGCAAGAAAACAAACCCTATGATCATGAATCCAGACAGCAAAATATATGTAGCCGGACACCGTGGGCTAGTTGGCTCCGCTATATGGAAACAATTGGAGTCTAAGGGGTACAAAAACCTTATTGGACGCTCTTCGTCTGAATTGGATTTGACCGATGCAGTCGCTACGGAAAAGTTTTTCGAACAGGAGCAACCGGAATTTGTTTTCCTTGCTGCTGCCCATGTCGGTGGGATTATGGCAAATAATACCTATCGTGCAGACTTTATCTATAAAAATCTGCAGATTCAGCAAAACGTAATCTACAATGCATATAAATACAATGCCAAGAAGTTGTTGTTTTTGGGCAGTACTTGTATTTATCCGAAAGAGGCTGCCCAGCCCATCAAAGAAGATGAGCTGCTAACCAATGTTTTGGAATACACCAATGAGCCGTATGCCATTGCAAAAATCGCAGGAATTAAGCTTTGCGAAAGTTTCAACATACAATACGGTACTAATTTTATTTCCGTAATGCCGACCAACCTTTATGGTCCTAATGATAATTTTGATTTAGAAAAAAGCCATGTATTGCCGGCCATGATTAGGAAGATTTACCTTTCTAAATGTTTGATGGAAAATGATTGGGAAGCAATCAAAAATGATTTAAATAAAAGACCGGTTGAAACTATTTCAGGATCAAATTCCAACGATGAAATCGAAGCTGTTCTCAATAAATACGGAATCTTCTCTGACCGGGTTGAGCTCTGGGGAACAGGCAAACCGATGCGTGAGTTCCTTTGGAGTGAAGATATGGCAGATGCCTGTGTTTTTGTGATGGAAAAAGTCGATTTTGAAGATGTTTCAAAAGACAAGAATGAAATTCGGAATACGCATATCAATATTGGAACAGGAAAAGATATTACGATTAAGGATTTATCCATCCTTATCGCTGATAACATTGGCTATACCGGAACTATCCTGTTCGATGCCAACAAACCAGATGGGACGATGAAAAAATTGACGGATGTCAGCAAATTGAACGCATTTGGTTGGAGACATTCCGTGGAAGTCCCAGAAGGTGTGGAAAGGATAAAGGATTGGTATTTGTCCTTAAATAATTACAACTAGTAATGAAAAATATACTTTTCTTCTTTTCTACAGATTCTGGCGATAGATCAAAAAATCTGAAGGTAAATTTATACATTTCTTATTTTTCAAAGATTATCACCCTTGGGATTACATTTTTAATCGTACCACTAACGATTCATTATGTAAATTCTACTAATTACGGTATTTGGCTTACACTAAGTTCAATAGTATCTTGGTTTTCCTTTTTTGACATTGGCTTTGGGAATGGTATGCGAAACAGATTTTCTGAAGCGGTTGCAGAAAATAATTTTATAAAAGCAAGACAATTTGTAACCACTACTTACATTGTTGTTTTTTTTATTTTTTTTATCGTTTGGCTACTCTTCTTGATCCTGAATTATTTTTTGGATTGGCCCTATATTCTAAATGCACCACAAAGTATGCATCATGAACTTGCAGTCGTTACTTTGTTTGTAATAACAGGATTCTGTTCACAGATGGTACTTCGGCTTATCACCACTGTACTCATGGCGGATCAAAAAGCTGGTATTGCTTCTGTTATTGAAATGTTTTCACAAGTTTTAACCATATTGGTTATTTTCATTTTGAAGACTTATACACAAGGATCGCTTATTTACTTATCTTTAGCGCTTAGTCTTCCCCCGATTTTGGTTTATATTTCAGTATCGTTTTATTACTTTTCTAAGAGTTATAATATATATATTCCTCGAGTAAAATATTTTGAAAAAGATGTAGTAAAAGATATATTTCAATTGGGAAGCAAGTTTTTTATTACTCAAATTACTATGCTGATAATTTACGCGACTTCTAATATTATCATTACACAAAATCTCAATCCAAAAGAAGTTACGGTTTATAATATTGCCTATAAATATTTTTCAGTGATTATCATTGTCTTTTCCATTATGATGCCTACAATATGGAGTGCTTTTACGGATGCTTGGGCTAAAAATGAGGTGATTTGGATAAAAAAGTCCTTAAAAAGGATGATGAAAATATGGCTTTATTTTATTGTCCTTACTTTGTTTATGCTTCTTTTATCAAACATTATATATAAACTTTGGGTAGGTAAAGAAATCGTTATTCCCCTCAGTCTCTCAGTTTTACTTGCTGTATTTAGTATTATATCAAGTTGGAATTCAATATGGGGTAATTTTCTAAATGGGGTTGGCAAAATTAAATTACAGACAATAGTTTGTGTTATAAAATGTTTGATTTATTTCCCTATTACAATTTATCTTGTTAATAAGTTTGGATTAGAAGGTGTTTCCCTAAGTTTCATACTTATAAATTTACCTGACGCTATTATTTATCCGCTTCAAGCAAAAAAACTCATGAATAAATCCGCAATTGGTCTTTGGAACGCTTAAATATGAAATACAGTTTTAATTACATAATCACAATCCACAACAAAGAACATTTGATAAACGATGTTCTAGCTGGTATAAAGAATTGTGCAAGTCAAGATTCCAAAATATATCCTGTTTTGGACGGATGTACAGACAATTCAGAGCAGATAATTGATGAGTTTTCGCTAAATAATCCCGAACTTGAAATTATTAAAATTTATGAAAATGATGTTCATGAGCTTCGAGCTATAAATGCGGCCCTAAAAAAAAATTCATATAACGGGAAACCTCAGCTAAATATTATCCTACAAGATGATGTAGTACTGAATGATAAATTTTTGGAAAATCATCTGGAAAAACTTTTTTCCAATTTTGTTGATGTTTTGGGGGTAGTATCTTTACGACATGGAGGAGACTTATCTTCATTTCTTCTTAAAAAAGAGAGTTCTATATTTCCTATTAGAAATTATATAGAAACCGTTTTTGGACACGGTGTTTCTGGAAATATTAAAGACTTAGAAGAAGGCTGTTTCGTTTTCCGGGACGTTGCCATTAAAAGCCCAATATGTATTTCTTCGCAGTTGATTAATAAAATTGGTTTTCCTGATGAAGTTTACCAGCCTTGGGATGATATTGCTTATTGTTATAAAGCTTTGCAAAATGGATGTAGAAACGGTGTTCTATCTGCTAATTTTATCTCTGAAAAAGAATGGGGAACCATGCGCAATAAAAAGCAACAACAAAAACATGATGATATTGTTATTAAAAATTTGAAAACTTTCAGAAAATTAAATGCTGCAACCCTTGATGATTTTTTCACAAAAAGACGGATCGATAAAAATATATATCGCATTTGGGATGCACCTAAAATTTCAAAACCAAGATATTTTATATACGCAAAAAGTATAATAAGCCAAACATTGTATAAAACTAAATTAATTTTTAAAAAATGATTCGAGTGAAATTTTTTCCTTTACAAGCTCATTCTTTGGCATTTGGCGGTTTCGAAATTCAGATGCTTACACTATTGGAGAATTTACAGAAGCATTGTGCTTCACATTTGGTTGTGGATAAGATAGATGTTTGGTCTAGGGACGGAGATTATGATATAGCTCACTTTTGGGGTCTGGAAGCTGGTAATTTCAATAATATTTTATGGGCAAAAAATAGTGGAAAAAAAATAGTAATTACAGTATTGCTCAGTTATTATGAACGTTTAATATCCGTTGTCTATGATAAATTTTCTAAATATATAGGTTATAAAAAGTTTCAGCTTGAGATTCTTAAACTGGTTGATGCAGTAATTGTAGTAAATGATTTGCAAAAAAATGTCGCTGAAAAAGTTTTTAAGATCGCACCTGAAAAACTTTTTGTAATTCCTAACATTGTTCATGAAAATTTTCTGGATAATTCTCTACCAATTACAGATGAAAACTACATTCTATGTACTGGAAATATATGTGCTCGTAAGAATCAAGTAAATCTGGCAAAAGCTTGTCTGAACGCAGATGCGAGTTTGATTTTAGTCGGAAAAGTACTTCCTGGAGAAGAAGAGTATGGTAAAAATTTACAGCAAATAGTTGATGCCAGCAAAAATATTACTTGGATTAAGGGGCTTCCTGAAAGTTCACCAGAATTGGTAAAATTAGTAAAGAATTGCAGCGTATTTGCTTTATTAAGCAAATCTGAAACACAACCAATTTCTATATTGGAGGCTATCTCCATGAATAAGCAGTTATTGCTGAGCAACAGAAAATATGCACAGCAAAGCTATTTTAAAAACGCAATGACTGTTGACCCAGACAATGTTGAAAATATGACGCAGGGGATTAATGAAATATTGAAGAACAAAAATGCATATAGGGCCGACCCAAAATTTTTGGAAGATTTTAAAGGCGTTAATGTTGCCAATCATTATAAAGAAGTGTATGAAACCGTTATGTACAAAAAGTAATAGTCAAAATTTTTACTCATTAAATAAAAAATAGTCGCAATGAAATTATCAAACATTTTCCGTATTGATTTTGACCAAAATAGAGTTTTTGGGCTAGATATTTTGAGAATGGTGGCTATTTTGTTGGTAGTAATTGCACATTCACTGAGTTTTATGCCAAGTGGGATTTCAAAATTGATCGATAGATTCTTATTAGACGGCGTTGGAATCTTTTTTGTTTTGAGTGGATTTCTAATAGTTAAAATATTGATTAGCACTTTTGAAAAGACCAATTGCACATGGTCTGATGTTAAAATATTTTGGCTAAAGAGATGGAGCAGAACTTTACCTAATTACTATTTCTTTTTGGTACTTCTGGCCATCATAAATTATGAGACGGTTATTAAAATTGGTAATAACTTCTATTCATATTTCTTTTTTTTACAGAATGTGGATCATAATCCAAGATATTTTTTTGGATTGTCTTGGAGTTTGAGCGTTGAAGAGTGGTTTTATATTCTAATTGTACTGCTTATCTCGGGTTTCTCATATGTATTTTCAAAAAAGAACAAAAAGAAAGTTATCTTCATATCAATTGTGTTTTTGGTGGCAATACCCAGCCTTCTACGGATAGTGTATAGTGTTAATAACGGTTATTCTGCGGAAACATTCGACATCCTTCAATATTCTGTTATTTACAGGTTGGATACTATCATATATGGTGTATTGGGAGCATTTGTATTATACTATTATTCAGATTTTTGGAAAAAAAAATAAGATTGTTTTTTTTATATCTGGAATTATATTAACACTCCTGATGATGTTCCTAAATATCAACAAATTTAATGAACAGTATAGAATGTTTTCCTGTCTGTTTATGTTTCCCATGGGCTCAATTAATGTATTGCTTTATTTACCGATTCTCAATGACTATAAAAAATCGAAATATGCTATCACAAAACCAATAACATATCTTAGCTTAATTTCTTACTCATTGTATTTAATAAATGGGTTAGTGGCAGATGTGCTTATAGATCTTTGGCAAAATAGAGATCAACTGAATATTAGCATTAAAAAAGAAATTTTAGGTATCATCTTTTTTTTGTCTTTTTGGATAGTTTCCATTATATGGTCAATTCTACAATACAAATATTTCGAGGTAAAATCTACCAATTTCCTAAGAAGAAAACTACATTAAAATATTCTCTTTTTGTTTGTAAATATTTAACGCTTTCAAGTTTACAGAGTTTCCGCTTAATCCAAAAAAGTCTATAAAATATTTCATAAATTTGTGAACCACAATATATATGGAAAAACATCCACTTATCTCGATTATTACTGTAGTTTACAATGGTGAAAAAACTATAGAACAAACTATTACTAGTGTTTCAGAGCAAACCTATAAAAATATAGAATTTATCATCGTTGATGGTAAAAGTACAGATGGTACTATGCAAATTGTATCCAAATATAAAGGCAAGATAGCTAAAATAATTTGCGAAAAGGATAAAGGGATTTATGATGCAATGAATAAAGGAATTTCTTTAGCAAAGGGTGATATTATAGGATTATTAAATGCGGATGATTTTTATGAACCTGATGCTATAGAAAATATTGTCAGCTATTACATGCCTGGATTTAACGCCTATTATGGTGCGATAAGGAATATTGAAGAAAACAGTGTGAGCTTTGTAAGTAATACAACCGATAATCTCGAAAAACTAACGCGAGGGATGGTTGTAAACCATCCGGCAATGTTTGTCAACAAAGAAGTTTATGAGAAACTAGGTAGCTTTAATACTTCTTATAAAATCGTTGCTGACTGGGATTTCACACTTAGGTGCTATCTTAGTGGGGTGAGATTTATTAAAATAGATAAAGTTTTGACCAATTTTAGGATTGATGGTGTAAGTGGGGCCATAACGACTAAATATCTGAAAGAAATGTCTCAGGTGAGAAAAGAAAACAGTGTTTTTTATAAAATAGATTTTTACTATTGGTATGACTTGTTACGATTTCGATTATTAGGAAAAAATTTACATAGATTGTATCTACTTAAACAAAAATTACAGAATGCCAAATAAAGTTTTGCGATTTTTTTTTATTTTGTTATGGTTTTTACCGGCGGTAATGACCTTTTTTCAGTTGGATTCTTATAGTGTCACTACGGTAGTGGTAATTTTTTTATTTAATCTCTCATATTATTTATATAATCCTAGATTTGCTTTTACTAAAAAATTTATAAACATTTTTATTATTGTGGTATGTGGTATTCTGATTCATTCTGTGGCTACGAGCCTATACTTTAATCTTAGTTTTGATTTGATACGGAATATACTTTCTATTCCATTTGTTTGTATTATGCTCGTTGGTGCTTATAACTTTAGCAAAGTAATCCTTGCAACAGATGGCAAATCTATAACTAAACTCCTTCACAGTTTTTTTTACTTTTATCTTGGATTCGTCGCATTATCATTTGTAATACCAACTTTTATTTATAGTAAGCCTATTTTCCCATATCCAGAACCTTCACACATGGCGCTTTTTTTTGGACCTATCGTCGGATATCTTGTCATTTATTCAAAGACAGAAAAAAAAAGGTTTTACTTTCTGTTCGCTGGTATTGTGGTTGCACTTATCGTAAAGAATATGACTTTGCTGGTTACAATGGTTATATTGGCGGTGTTTGTTTATCATATTTATGTAGTTCCTATTTTGCTAATAGGAGGAGCTGGAGTCTATTTTTTTGCTGATATTGAATATTTCCTCTCTCGTTTGGATTTTAAAAACATGCAGTCCACCAATAATCTCTCTACATTAGTTTACGCAAAAGGATTTCAGTTAATGCAAGAAGGATTAAAGCTTAGTCGTGGACTTGGGGTAGGTTTTCAACAACTCGGGTTTGTAGATGTCAGAACTGAAATAGGTGATTATTTAATAAAAGTGTTAGATGGCTTGGAACTTAATTCTCGGGATGGTGGCTTCACTGCTGCTAAACTGATTACAGAATTTGGTGTCGTGGGCATTTTGCTCATTGTCTCTTATCTTTATTATTTGGTGAAACAATGGTTTCATTTTAGAAAACTGCCGTCAAACAGTCTCTCTGCACAAGATGCGCTTTTCTATGCTAGCACGATCACTATTTTTTCGGAAATATTTTTTCGGGGTATCGGTTATTTTACGGCAACTATCTTCCTCTTCTTTTCTGTATTGTTTCTAAGGTCTCACATGAAGAATAATTAAAAAAAATGAAAGGTGTTTTTTCATTATTAATGATAATCTTTTCTTGCGCTTTATTTGGCCAGGAAATTATTATTTTACCTGACGCGCTCACCGGGCAATCTTATACATATAGTAAAGTTATATTGTCTCCAAATCAACGGGTAGATGGTGTGATTTACGTGAATAAAAATGGAATTACTTACAAAAGGATTTACGATGGAAAGATAAATATAAAATGGTTTGGCGCAAAGGGCGACGGTATAACCGATGATTCAAAAGCTATCCAAAAAGCTTTCGAAATTGGGGAATCCATATTTTTTCCTGCCGGGAATTACCGTTTCGCTGCAAATGTCAATAAAAGGTTCGAGATTGAAGGTGATGCGGGCAATACGGTTTTCAGTCCTGTGGACAATAATAAGTCTATCCTGAATTTCCAAACCAAAGCACCGTATTTTACCTATGCAAGTATCGTATCCAATATTTGGTTTACTTCAAAAAATAAGATTGGTACAGCTATATCTTTTGGAAAAAATGATGTAAAGAATAAATCTATAGAAGATGAATATGCGGGTAATGTCGTCTTCAGAAATTTAAGATTCATAGGGTTTCAAAAAGCAGTATATTTTCCATTTGGTAACATTGGCTGCAATTTCTTCAGTTGTGCATTTCAGGCTAATGAATACGGTATTTATTCTTTGGACAACCGCTGGGGTGGTGATTTAATGCACGCGGGAAATAAATGTTTTTATGCTTGTGAATTTGATTCGAATAATGTAGCCGTTTACTTTAATAACACTACGGAAGGTTTCGGCGGAGTTTCTTTTAATGATTGTATTTTTGAGGCTAATGCCGTAAATGGATATTTTTATTCTAATAATACCTATACGCCGACAATTTTTCAAAACTGTTGGGACGAGAAACGAAATACCCCATCTAAAGTCATTATAGACCAATATACCGGTACTTCACTGAAAAAAGTGGATATGGAGCCCGCAAGTTACATTTTTGATGGATCTCGATCGGATTATTTGTTTATTGGTGGAAGAGTAATGAATCTGAAGATTTTAGGAAATAATATCAATGTAACTTCATATCGTTCAAAATTTGAATACAGTAAAGATGTAAGGGCGGAAAAGACAGTAGTATCTGATAATTCTCAACTCACACTTTTTTTTCCTTCTACAGATAAGGGAATTCAGTCTGCAAAGAATATTTATGTGAAAGGTATCCCTTTTCTAAACAGTTTAGAAGTTGGTGCTAATAATTCGGAATCGAAATTTTTTCCTATTTCCAGCGTTGGATTTAAATCTAATTTTCCGGAATTTTATTCTGTGAATTTTGGAAACCCAATAACTCTCAGCGGATCTTTTAATGCTGTTGCACCGACTTTTCAAAGAATAAACAACCAAGCGGCCTGCAGATTGGCTTTGGATTTTTCCAATAAAAACCAGTATATAGCTATAAATGAAACAAAGACCGATTTTGTTCCTGGATATTATTTTATTGTTACGACGGCAAAAGTAAACATAGGCAATCCAATATTTTTTGTTTGGGATCGTAATGAAAACCAGTTTGTGAGTTTTCAACCAATCAATGATAAGGACATTCATTCGTATGGCGCATATGGATATATTACTAAAAAGGCAGAATTTTATCTGGATATTTCTTCTATCGACGGAACACCTGTGGACTTAGATCTTTTAGATTATAAAATTTTTAAGTTTTCTACTAAGGAGGAGCTCCAAAGTTTTTTGCTGGATAATCTTTAAAATAACAAAAAAATGCTTTTAGTTGATGCCATTTTTATTCATAATGGAGGAGGGAAGGTGCTCCTAGACTATTTAATAAAAGAATTAGAAAAGACAAACTACAAGATTTTCTATCTTTTTGATGCGCGTCTTAAGAAATATATCTTTGATATAAAACCAAATAATAAATTTATTTTTCTCGAGGCTTCGCTTTTTAAACGACACGAATTCTATAAAAAAAATAAAACAGCCTTTAGCAAAGTATTTGTTTTAGGAAATGTTCCGCCAACGGTTGATGTTTCTGCTGATGTTATAGGGTATTTTCACAACGCAGTATATTTGGATGTACCTGCAGACTTTTCTTTTGTAGACAGAATCAAATATAAATTTAAAATTGCAATTATCAAGTATTTTGAATCAAATGTAAAACTTTGGCTTGTTCAGACCGGTTATATAAAGCAACAGCTTGAAACAAAATTTTCGAAAGAGGAAAAGGTACTCATTCTTCCTTTTTTTCCTGCACTGCCGCAAGAGAAGGGAATCCGTAAATCATCTACCTTTTTATATGTAAGCAATGCGCAAGCAAATAAGAACCATAAGCGGCTGATTGATGCCTTCTGTAAATCTTTTGATGAAGTGCAGAAAGGAGAATTGATATTAACGGTAAATGATTTGTTTCCAGATATTTATAACTATATTGAAGCAGCAGTTGCCAAAAGATATCCAATTACTAATGTTGGTTTTCTGCCGAAAGATAAATTAGCTGAAAAATATGCAGAATCGGAATTTTTAATTTTTCCTTCGCTTTCGGAGAGCTTTGGTCTCGGGATAGTTGAAGGAATTAATGCGGGATGCAAAGTCATAGGAGCGGATTTGCCATATCTGTATGCCGTATGCAGGCCGTCAGCAACTTTTGATCCTTACGATGTAAACGATATTTCGCGTTCAATATCAGGAGCAATTACAAGCAATCAACCAACTTCCTTTTCTAAAGTTAGTGATGAAATAGCTCAATTGATTTTACTTTTAAACCCACAGACAAGTTTATGATTACTGCCTGTATAGTCCTCTATAAAAATAATCCACAAGTACTTTCGGAGTCCATTTACAGTTTTTTAAATTCAGGACGAGATGACTCGTTTTTGTATCTTGTAGATAATTCGCCAACCGAGGAACTTAAAACTTTGATTGCCTCGCCAAATGTTGAATATATTCACAATCCTTCCAATCCCGGTTTTGGTGCAGCTCACAACATCGCTATTAGCAAGGCTGTAGCCGCTGGGAGTAAATATCATTTTGTTATAAATCCGGATGTCGAAATGCGTGAGGATGTTATTACCCCCATGATAGAGTATATGGAAGACCACCCCGATGTCGGTATGATGATGCCGCAAATTCTGAATGAAGATGGTACCGTACAGTATTTGCCAAAATTACTACCATCACCGTTTTCTGTTTTCATGAGAAAATTTAAAAAACCTAAATTCTATTATGAAAAGTTTATTAATAATTATGAGCTAAGAAAAGTAAAGAAAGATGTTATATACAATGCGCCCATTTTATCTGGCTGTTTTACTCTTTTTAGAATGTCGGCTTTAAAAGAAGTGGGACTTTATGATGATCGATTTTTTATGTATTTTGAAGATTGGGATATATCCCGAAGAATGCATTTGAAATATAAAACAATTTATTTTCCGAAAGTTTCTATTGTTCATGGTTATGAATCTGGAGCAAATAAAGATAAAAGACTTTTCAAAATTTTTGTAAAATCTGCTATTCATTATTTCAATAAATGGGGTTGGATTTTTGATAGGGAAAGAAGTAGAATTAATAAAAAGACATTACAACAATTCAAATGAAGATCATCATCACCGGAGCAACAGGTTTTGTAGGTTCTAATCTTTCAAAATATTTGGAAGACAAAGGAAATGTTGTTGGAAAACTTTCTTTGAGAAAGTCTGATTGGATTTTAAATAAAAATGCGGATGTAATCATTCATCTCGCAGGAAAAGCCCATGATACAGCAAATACTTCTGCGGATGATGAATATTTCAAAGTCAACAGAGACTTAACGATCCGACTTTTTGAAGAATTTTTAAATTCTGAAATTAGAGATTTCATTTATTTCAGCAGCGTAAAGGCCACCGCAGATACGATTGAAGGGATTTTAGATGAGAATCATCCCTCTGATCCGAAAACCCCTTACGGAAAATCAAAATTAGAAGCCGAAAATTATTTGCTTGCTCAAGAATTACCTGAAAATAAAAGACTTTTTATCATACGACCATGTATGATTCACGGTCCGGGAAACAAGGGAAATCTAAACTTGCTTTACAAAGTGGTGGAAAAAGGAATTCCTTGGCCTTTAGCAGATTTTGATAACCAACGTTCTTTTTTAAGTATTGATAACCTCAATTTTTTGATAGAGCGGATTATTTCTGATCAAAATATGACATCAGGGATTTATAATTTTTCAGATGATAAAGCTTTATCGACCAACGATTTGGTGAAAATTATTGCTAACACTTCTGGGAAAACGGAAAGGTTGTTGAAGATTCCTAAACATTTGATTTCGTTCATAGCAAAAACGGGTGATTATTTGAAACTTCCCCTCAATTCAGAAAGACTTAAAAAACTCACCGAAAACTATATCGTCTCCAACCAAAAAATAAAGACTGCTTTAAATATCGATTCTTTACCAATAACTGCTGAAGAAGGAATGAAAAAAACGATTGAATCGTTTATGAAGCATGAAAAGTGATCATCATTTCAACTTAATAGTACCTTAAGTCAAAATGTTTAGCATCCTCATGTGAAAAAAGTATAATTTTGTGTACCCAACCCATAACAATCTATGATGTATTTCGCTGTTTTTCTCGTGCTTTTTGTTTTAGAATTGATCTATTTCAAAATTGCCGACCGATTCAATATTATCGATAAACCCAATCACCGTAGTGCTCATACCGAAATTACCTTGCGAGGTGGAGGGATTGTTTTTCCGATTGCTTTCCTCTTGTTTTTTATTATCAGCACATGGGGTAAGTTAGTTCATCTTCCGCTTCATGATCAGGCGGCAGAAAACCATAATTATCTGATTTTCGGAGTAGGACTTTTATTGCTCTGTACCATTAGTTTTCTAGATGATCTTTATGATCTTTCAAGTAAAATCCGAATTGTTTTTCACATCATTAGCGTAAGTTTTTTGCTCGCTTTTCTTAATGCATTTGTCATGCTCCCGATTTGGGCGATTCCGGTTTTGTACATTTTAATCATCGGAATTCTGAACGCTTATAATTTCATGGACGGAATCAATGGAATTACAGGGCTTTACAGCTTAGTGGCGTTGCTTTCTTTATTGTATGTGAATCAGAATATGGTGAGTTTTGTTAATCGTGATTTTATAATTTATCCCGTTTTAGCGTGTCTGGTTTTTCTCTTTTTCAATTTTAGAAAGAAGGCAAAATGCTTTATGGGCGATATTGGAAGTATGGGAATTGCGTTTTGGGTGGTGGCCTTAATTGGTTTGCTAATGATGAAAACCGGCGAAATTAAATGGATTCTTTTTCTTGCGGTTTACGGGGTAGAAGTCATTTCCACTATTTTAGAAAGACTGAAACTCAAAGAAAATATTTTCGAAGCGCACCGCCGTCACCTTTATCAACTTTTAGCTAATGAGAAAAAAATATCTCATTTAATAGTAAGTACGCTCTACGCAGCTGTACAGTTGATTATCAATGCAGTAGTGATTTTTTCGAACTTGCCACAAATTGTAAGTTTTGTAATTATTTTATTACCTGCGCTAATTTTTTATCTTTACACCAAACTTACGATTAAGAAGCAAATCACACTAAACATTAATTAATGAAAATAAAATCGACCCCACTCAAAGACTGCTATATCATTGAACCAACCGTTTTCGAAGACGCAAGAGGTTATTTTTATGAAAAATTCAATGAGCAAAAATTCGAAGAACTTACCGGAATGAATGGCCATTTTGTGCAGGATAATATTTCTAAATCTTCGTACGGAGTTTTGCGAGGTGTTCATTTGCAAAAAGGCGAACATGCACAGGCGAAATTAGTCTCTTGTCTTGAAGGGAAAGTTTTTGATGTAGCCGTTGATTTGCGTGAAGATTCTCCAACTTTCGGACAATGGTTCGGGGTGGAATTGACTCCGGAAAATAAGTTGCAACTCTATGTTCCAAGAGGTTTCGGGCATGGCTTTTCCGTATTGAGTGAAACTGCAATTTTTTCCTATAAATGTGATAATTTCTATCATAAAGAATCTGAAGGAAGTGTTATCTGGAACGATAAAGACCTCAATATCGACTGGAAATTACCGGCAGATAAGGTGCTCCTTTCAGAAAAAGACAGCCAATTGCCTACTTTCGCGGAGAAGAATTTTTGAGGGAAAGTTAAGAGGTTAAGAGGTTAGAAAGTTAAGAGGTTAAATGGTTAGAAAGTGAATTTGTTTGAATATAACCATATTAGAAATTTAACAGAAAATCAATTTAATGAGTAGCCTAATCTTACCAAACCAAACCAAAGATAACCTAATCTAACCCAACCCAACCCATTAACTTAACCCAAGATAAAATAACCCACCTAACCTTTTTTCCAAGTATTCGTCCAACCCACTAACCTCTTAACCTCTTAACCTCTTAACTTTCTAACCTTCTAACCTTCTAACCTTCTAACCTCTAAAGAATGACCTCCCACAAAGATTTACAAGTTTATAAAGAATCTTTACTTTTGGTAAAGGATATTTATTTATTGGTAGCTCTTTTTCCAAAGGATGAACTTTTCGGATTAACTTCCCAAATGAAAAGATGTGCGATTTCAATCCCATCCAATATCGCAGAAGGGGCAGGAAGAAAGGGAAGTGCCGAGTTTGTCAGATTTTTGTATATTTCGATGGGTTCTTTAAGCGAATTAGAAACTCAATTGGATATCGCCGTAATGCTTAATTTTTGTGATAAAAACGGGGAAATGACCCAAAGGATTTTCTATATTAAAAATATGCTTTCCAAATTAATTTTAAGTATCAATAAAACTAAACCAACTGTCTAACCCTCTTTCTAACCATTTAACTTTCTAACTTTCTAACCTTCTAACCTTCTAACCTTCTAACTTCTTAACCTTCTAACCATTTAACCTCTTAACTTTTCGAACATAAAAAAATGAAAAACATAATCATCACCGGAGGTGCCGGATTTATCGGTTCCCACGTCGTAAGAGAATTTGTTAAAAATAATCCGGATAAGAAAATCATCAACCTTGACGCTTTAACTTACGCCGGAAATCTTGAAAATTTAAAAGATATCGAAAACGAACCTAACTACGTTTTTGAAAAAGCAGACATCACCAAAGTCGATGAACTTCGAAGAGTATTCGAAAAGCATCATCCGGATGCTGTTGTTCATTTGGCCGCGGAAAGCCACGTGGACAGAAGTATCACTGATCCTAATGCCTTTATTAATACCAATGTTGTAGGAACTGCCAATTTATTGAATCTTTGTAAAGAATTTTGGACCTTAAATCCCGATCATTCCCACGGAAATTTTCCGGACGGACCACGCGAGAATTTGTTCTACCATGTTTCTACCGATGAGGTTTACGGAAGTTTAGGAGAAACCGGTTTCTTTTTAGAAACTACCGCTTACGATCCACAATCGCCTTATTCTGCAAGTAAAGCCGCTTCCGATCATTTGGTTCGCGCTTACGGAAACACTTACGGAATGCCGTTTATGGTGTCCAATTGCTCCAATAACTACGGCCCCAATCATTTTCCGGAAAAGTTGATTCCGCTTTGTATTTCGAATATTATTAATGAAAAACCTCTTCCAATTTACGGTGACGGAAAATATACCAGAGACTGGCTTTTCGTTATCGACCATGCGAAAGCGATTCACCAACTGTTCTTTGAAGCAAAAACCGGGGAAACCTACAATATCGGAGGTTTCAACGAGTGGCAAAACATCGATTTGGTAAAGGAACTCATCAAACAGATGGATGAAAAACTAGGAAAACCAGCGGGCTACTCCGAAAAACTTATTACCTATGTGAAAGACCGTCCGGGGCACGATAAACGTTACGCCATCGATGCTACCAAACTCAACAAAGACTTGGGCTGGAAACCATCCGTAACTTTCGAGCAAGGTTTAAGCAAAACGATAGACTGGTTCCTCGAAAATAAAGACTGGTTGGAGAATGTAACCAGCGGTTCCTATCAGGATTACTATAACGAGCAGTATAAATAATTGAGTGTTTGAGTAATTGAGTTTTTGAGAATGTCATCAATGATAAAGATTCATAAAGATTTAATTGTTTATCAAAAAGCTTTTATTGCTGCCATGGAGATTTATCATATTTCCAAACAATTTCCAGTTGAAGAAAGATATTCATTAACTGACCAAATCAGACGTTCGTCACGTTCGGTCAACGCTAATATTGCTGAGGCTTGGCGGAAAAGAAGATACGAAAAATCTTTTATCAGTAAATTAAATGAAGCTGATGGTGAAGCTGCCGAAACCCAAAATTGGTTAGATTTCGCCCTTGCCTGCGGTTATATAAACGAGGTTACTTACCAAAGTTTGTATAGCAAATACGATGAAATTTTAGGAATGTTGGTTTCAATGACTATTAATTCTAAAAAATGGACATTTTCAGAACTAAAAAAATAAATTTAATAACACTCAATTTCTCAAAAACTCAAATACCCAAAAATCAACACATTATGAAGGGAATTATTTTAGCCGGCGGATCCGGTACCAGACTTTATCCATTGACGATTGCGGTAAGCAAGCAGCTGATGCCGGTTTATGACAAACCGATGATTTATTATCCGCTTTCCACATTATTACTTGCGGGAATTAAAGATATCTTAATTATTACAACACCACATGATCAGGAAGGTTTTATGAAACTTTTGGGCGACGGTTCATCGATTGGATGTAACATTCAGTACAAAGTACAGCCCAGTCCGGACGGTTTAGCGCAGGCTTTTATTTTGGGAGAAGAATTTATCGGAGACGATTCTGTAGCGCTCGTTTTGGGTGATAATATTTTTTATGGCGCAGGATTGCCAAAATTGTTGGAAAGCAAAACCAACATAAAAGGCGGCTGCGTCTTTGCTTATCAGGTTTCCGATCCGGAAAGATATGGCGTGGTGGAATTTGATGAGAACTTAAAAGCCATTTCTATTGAAGAAAAACCTGCGGAACCTAAATCCAACTTTGCCGTTCCAGGTTTGTATTTTTATGATAATTCCGTAGTCGAAATCGCTAAAAACCTAAAGCCGTCACCGCGTGGTGAATTGGAAATCACGGATGTAAACCGAATTTATCTTGAAAAAGGTCAGTTAGAAGTAGGGGTGATGTCGCGCGGAACCGCTTGGCTCGACACCGGAACTTTCGATTCTTTACATGAAGCTTCGGAATTTGTGAAAGTTTTGGAGAAAAGACAAGGTTTCAAAATTTCTTGTATTGAAGAGATCGCTTACAAAAAAAGGTTCATTAACAAAGAACAACTTCTAGAATCGGCGAAGAAATATGGTAAAAGCGGTTATGGTGAATATTTGAAAGGGATTTTATAAACCATTTTAAATGAAATATTTAGAAAGACTTTAAGCAAAACCTTAAAGTCTTTTTTTATTCCTAAATTTGCGCCCTGTAATATACATCAGTTTTTTATACTAAAATATCAATTCATGCGTACAAAATCCGTCGGCAAAAAGAAAATCAATATCGTCACACTCGGTTGTTCCAAAAATGTTTATGACTCCGAAGTCCTGATGGGGCAATTGGAAGCCAACGGAAAAGAAGTGGTGCACGAGGATCGCGGTGACATCGTCGTAATCAATACCTGCGGTTTTATCGATAATGCTAAGGAAGAATCGATTAACACGATTTTGGAATATGTCGATGCCAAAAACCGAGGCGAGGTAGAGAAGGTTTTCGTTACCGGATGTCTTTCGGAAAGATATAAACCGGATTTGATAAGAGAAATTCCGGATGTAGACCAGTATTTCGGAACTAGAGATCTGCCTATTTTGCTCAAACATTTGGGTGCAGATTATAAACATGAATTGGTTGGGGAAAGAATGACGACCACACCAAAACATTATGCCTATTTAAAAATTGCAGAAGGTTGCGACCGACCATGTTCATTCTGCGCAATTCCTTTGATGAGAGGGAAAAATGTTTCTACACCAATCGAAAATTTGGTCATTGAAGCTGAGAAATTGGCTAAGAAAGGAGTTAAGGAACTTATTCTTATCGCACAGGACTTAACTTATTACGGACTTGATATTTACAAAAAAAGAGCTTTAGGTGACTTACTTTTAAGATTGGTAAAAGTGGAAGGAATCGAGTGGATTCGTTTGCATTACGCGTTTCCATCAGGGTTTCCGGAGGATGTGTTAGAAATCATTAAAAATGAGCCGAAAGTTTGCAACTATATCGATATTCCTTTGCAACATATTAATTCTGATATCCTAAAGGCGATGAAGAGAGGAACCACCCACGAGAAAACCAATGCTTTGTTGGAAAAGTTTCGGGAGAAAGTTCCGGATATGGCGATCAGAACTACTTTAATCGTAGGTTTTCCGGGCGAAACAGAAGAAAAATTCCTCGAAATGAAAGAATGGGTTCGCACACAACGTTTCGATCGATTGGGCTGTTTTACCTATTCGCACGAAGAAAATACAACCGCCTACGTTTTGGAAGATGATGTACCGCAGGAAGTGAAAGAAGCTAGGGTAGAAGAGATTATGGAGTTGCAGTCACAGATTTCATGGGAGAAAAATCAGGTGAAAATAGGTAAAACGTTCCGATGCATTTTCGATCGAAAGGAAGGAAACTATTTTGTCGGAAGAACCGAGTTCGATTCTCCGGACGTAGATAATACAGTTTTGGTCTCTGCAGAAAACACTTATTTATCAATCGGCGAGTTTGCCAATATAAAAATTACCTCCGCTGAAGAATTTGATTTGTACGGAGAACTTGTTTAAAATCAAGTAATAAAGAATAAAAAAAGCCAATGAATTTCATTGGTTTTTTTGTTTTCACTGAATTTTGCCTTCTCAATTTCGTTAAAATTTTCATTGATTAATAAATTTCAGGGCTTGATGCTAAAAATCGCTTTTTCCTTAAACGTTCATTAATAAAGGGATTGAGGCAGTTTTTTATTCTAAAATCACTTTAATTTTCTTCTTTTTATTTCTTAATAATTTTTTTTACTTTTTAATGATTTTTCTAACCATTCAACGAAATTTACAATTTTATTAACCGGTTGATTATAAGTATTTTGTGTGTTTTGTAGATGGGAAACTATGCAGTAATTAGTTAATTTTGTTAACGTTTTATGGATGTTTTTAACACTTTTTAACAAGCTTCCTTATTTCCCATGAATAGGGAATTAGCAAAGTGTCTTAACATATAATTAAGAATTTGTTAACAGAATTTAACAGTTGGGTTGTTGCAAAAAATGTTTTCGGGATAAATTTGCAGAGTCAAAACCAATAAAAATAATTCAAAATGATGAAAAGAGCGATTCTCGTAATCATAATGATGATTTCAACACTTGGTATTTATTCTTTCAACAAGTTTAATGCCAATGATGCCAAAACAAGTTTTGCATCGTTCTACCACGATAAGTTTAATGGTAGGAAAACAGCAAGCGGAGAGATTTTCAATAACAGAAAACTTACCGCAGCGCATAGAACGCTTCCTTTCGGTACCGTAATTGAAGTTACGAATCTGAGAACAGGGAAAAGTGTAGAAGTGAGAATTAACGACCGCGGTCCGTTCCACTCTTCCAGAGCGTTGGATTTATCCAAAGCAGCGTTCGATTCAATTGGCAATACTGCTAAAGGAACCATGCCAATTGAATATGAAATTGTCGATTAACTTTACGTTTTTTAAAAGCAAAGCCGATTCAGAAGAGTCGGCTTTTTTATTTCAAATTTATATTCTTAATGAAGTTCTACCAGCACCGGACAGTGGTCGCTGTGCACGGCTTCTTTCAGAATAACCGCGCGCGACAGTTTCTCTTTTAAAGTATAAGACACGAAATTATAATCCAAACGCCAGCCTTTGTTCCTTGCGCGGGAGTTCTGGCGGTAACTCCACCACGAATAATTATCGGGCTGATCATTAAAGAACCGGAAACTGTCTATCAGTTCGCATTCCTCTATAAATTTGGTCATCCATTCTCTTTCCATCGGTAAAAATCCGGAAGTATTTTTCAGTCCTTCGGGGTTATGAATGTCAATGGCTTTATGACAAATATTAAAATCCCCACAAATAATAAGGTTTGGAATGGTTTTTCTTAACTCATTGATGTAAACCAAGAAATCTTCACAAAACTGCATTTTGAATTCTAATCTTTCGGAATTGGAAGCGGAAGGCACGTACACGGAAATCACCGAGAACCCATCGAAATCTGCTCTTATTACTCTTCCTTCACTGTCGTAATGTTCGATGCCACAACCATATTCTACATGTAGAGGTTCAATTTTAGAAGCGATTCCTACGCCGGAATACCCTTTTCGTTGCGCGGAATGCCAATAACTTTTATATCCTATTTTCTCTAAACTTTCGATGTCGATTTGGTCGTTTCCCGCTTTGCTTTCCTGAATGCAAATCACATCGGGATCGGCGATTTTCAGCCAGCCAAGGAAGTCTTTGGTAAAAGCAGCACGAATTCCGTTTACATTGTATGAAATAACTCTCATTGAATATTTTTAATTTTTCCCAAAATTACAAAAGCGAATTTGATTCTACGGAAATCTGCCACACAAAAAAGGCGGAAAAAACAGTATGTTTCTCCCGCCCAATTGGATCCCAAATTTAAATAAACTATGAAAAAAAACTATTTGGGCTCCATAATGCTGATCGGGATAATCACTTCTTCCAAAGAGATTCCGCCGTGTTGGTAGGTTTCTTTGTAATAATTCACGAAATGATTATAGTTTTTCGGATAAGCCAAAAAGATGTTGTTTTTGGCGAAAATATATTTTGAACTTAGATTTCCTTTTGGTAAAAACAGTTTTTCGGGATTTGAAATTGCCCAAACATCGCTGTTTTCGTAAGTTAAACTTCGTCCGGTTTTGTATCGGATATTGGTTGAAGTTTCTCGGTCGCCGACTACTTTGCTTGGTTTTTTTACATAGATCGTTCCATGATCGGTGGTGATCACCAATTTGAAACCATGGTCTGCAGCCTGTTTGATGATTTTTAATAAAGAGGAATTCTCAAACCAATTGTATGTGAGTGATCGGAATGTTTTATCGTCGCGAATCAATTGATTCACGATCACATTATCGGTTTTCGCATGGGAAAGAATGTCGATAAAGTTGTAAACAATTACCAAGAGATCATTGTTTTTATGTTGGTTGAAATCTTCCAATACTTTTTTCTCGAAATCAGCATTTAAAATTTTTAGGTATTTCATCGATTTTCCGGATAATCCGAGGCGTTTCATTTGATCTTCCAGAAAATCTCTTTCGTGCTCATTTTTATTGCCTTCTTCATTGTCATTAAACCAATATTGTGTAAATCTTTTTTCGATTTCTGAAGGTAAAAGTCCGGCGAAGAAAGAGTTTCTCGCATATTGCGTTGCGGTCGGAAGAATGCTGAAATAATAATCTTCTGACGTTTTGTTGTAGAATCTCGTGAACAGTGGTTCGATGACTTTCCACTGATCGTAGCGCAAATTATCGACCATGAGGAGCAAAACTTTATCCTTTTCAACCTCGCTTTTTACTTTTTCTTTGAAAAGCGTGTGACTCATCATTGGTTTCTCGTTCGTATGAAGCCAGTCTTCATAATTGTTTTCGATGAATTTGGAGAACTGAATGTTTGCTTCTTCTTTTTGAGATTGCAACAAATCTGAAAATTCACTGTCGAAAACTTTATCGAATTTGATTTCCCAATTGAGGATTTTCTTGTAATATTCCGCCCATTCCTGATAAGTTTTCAGGTAAGAAAGTTCCATCGAAAGATTGCGGAATTCCTGCTGATATTCCTGAATGGTTTGTTGTTCCACCAAAGTTTCTTCTTGAAGATTTTTCTTTAAAGACAATAAAACCTGGTTCGGATTTACCGGTTTCAGGATATAATCGGCGATTTGGGAACCAATTGCTTGTTCCATGATTCTTTCCTCTTCATTTTTGGTTACCATCACGATTTTAATAGCCGAATCGATATTTTTAATCATTGGAATGGCTTCCAAACCGGAGATTCCGGGCATATTTTCATCGAGCAAAGCCAATTGAAAATTTTCTTTTTCGATCATTTCCAGCGCTTCATTCACGTTGTTTACGGGTTTCACTTCGTAACCTTTGTTTTCCAAAAACACGATATGTGGTTTCAGTAAATCTACCTCATCATCAATCCATATCAATTTTGCCATATACTATATTTAAATTTTAAAAGATGCAGTTTCAAGATATTTGAACCGCACTTGTTGTGTCCAAAAATACAACCAAACATTGCCAATTTTATTTTAAACACACGTTAAAGTTGCGTTAATTTTAATAGATGAATTCACGAAAAAATAATGAATGGAGCGGATTATTGAACTTAGAAATCCTTATTTTTGTCAACAATCATCAATTTTAGTTCATGACCAACAAATTCAAAATCATCAACGATCCCGTTCACGGCTTCATCAAAATTCCCCATGAAATTTTGTTTGATGTAATCGAGCATCGATATTTTCAGCGTTTGCGACGTATTTCCCAAACCGGGTTGTTGAATCTCATTTTTCCCGGAGCTACTCACACGAGGTTTCATCACGCTTTAGGAGCGATGCATTTGATGTTTACAGCTCTGGAAACTTTGAAATTAAAAGGTGTTGAGATTTCCAAAGAAGAAGAAAAATCGGCGATGTTGGCGATTTTGCTTCACGATGTCGGTCATGGTCCGTTTTCTCATGCGTTAGAAAATATGTTGATGGATGATTGGCATCACGAAAAACTCTCGCTATTGCTGATGAATAAAATGAATGAAGAATTTGGTGGTGAGCTATCGATGGCAATGGAAATGTTTCAGGGAAAGTACCATCGCAAATTTTTCAACCAGTTGATTTCTTCGCAACTGGATGTCGATCGTCTGGATTATTTGAAGCGCGACAGCTTCTACACCGGAGTTTCCGAAGGAAATGTGAATACACAACGAATTATTTCGATGATGAATGTTTCGGATGAGGAATTGGTGATTGATGCGAAGGGAATTTATTCGATTGAGAATTTCCTCACGGCGCGAATGTTTATGTATTGGCAAGTTTATTATCACAAAACTTCGGCTTTGGCAGAGCATCTTTTGGTGAAGATATTGGATCGCGCAAAATTCTTAATTTCTGAAGGTAAAGATTTGCCAGCTTCTGAAAATTTAAAATATTTTTTAACCCGAAACCATTTCGAAACCGCTTCCGATGAAGATATCCGACGATTTACGGAGTTGGATGACAATGATGTGATTCAGGCAATGAAATTCTGGTGCAAAAATGAAGATTTTGTGTTGTCTTATCTTTGCAAATGCGTCATTCAAAGGGATTTTCTGAAAACGAAAATTTCCTCAAAACCATTTGATCCTGAATTTATTAATGAAAAAATCGAAAAAACCAATGCTGTTTTTAGCATTGAAAATGGCGAGCAGCTTGTAGATCAGATTTCCAGAAATTTGTTGCCGTACAACGCCGAAAAACAACCGATTTATTTATTATTGAAAAATGGCGAAAAAATCACCCTTGAAAATTCGGAAAACCAAATTCTCTCAACCTACATCAATCAGCCAAATACGAAGTATATTCTTTCTTTTCCGAGGGAGATTTTGTAGAATACAGTTTGTAAGTAAAGTAGTTGTAAGTGACAACAATTTTTTTATTCCTATTTAATAACGTAATGCTCATATTGTCCTCAATATTTTTTGACCTTTTCTTCTATCAAAATTTTCAAAAAAGTATTGCGTAATTCATAATTTCTTATCTTTGCAAGATATGGAATTTACAGCATCGCAGATTGCAGCTTTTATCAACGGGAAAATTATTGGCGACGAAAACACCATCATCAGAGGGGTTTCGCCAATAGAAAGTGGTGAGCAAAATCACCTGTCTTTCATTGCCCAAGAAAGGTTTGCTCATTATATCGACAACACGAAATGCGCTGTTCTCATTGTTTCAGAAAAATTATTAACCAAAGACTCTTACCCTGTTACCATCATCGCTGTGGAAGATGCTTATCTTTCTTTTCAGGTTTTGATGAATCTTTATAATGATATGCAAGGTCGCAAAACAGGTATTGAACAAGGTGCAGTATTTCACGAAACCTCTGTGGTAGGTGAAAATGTGTATGTAGGGGCTTTTACTTGTGTTTCTGAAAAAGTGAAAATAGGCGACGGAAGCCAGATTTATCCTCATGTTTATATCGGAAAAAATGTAAAAATCGGAAAAAACTGTATTTTGTACAGTGGCGTTCGTGTTTACGATTATTGCGTAATTGGAGACAATTGCGTAGTTCACTCCAATACCGTAATCGGTTCGGACGGCTTTGGTTTTCAGCCGACGAAAGAGGGTTACCAAAAAATCCCACAACTTGGGAATGTAGTTTTGGAAGATAACGTGGAGATTGGCTCCAACTGTAGTATCGATCGAGGAACCATTGGATCTACCGTGATTGGTAAAGGAACCAAAATTGATAATTTAATCCAAATCGCTCACAATGTAAAAATTGGTGAGAATAATGTAATTGCCGCCCAAGCAGGAATTGCTGGCTCAACCGTAATTGGCGACTGGAATCAAATTGGTGGTCAGGTTGGAATCGTGGGGCATATTAACATCGGAAATCAGGTGAAAATTCAGGCCCAAAGTGGAGTGAATTCCAATACTAAAGATGGTGAAATCTTGTATGGTTCACCTGCCATCAATGCCGGTGAATATAGAAGAAATTATGTTCATTTCCGAAATTTAACCGAGATTGTAAAACGCATCAATAACTTAGAAAACAACTCAAAAGATAAAACTAATGAGTGATAAACAAAAGACTTTAAAAGAAGAAGTTTCTCTTTCAGGGATCGGACTTCATACCGGAAGAGAAGTTGTTCTTACTCTTAAACCTGCAAAAGAAAATACGGGATTTATATTTGTCCGTACCGATTTGGAAGGACATCCACAAGTGGAAGCCGATGTAAATTATGTCACTACCACCGAAAGAGGAACAACTTTAGAAAAACTCGGCGTAAGAATTCATACTTGCGAGCATCTGCTTGCTGCTTTAGTAGGTTGTGATATCGACAATGCGATTCTAGAGATGAATAGTGCTGAACCACCTATTTTAGACGGATCTTCGAAATTTTTCGTAGAAGCTATCGAGAAAGCGGGAATTGTAGAGCAGAATATTGATCGTGAGTATTTAGTTGTAAAAGAGGTTTTGAGTTATTCCGATGCTGCTACAGGATCCGAAATTACCATTATTCCATCTGATACGTACGAGATAACCACTATGGTGGATTTCGGAACTAAAGTTTTAGGAACTCAGAATGCGACTTTAAAAGATATTTCGGAGTTTAAAGAAGAAATCTCATCAGCACGAACTTTCAGTTTTTTGCATGAGCTCGAAATGCTTCTGGATGCTGGTTTAATCAAAGGTGGAGATATTTCAAACGCGATCGTGTATGTAGATAAAGAATTAACTGCCGACACGGCCGATAAACTCAAAAAAGCTTTCGGAAAAGATGATGTTTCCATCCGCCCGAATGGTATTTTAGATAATCTGACTTTAAATTATCCCAATGAAGCCGCGCGTCATAAGTTGCTTGATGTTATCGGTGATTTAGCTTTGGTAGGGGTAAAGATTAAAGGAAAAGTGATTGCCAACAAGCCGGGGCATTTCGTAAATACCCAGTTTGCCAAGAAGCTCAACCGTCAGTGGAAACTTCAGAAAAAGAAAAACGTTCCGGATATCGATATCAATAAAGAACCAGTTTTCGATATCAACGGAATCATGAGATTGATGCCGCACCGTCCACCGTTTTTGCTCATCGATAAGATTCTCGAACTTTCAGATTCGCATGTCGTAGGACTCAAAAATGTTACCATGAACGAGCCGTTTTTTGTGGGGCATTTTCCAAAAGAACCTGTAATGCCTGGTGTTTTGCAGGTAGAAGCTTTGGCTCAAACCGGCGGGATTTTGGTTTTGGCAAGTGTACCGGATCCGGAAAATTATTCTACTTATTTTATCAAAATGGATAAAGTAAAGTTTAAGAAAAAAGTAGTTCCGGGTGATACCATGATTTTCAAGATAGAACTCATCACCCCGATCAGAAGGGGAATTGTGCACATGCAAGGTTACGGATATGTTGGCGACAGTGTAGTTGTAGAAGCAGAACTGATGGCGCAAGTTGCAAAAAATAAAACGGAGTAGATGGTACATCAATTAGCTGCCGTAGATAAGCGCGCAAAAATTAAGAAAAACGTTATTGTAGAACCTTTTACCACGATCGCAGGTGATGTGGAAATTGGTGAAGGAACTTGGATTGGTCCGAATGTGACCATCATGGACGGTGCCAGAATTGGTAAAAACTGTCGTATTTTCCCAGGAACTGTGATTTCGGCAATTCCTCAAGATTTGAAATTTGACGGGGAAGATACTCAGGTCATTATCGGCGACGGAACCACCATCAGAGAATCCGTAACGATTAACCGTGGTACCAAGGCTTTAGGTTATACCAAAATCGGAAACGATTGTTTAATTATGGCCACTTCGCATATTGCCCACGATTGTATCATCGGAAATGGCGTAATTATCGTCAACGGTTGCGGAATTGCAGGGCATGTAGAAATCGGTGATTTTACCGTAATGGGAGGACTTTCCGCGGTGCACCAGTTCGGAAAAATTGGCAAACATGTGATGATTTCCGGAGGGACTTTGGTAAGAAAAGATATTCCACCTTACGTGAAAGTAGCAAGAGAACCGATGACTTACGCTGGAATTAATTCAGTAGGGTTGAGAAGAAGAGGATTTACCAACGAAAAAATATTCGAAATTCAAAAAATTTACCGGGCAATTTTCCAAATGAAGATGAATGTTTCTCAAGCATCAAGTTTTATCGAAAAAGAAATGCTTCCTACCGCTGAACGCGACGAGATTTTAGAATTTATTAAAAACTCTCCGCGTGGTATTGTAAAAGGATACGGCACCGGAAAAGAATAAAAAATTAAATAATAAATATATTCAAATTAATTAAATGGCAACAAGCAACGATATCAAAAAAGGAATGTGTATTGAGTACAACAACGATATCTTCAAAATTATCGAGTTTCTTCACGTAAAACCAGGAAAAGGTCCAGCTTTCGTAAGAACGAAAATGAAATCCGTGACTAATGGTAAAGTATTAGACAATACCTTTTCTGCAGGACATAAAATTGATGAAGTAAAGGTGATTACCAGAAAATTCCAATATTTATATGATGATGAAAACGGTTTCCACTTTATGAATAATGATGATTTCAGCCAGTTATATCTTGATAAAAACATGATTGAAAATGCTCAATTCATGAAAGCTGGTGAAGAGGTTACCATTATCTTGAAAGATATTGATGAAACTCCTCTTTCCGCTGAAATTCCACCGACAGTGTATTTAGATGTAATCGAAGCTGATCCGGGTGTTAAAGGAAATACCGCAACCAATGCCTTGAAAAATGCAATCGTAGAAACCGGAGCTAGAGTGATGGTTCCGCTTTTCATCGAAGCTGGTGATAAAATTAAGGTTAATACCGAAGACGGAACCTACTTGGAAAGAGTAAAATAATCCTAATAATTTATTGATAAAAAGGAGGATTGTTTCATCCGGCTTTCCTCCATTATTCAACTTCCATCAAAACAAAATGACTTTCAAAAAACCACAGACCCTCCAATCCATTGCTGAAATTATCGGAGCCAAAATGATTGGTGAAGCAGATTTTCCGGTTTTGGGAACCAACGAAATTCACATGGTCAAAAATGGTGAAATCGTTTTTGTGAATCATCCAAAATATTACGACAAAGCCCTGAATTCTGATGCCACCATCATCCTTATCGATAAAGAAGTCGCTTGTCCTGAAGGAAAAGCTTTGTTGATTTCAGAAGATCCTTTCAGGGATTTTAATAAAATCAATACTCATTTTACGCGAATTTATAATTTCACCGAGGAGCTTCATGACCTAGAAATGGGAGAGGGAACATTCGTACACCCTTCTGTGGTCATCGGAAATGAGGTGAAAATTGGTAACAACTGCCATATTTTTCCGAATGTGGTGATTGGAGATAGAACTGTGATCGGCGACAATGTAATCATCCAAAGTGGTACTGTTTTGGGTGGCGATGCTTTCTATTACAGAAAACTCAACGGAAATTTCGATCGATTGATCTCCGTGGGAAATGTAGTGATCGAAAACAATGTGGAAATAGGGAACAATTGCACCATCGATCGCGGAGTTACTGACTCTACGATTATTGGTGAAGGTTCTGTTCTGGATAATTTAATACAAATCGGTCACGATACCATCATCGGAAAAAAAGTACTTATTGCCTCGCACGCTGCAATTGCAGGTTGTTGCGTTATTGAAGATGAGGTAACGGTTTGGGGACAGGTAGGCATGGCCTCAGGAAACCGAGTAGGAAAAGGAGCAGTTCTTTTAGGGAAAACCGGCGTTAACAAGGATTTGGAAGGTGGCAAAACCTATTTCGGGCAATTGGCGGAAGAATTCAGGGAGTATTTAAGAAAAGAAGTGAAATTGAAAAATCTTAAGTAAAGATAACCGATAAAATCTCTTAAAACACTAAATTTGCTTATCTATTAAAGATGAAAAAAATTTTATCAGGTATCTTGCTGTTTTTGATCTCTTTTTGCTTTTCGCAAAAGAAGGTGATTGATGCCCAAATTATTACCCAAGCTAACGATACATTGGATTTAAAAATAAGAGTGACGGTCAATATGATAGACCCAACGCTTATCTATGGATCAAGTTTAAACGAAAAAATAAATATTGTTGATGAAAGCGGAAAGAAGTCTAAAATGTAGGCTTCTAATGTGAAGGAACTTTCATTTGTAGATTTTGTAGGAAAAAAAAGATATTTCCTTAACCGCTCCGAAAATAAGAAAACCTTGCAGGAAAGATTATTTAATGGAAATACGATAGAATGGTTCAGAGACTATTATGCTTCCGGACCGGGTGGAGAAGGAGCCGCCGATTTTTTATTTAATAAAGTTGCCAAAAAAGGAATTGGAGTTGCCTATTTTACCGGTTTGCCAAAGAAAAAATTAATTGAATTTTTCAGTGACGAACCCGAAATGCAAAGTTTCTTTCAAGAAGCAAAAACCAGCTCTTTGCGACAAGCTGAAAATAATGTGGATACTGTAATGGAGTTATTATTAGAGAAATACGAATCTCTTAAATCAAGAAAATAGTTTAATAAATTTAAAAAAAGAATATAAAATGTCAGTATTAGTAAACAAAGATTCAAAAGTAATCGTACAAGGATTTACCGGAAACGAAGGAACTTTCCATGCAAGTCAAATGATTGAATACGGAACCAACGTTGTGGGTGGAGTAACTCCTGGAAAAGGTGGAACCGAGCATTTAGGAAAACCAGTGTTCAATACCGTTGCTGAAACAGTAGAAAAAGCGGGTGCTAATGTATCGATCATCTTCGTTCCGCCGGCATTTGCTGCTGATGCGATTATGGAAGCTGCAGAAGCCGGAATTAAAGTAATCGTTTGTATTACTGAAGGTATTCCGGTAGAAGATATGGTAAAAGTAAAATCTTATATTGCTGACAGAGATTGCCGATTGATCGGGCCAAACTGCCCAGGAATCATCACTTCCGACGAAGCTAAAATCGGTATTATGCCTGGTTTTGTTTTCAAAAAAGGTAGAGTAGGGATCGTTTCAAAATCAGGAACGTTAACTTACGAAGCTGCTGATCAGGTAGTAAGAGCAGGTTACGGTGTTTCTACCGCAATCGGAATCGGTGGTGACCCAATTATCGGAACTACAACCAAAGAAGCTTTGGAATTGTTCATCAACGATCCAGAAACTGACGCTGTAGTAATGATCGGTGAAATCGGTGGTTCACTAGAAGCTGAAGCTGCAAGATGGTACAAAGAAAGCGGTTCTAAAAAACCGGTTGTTGGTTTCATCGCAGGACAAACTGCTCCAAAAGGAAGAACAATGGGTCACGCAGGTGCAATCGTAGGTGGAGCCGAAGATACCGCACAAGCGAAAATGGAAATCATGAGAGAAAACGGAATCAACGTGGTAGATTCTCCAGCAGAAATTGGTGCTACTGTTGCTAAAGTTTTAGGATAAGATTATCTTAAGGAAAATAAAAAACGTTTCGCAAAATTGTGAAACGTTTTTTTTGGCTGATATTTTTTTATCTTTGCTTTATAAACACTTTTTATGAAAATTAAATTATTCGCTGCTGCAGCACTTTTTGCGACCAGTTTATTATCTGCACAAATCGATTTCAGAAGTACAAGATTCGGACTTACCGGAGGTGCTACCATATCCCGAGTAAGCAATGCCCATAATCCTTCAGGGCCTCGTTATTCAGGTTATGGAGGGGTTTTAGCTTTAATTCCAATCGATAATAATGATCAGTTTTATTTGCAACCGGGAGTAGAATATTTGGGTGCAGGTGAATCGGGAAAAGACAAAGATGCGAAAGGCGCAACTGGCTACAATGCGGTTTATGCCAACAATTACATCAGCGTTCCGATTTATTTTAAAGGATATTTTTCCCAGGCTGAATCAGAGTTTTTTGCGATGGCAGGACCGAAATTCAATTTTCTTGTCAGTCAAAAAGTGAGCGATCCCGGAAAACCATTTTACGTTCCGGAACAATTGGAAGAATATCCAGACCTGAACGGAAAGGCTTCTAGTTTTAATCTTGCCATCGGTTTAGGAATTGGGTTTTCTTACAAAAGAATGTTGGAAGTTACCGCACGCTATGATCTCGGTCTCAGTAACACCTACAAAGGTTTAATGGGCGAACTGAACGCCGATCCAAATACGGCTAAAAAGAAATCGGAACAAGTTTTTAGCGTAGGTTTAAGTTACATTTTCCAATAGATTTTCATTCATTAAATACAAAATCCCATCAAATTTTATTGATGGGATTTATCTTTATTTTAAATCTGAATTCAATTTAACTTCTGATCCATTTCCAAAGCTCTTTTGCGCTCGCTTTATTTCCATACATTAAAATTCCAACGCGATAAATTTTTGCCGCTAGGAAAATCATTAATAATGTAGAAGCGATAAGTAATGCCATAGAAAGTGCTATTTGCCACGCCGGAACACCGAATGGAATTCTCGCAATCATCGCCACAGGTGAAGTAAATGGAATGATCGAAAGCCAAAAACCAAGCGGACCTTCCGGATTATTCATAATCGTGAAGCTGCCATACATTCCTAAAGTTAGCGGGATAATTGCAAAAAGGGTAAACTGTTGGGTTTCGGTTTCATTATCTACTGCAGATCCAATGGCTGCATACATTGAGCTGTAAAAAATATATCCCAACAAGAAAAAAACGATAAAAACGAAGATAATCAACGGAAAATTCATGTCTAACAAGATATGAGAAACCTTTGTCGCAGTTTCAGTGATGTCGAATTTTTGAAGAATTTCGGAAGATTGTTCCCCGCCGGGAATTTGTTTTTGCATCGCCTGAAAGCCCGTGTTCAGGAAGATGGCTCCCAAAACCGACATCGTAATCCAAATCACAAATTGGGTGAGTGCAACCAAAGTAACCCCCAAAATTTTTCCCATCATCAACTCAAAAGGTTTCACCGAAGAGATGATGATTTCAACCACGCGGTTGTTTTTTTCCTCCAAAACGCTTCGCATAACCCGAACGCCGTAAATGATGATAAACATGAACACTGCATACATCAAAATCATGCTTAGACCGGATTTTACACCGAAATCAAGGTCGGAATCGGCTTTGTTGTTGTCCACCACATTTTCCGTATTCAAATCGAAATTTTTATCCAGGCTTACCAGTTGATCTTCCGAGAGGCCAAGGGTTTTTATTTTTTCTTTTTTAAGGACTTTAGAAAGATCCGCAGAAACACTTGATTTGGTATCGAAACCGATTTTTTTATTGATAAGTAATTTGGTATTTTTCGCGAGCTCGTCGAAATTGTCGTTTTTCAGTTCCGGAATAATCAGAAGACCTTCAATGCCTGTCATTTCTTTTAAAGTAGAAGTAAGCGCTCGTTCATTTTCCTTGGGAACGAAAACGTATTTTATGGTGTTGTCGCTCTTCAGATTACCCACGAAAAGTCCGCTTTTATCGACTACATTGAAGGTGCTGGAACTTTCATTTGCCTTGAACATAAACGCAATTAAAGCTCCGAAACCAATCATTAAAATCGGTGCAAGAAGCGTAAGAATGATAAAAGATTTTTTCTTCACTTGCGTGAGATATTCTCTTTTGGTGATTAAAAATATATTTTTCATGGAACTTTTTCTATGGTGATCGGGATGATTTTTATTGAAAACGCTGAGGTTTATTTCGCAACTGCATTGATGAAAACCTCATTCATGCTCGGGATTTTTTCATCAAACGAACGGATTTTTCCTATTTTCATCAGTTCATTCAGCAATAAATGTTGGTCGTTATCATTTTTCAATTCGAAAGAAACGAGTTGGTTTTGGGTATCGAATTCGTTAATGTGGAATTCTTTTTTAAAGTTTTCAAATTTCTCGGAATCTACGTCTGATAGGGTGATTCCAAAGATATTTTTCTTGAATTTTTCTCTCACATCAAAAACTTTTCCGTCCAGCACTTTTTTCGATTGGTTGATTAATGCCACATAATCGCACATTTCTTCCACACTTTCCATTCGGTGGGTGGAAAGGATGATGGTGGTTCCGTTATTTTTCAAATTCAGGATTTGATCTTTGATTAAATTGGCGTTTACCGGATCAAAACCAGAGAAAGGTTCATCCAAAATCAGCAATTTCGGGCGGTGCAAAACCGTCACTACAAACTGTATTTTCTGTGCCATTCCTTTGGAAAGTTCGCTGAGTTTTTTCTTCCACCACTGATCAATTTCCAGTTGCTCGAACCAATATTTCGCTTGGCTCAAAGCATCATTTTTGCTCATTCCTTTTAGCTCTCCGAAGTATAAAATCTGGTCACCAACCGACATGTTTTTGTACAAACCGCGTTCTTCGGGCATGTAACCGATCTGTTTGATGTGCTCCGGATTGAGTTTTTGTTGATTGATGAAAACCTCTCCCGAATCGGCTTGAGTAATTTGATTGATGATTCGGATGAAGGTGGTCTTTCCCGCACCATTTGGACCTAAAAGTCCATAAATGCTGGCTTCGGGAACATCAATTGAGAAGTTGTCGAGTGCCAGTTTTTTACCGGTATTATAGGTTTTGGTGACGTTTTCTGCTTTCAGCATGAAGATGATTATTTGAAAGAATTAGTATAAAAATACTTCGGAAAGTTACGGAATTTTGGCTGAAAATTCAGATAAGCTTTAATGGATTTCCTTTTTGAGATAGGTAACATATCAAAAAAATAGCGTTCCTACGGAACGCTTTATATCAGAGGGGGTTTATTGATCTACACAGATTTGATTCCTACGGAATCTGGGAAAAATTAATTTGAAAATTGATGGTCTCTGTAAAAATCAGCAGCTTCGGCAATCACCTGATCCATTTCTTCTAATGTGAAAACTTCCAGAAATTTTCTGCGGAAATCTTTAAAATGCGGAATTCCACGGAAATAATTGCTGTAATGTTGGCGCATTTCGATGAGTCCGAGTCTTTCGCCTTTCCATTCCATGCTCCATTCTGCGTGTTGGCGAACTGCTAATAATCGGTCGGTAATTGTAGGTTCCGGTAATTTTTCTCCGGTTTGGAAAAAATGTTTGATTTCATTAAAAATCCAAGGGTAGCCAATGGCTCCACGACCGATCATGATGCCGTCGCAATCGTATTTTTGCTTGTATTCCAAAGCTTTCTCGGGAGAATCTACATCGCCGTTTCCGAAAATTGGAATTTCGATATTAGGATTGTTTTTCACTTTAGAAATATAATCCCAGTCGGCTTCCCCTTTATACATTTGGGATCGTGTTCTGGCGTGAATGGTAAGTGCTTTAATTCCGGTATCTTGCAATCTTTCAGCTACCTCCATGATGTTTATCGTTTCGGTATCCCAACCTAAACGGGTTTTCACGGTAACCGGCAAATGCGTGGAACTTACGACCGCTTTTGTGAGGCGAACCATTAAATCAATATCCTTTAAAACGCCTGCTCCAGCTCCTTTGCATACTACTTTTTTCACAGGACATCCAAAGTTGATATCGACTAAATCTGGGTTTACAGTTTCTACAATTTTCGCTGACATTGCCATGGCTTCTTCATCACCACCAAAAATTTGAATCCCGACTGGTCTTTCGTAATCGAAAATATCAAGTTTTTTGCGGCTTTTCATAGCATCCCGAATTAATCCTTCGGAGGAAATAAACTCCGAACACATCATGTCGGCACCATGCATTTTGCAAAGTCTGCGAAAAGGAGGATCCGAAACGTCTTCCATAGGAGCAAGAAGAAGTGGAAATTCCGGAAGTTCTATGTTTCCGATTTTTATCATGGTGCAAAGATAATTTTTTTGAATGGAAACCGGAAACCGTATTGCGCTGACAAAAAAACAGATCTAAGCGATCTGTTTCATATTTTAGATACTGGAATCTTTAATCAAAATCATGGTGGGTATCGTCTTTTGAATTTTTATGGACAAACCACATACCGATCGTTAAGCCGATTACTCCGGCTACAGCAGTCATCAAAGCACGCTCTAATCGGTCGGGCATATCATTTCCGAGATAATTCATCAGGAAAAGAATCAGAAAAGTGATGGCAGCGATTATTGCAAATTTTTTGCTTTTTATGTCCATTATCTAATTTTATAAGAAATCATTATTCCACCTCTGTACGGAAGCCATTCGCCGCTTTGATTATATTCTCGGGTTGGATCCGTATCGTATCGAACGCCCAATTCTTTATGATAACCTTTGTAATAACTTTGTATAGAACCACCGCCGACATACAAATCCATATTCCAGTTTTTGGCCAATTCAAACTGATAACCTACAGTAGCTCCAATAAGGAATGAAAAACCATTTTGGTACAAATCAGAAGTTTTGTAAATTGGTGATTCCGGTGTGTATTGGTAATCATTGTCGCTCCAGTAATTGTATTTTTGAACAATAAAGCGAGAAAAAGAGATGTTTGCACCAACATACCAATGTTTAAAAGCTTCATTAAAATAATATCTTCCGTCGAAACCTAGCATGTAAACTTGTGCGTATTTTCCTGCAAAAGATTTCCACGGGGAGATGAAAACATCCCCTTGAAGCGTCCATTTTTTGTTCAATTGATACTCAACACCAGCATTCAACATACCGACAGGAAGGAAAAGCGCATTGGCTTTCACATACATTTTTTTGGATACGATAGAATCTTGTGATTGAGCAGTAGAAAGCGCTGCAAAAGAAACTGCGATTGCCAATAAGAGTTTTTTCAAAGTAAATTTATTTTAAAGATTCTAAAAGTTGAGTTGCGAGTTTATCGTCTTTTCCTTGAGCTTTAGCGAGATTTTTAGAAATTTCAGCATACGTTTTTGCTTGATCTTTTTTACCTGTTTTCGAATAAATTTTTGCTAAAATAAAAGTGTTTTCAGCGGTTTCAGATTTCATAACCGATTTTTCAGCCCATTCTTCCGCTTTTTTCAAAGAAGAAGGCGTGGTGATGAACTCACTGAAAATCCAAGCAGCTTTTAGAAGTTCTTCACTGTCGAAATTTTCAGCATTTTGATAATAAGATAAAGCCGCTTTTTCATATTCCGCAAATTTTCCGGAATTAGGATAAATAATCACTTTCATACGGTTTAAAGCTATTTCAGCTTCGGTTTTTCCAACTAATGGAATTGCATTTTTGAAAAATTCATCATCATTGATCGTACCAGTTTTTTGATCCAAAGCATTTTCAAGAATCTTGGTGATTTTGATGTTCGTATCAAATTGATTGTAAATATCTTCCGACATCAATTTGGTGATTTCCGGCTTTTTCGCAACGAAAATTTGATAATTCGGATCGCTTGGAGATTTAATGAAATACAGCAACATTCCGAGTTCATCCTTCGTCAAAGGTTGATTGCTTTTCGCTTCGAAGTATCTTTCAGAGGCTTTTTTAGCCAATTCGTAATCGCTTTGCGCGTACAAACTCATCATATTGAGCAGAAATTCTGGATTGCTTTCGCCTTTTTCGAATAATTCTTTGTTGGAAGAGGTTCGGTATTTCGGTTGGTTGGCTTCTTGTGCGATGGTAAGAAAATCCTGTTCGCCCATGTACCCATAATTTTTCAGCACTACTTCGCCATCACCATTCAGGAAAAGAAAAGTAGGATAGGAGCGAACTCCATATTTCATGGCAATTTCCCGGCCTTCACCTTTCTCCATATCGAATCTTGCATTGATGAAATTGGCGTTATAATATTCTGAAACCGCAGGTAGCGGAAAAATATTTTTTTCCATCATTTTACAAGGTCCACACCAAGCGGCAAACGCGTCGAGGAAAACAAGTTTTTTTTCAGCTTTCGCTTTCGCTAAAATATCTTTCAAGCTTGTGTTCTGAAAATTAATGCCTTGTTGGGCTAAAACAGTGATGGAATAAGAAATAAGAATTAAAAGAAATAGTTTTTTCATGGAAGCTGAGAAAATTTTGATGCGAATATAATTATAAATAAACTACGGGTAAAAATTTTATTAAAAAACAATACAATATGATATTTAATAACTTAATTTTTGGCTTGAATATTGTAACGACCCGAACAAAAATAAATGTAGCATGAAAAAGAGTATGAAACAATTCAAGATCCGTTACCTGCGAATGATTGGTAAAATGAAGGATCAAGTTTTTGTAATTGGTGTCATTTAAATTAAAAACCCTTTTGGTGGAGTTTCCGAAAGGGTTTTTTGGTTTTATTCTGGTTTGTAGCTGTCTTTCAAGGTTACTGTTCTGTTGAAAACCAGTTTTTCGTCCGTAGAATCGGGATCTTTGGTGAAGTAGCCAATTCTTTGGAACTGATAAGGTTTTCCTACTTCCGCGTTTTTCAAGCTTGGTTCAGCAAATCCTTGCACTATTTTTAAGCTTTCAGGATTGATGAATTCCATGAAATCGGTTTCTTTTTCAGCATCCGGTTGCGGAGTGGTGAAAAGTCTGTCGTAAATTCTTACTTCTACCGGTAAAGCATGGTTAGCAGAAACCCAGTGAAGTGTTCCTTTTACCTTTCTTAAACTTTCTTCGGTTCCACTTCCGGATTTGCTTTTCGGATCATAAGTTGCATAAATGGTCGTGATTTCGCCATTTTCATCTTTTTCAATACGTTCTGCTTTGATGATGTACGCTGATTTCAAACGGACTTCGCCACCCAGTTTCAAACGGAAAAATTTGTTTCCGGCTTCTTCCTTGAAATCTTCTCTTTCAATGTATAATTCTCTCGAGAAAGGGATTTCGCGAGTTCCTGAGTTTTCATCTTCAGGGTTGTTTTCGGTTTCCAACCATTCTTCAGCGTTTTCAGGATAATTTTCTATCACCAGTTTCACAGGATCAACCACCGCCATCACTCGTGTTGAAACTTTATTTAAATCTTCTCTGACGAAGAATTCAAGTAATTGAATATCAATAAGGTTTTCTCTTTTTGCAACGCCAACTCTATCAATGAAATTACGAATGGATTTTGGGGTAAATCCTAATCTTCTCATCCCTGAAATTGTAGGCATTCGCGGATCATCCCATCCTGTCACGGCTTTTTCAGCTACCAGACGTTGTAATTTTCTTTTAGAAGTAATCATGTAAGAAACATTCATTCGGGCAAATTCTCTTTGCTTGTTTCTCACTTTAGGTTCTTGGTAAACCTGATCCAAATACCAATCGTAAAGCGGACGGTGGTTTTCGAATTCCAAGGAACAAAGCGAGTGCGAAATTTGTTCGATATAATCGGATTCTCCATGTGCCCAATCGTACATCGGGTAGATTTTCCATTTATCGCCTGTTCTGTGGTGAGGTCTTTTCAGAATTCGGTACATCACAGGATCGCGCATGTTCATATTGGGAGAAGTCATATCGATTTTTGCTCTTAAAGACATGCTTCCTTCTTCGAATTCGCCGTTTTTCATTCTTTCAAAAAGATCCAAAGATTCTTCCATCGGACGGTTTCTGTAAGGAGATTCGATGCCATCTTCGAAAGGGTTTTTTCTTTGCGCGGTGATTTCCTCTGAAGATTGTTCATCTACGTAAGCTTTCCCGTTTTTGATCATCTGGACTGCCCAAATATAAAGTTGCTCAAAATAATCCGATGCATAAAGCTCTTTATCATACTTGAAACCGAGCCATTCCACATCTTTTTTTATGGAATCTACGAATTCTTGCTCTTCTTTTTCAGGGTTGGTATCATCAAAACGCAAATTAACCGGAGCACCGTATTTTTCGCCCAAACCAAAATTAATGCAGATCGCTTTGGTATGACCTACATGTAGATAACCGTTCGGTTCCGGCGGAAAACGAAAACGCAATTGGTCTTTCGGAAAACCATTAGCTAAATCGTCTTCTATAATTTGCTCAATAAAATTGAGGGATTTTTTTTCTTCTTCCATTGTCGATTCTTTGTAAGAGGCAAATTTACGGATTCTTCGCAAAAGATAAATACTAATTGAGTTCCTGATTTCTGAACTTTAAAATAAATCTAAAAAATGATCCCTTTTTAGGCTTTTTTCATAGAAAGTTGATCCCCATTTAATAAAAGTGGAGCGGGAATATTGTTGGTGAATAATCCGCCGGTTCCTAATCCTTGTGGGATTTTTGGGTTTTTACTGAAAGTATATTGTGCGATGGCGTTCAAACCGATATTGCTTTCCAATGCGGAAGTGATCCACCAACCGATTTGTTTACTTTCTGCTAAAGAAATCCATTCGTCTGAACCTGAAAACCCTCCTATTAATGAAGGTTTCAGGATGATGTATTGTGGTTTTATTTTTTCTAAAAGTTCTTTTTTAGCATCAAAATCAAGAATTCCGATTAATTCTTCGTCCAAAGCAATCGGCGTTGGAGTGGTTTTGCAAAGCATTTCCATTTGATCTAAATTTCCTGCTTTAATCGGTTGTTCGATGGAATGAATTTCTAAATCGGCTAATTCTTGTAAAATGATTTTTGCTTCCTCAAAGCCAAAACCTCCATTAGCATCAACACGTAATTCCAACGTCTTTTTCGGGAATTTTTTGCGAAGTTGTGCGAGAATCTTCTTCTCAGAATTCCAGTTGATGCCTATTTTTAATTTAATGCAGTTGAAACCATTTTTTAGTTTCTCTTCAATTTGCTCCTGCATGAAATCTGCATCGCCCATCCAAATTAATCCGTTGATTTTGATGGATGATTTTCCAGCGGAAAAATCGCTTGGGAAATAAATTTCTTCTCCGTTTTTAAGGTTGAGAATTGCTTGCTCATAACCGAACCAAATCGATGGAAAATGGAGCATTTCTTTTTTTATAAAATCGGCATTTTCATTGATGTTTTCACAAAGCCAGCGGAGTTTTTCTTCATATTCCGGAACATCATCATAGCTTAATCCTCTGAAAATCGCGCATTCCCCGATTCCAGTACGATTATTTTCTGAGATTTTCAAAAAATATGTTTCTTTGGTATGCAAAACGCCGCGGGAAGTTCCTCCCGGGCGCTTGAAATGGAGGATATATTGATGATATTCTGCGGTCATTTATTGTGCTTATTTCATGAATTCTTCTGCTTTTTCTACCATTTTAATGCTTCCGCAGAAAAACGGAACTCTTTGGTGCAATTCGGTCGGCTGAATTTCCAAGATTCTTCTGAAACCATCGCTGCATTTTCCACCCGCTTGTTCTGCCAAAAACGCCATTGGATTGCATTCGTATAACAACCGAAGTTTTCCGTTCGGCGATTGAGAAGTGGATGGATAAATATAAATTCCGCCTTTAATCATATTTCGGTGAAAATCGGAAACCAAACTTCCGATGTAGCGCGAAGTGTAGGGACGATCGCCTTCTTCAAGTTGGCAATATTTAATATAATTTTTCACCCCTTGCGGAAATTTTATGTAGTTTCCTTCGTTGATAGAATAGATTTTTCCGGTTTCTGAAAATTTCATATTCGGATGCGAAAGGTAATACGTTCCCAAACTTGGATCCAAAGTGAAGCCGTTCACGCCATTTCCGGTGGTGTAAACAATCATGGTTGACGAGCCATAAACAACATATCCGGCAGCGATTTGGTTGACGCCTTTTTGTAAAAAATCTTCCAATGTAACCGGTGTTCCAGGTTCTGTAACCCTTCTGTAAATTGAAAAAATAGTTCCAACGGATACATTCACATCAATGTTTGAAGATCCGTCGAGTGGATCAATCAATACCACATATTTGCTTAAATGAGCATTTGAACTGGCGCGAATTTCAATAAAATCATCACTTTCTTCGGAGGCAATTCCGCAGACTACTTCCCGCTGAGAAAGCGCTTCGATAAAGATATCGTTGGCCAAAACGTCTAATTTTTGTTGCTCTTCTCCCTGGATGTTTTCGTTCCCTGCTTTGCCGATAATATTGGCAATTCCGGCTTTATTTACTTCGCGGTTTACTACTTTCGAGGCGAGTCGAATCGCGCTCAAAAGTCGTGAAAGTTCACCAGTTGAATACTGAAAATCTTCCTGTTTATCGATTATAAATTCACCAAGGGTTTGAAAATTTTGTTCTGACATGATTTGGTTTTTTGCATTTTTACAAATTTCGGAATTTTCTTTCAATTAAATCTCTTTTATTTGTTTTAAAAAAGTTGATTTTTGCTTTCTTTTCTATTTTTTTAATGCCAAACAAGGCTGTTTTCGGGAAAAGTGAATCTTATTAATAGATGCGAGTTTTTTTATCTCGCGTTAAATTAATATTTTTGATGAATATTAATTTTAGGTTAATATGATTTATTGAAGTGTAATTTATTGATTATTAAATATTTAAATGAAAATTTTTAAGTTTGGTGGAGCATCTGTGAAAGATGCTGAAGGAGTGCAAAATGTTGCATTGGTTCTAGAATCTCAGGGTTTCGAGAATTGTTTGCTTGTTGTTTCGGCAATGGGAAAAACAACCAACGCTTTGGAAAAAGTGGTGGAAAATTATTTTGCCAAACAGGATTACCAAACAGAAATTGAAAAAGTAAAACAATCGCATTTGGAAATTTCCAACGGACTTTTTAAGGAAAATCATCCCGTTTTTGCTGAAATTTCTTTGTTTTTTGATGATATAGAATCTTTTTTAAGAAGAAATAAATCGCCGAATTACAATTTTGTATACGATCAAGTAGTAAGTTGTGGCGAAATGATTTCGTCGAAAATTTTAAGCGAATATTTAAATGATATTCAGTTTAAAAATACTTGGCTCGATGCCCGCGATTACTTAAAAACCGATAGCAACTACCGCGAAGGAAATATCAATTGGGAAGAAACTCAGAAAAATATTTCAACCTTGAATGGCAATCAATCCTATGTAACTCAGGGGTTTATAGGTTCGGAATCTAATAATTTCACAGTAACATTGGGAAGAGAAGGCTCCGATTATTCTGCTGCGATTTTTGCATATTGCCTAAACGCAGAAGCGATGACGATCTGGAAAGACGTTCCCGGTGTGATGACCGGCGACCCACGAAAGTTTGAGAACGTCAACCTTTTATCGAATATCTCTTACGAAGAAGCGATAGAAATGGCTTACTACGGAGCATCGGTCATTCACCCGAAAACCCTTCAACCACTGAAACAAAAGCATATTCCATTTTATGTGAAATCATTTTTGGAGCCCCAAAGACCGGGGACCAAAGTGGGAAATGCTTCCGAGAATCAGAAAGAAGAATCTTATATTTTAAAGGAAAATCAGCATTTAATGCGGATTGCAACGCGTGATTTTTCGTTTATTGCAGAAGAACATTTAAGCCAGATTTTTGCACAATTGGCAAAATATAAAATCAAGATTTCTTTGATGCAGAATTCTGCGATTTCTCTTGCACTTTGTCTCGAAGACAAATATGGGCATATTGATGAACTGAATCAGGAATTGCAAACCATTTTCAGTACCGAACTCACTAAAAATGTGTCACTTTTTACGGTTCGAAATGCTAAATTAGAAGATTTAAATAAATTTTACGAGCATAAGAATATTTTGCTGGAGCAGATTTCCCAAAAAACAATACAAGTTGTAATAAACTGATAACCAATGAGTCTTATTTCACGAGATGAGTTAATAAAAGTGTCGGGCCTTAGTCGATTAGGATTTCTAAAAAATCCCGTTGCATCGGCATTGATGTCCATCACAAAGATTAATGAAGTCAACAAATTATACGATATTCTGAAAGACAAAACCGGAAAAGATTTTTTCGATTCGTTTGTTCGGGAAAGAGATTTAAAATACATCGTTTTCGAAGAAGATCTTGCCAAAATTCCTAAAACAGGACCTTTTATTTTAGTATCGAATCATCCGCTGGGAGCCATTGACGGGATTTTGATGACGAAAATTCTCAGTGAAATTCGTCCGGATTTCAAAGTGATGGGGAATTTTCTTTTAGAAAAAATAAAACCGATGGAACCTTACGTAATTCCCGTAAATCCTTTTGAAAACAGAAAAGAAGTTCGAAACAGCGCTTCCGGAATGCGAGAAACATTGAAACATCTGGAAAACGGAGGTTGCGTAGGAATTTTTCCAGCCGGTGAAGTTTCGAATAAAAATAATGAATTCGGAGAAATTAATGATAAGCAATGGGAAAAACCAGCATTAAAGTTGATAAAAATGGCGAAAGTTCCGGTGGTACCGATGTATTTTCATGCGAAAAACAGCCGCTTGTTTTATCAGGTTTCTAAAATTCACCCAGAATTGCAAACACTGATGCTTCCTTCGGAAATGATGAATAAAAGGGAAAAACCAATCCGAATAAGAATCGGGAAACCAATCTCGGTAAAAGTGCTTGAAGATCACGATACTGTGGAAGAAATGGGAGAGTTTTTGCGGAACAAAATTTACATGCTGAAATCCTATTATGAAAAAAGAAAATCGATCGCAGAGCAGCTGAAATTACCCAATCTGAAGCTCAATTTTCCTTTATTAAAAGAAGAAAACGTAGTTCAGAATATCATCGATGAAACTCCACAAGAAGATTTGATAAAAGATATAAATTCCCTTTACAAGAAGGATAAAATGCTGTTCCGAAATGGGAATTATGAAGTGTTTTTTGCATGTTATTCGGAGATTCCTTTCATCATGCGCGAAATTGGTAGACAGCGCGAGCTTACTTTCCGGAAAATAGGCGAAGGTAGTAATTTGCCTTTCGATTTGGATCATTATGATGAGCATTACCATCACCTTTTTCTTTGGGACAATGCAGCACAGCGATTGGCCGGAGCTTACAGAATGGCATTGGGAAGCGAAGTAATGAAAAAATATGGTATTGATGGGTTTTACACCAGTTCTTTATTTGAATTTGATCCGGAATTACGGCCATTTTTCCGAAAAGTAATTGAAATGGGAAGAGCGTATATTTCTTCGGAATACCAACAGAAGCCTTTGCCACTTTTCCTTTTATGGAGAGGAATTGTACATGTTTGTTTAAGAAATCCTGAACATAAGTTTTTAATGGGCGGAGTGAGTATTTCCGATAAATTTTCAGATTTTTCCAAATCGCTCATGATCGAATTCATGAGGTCGCATTATTATGATTCTGCAGTTGCGCAATACATTCATCCAAAAAAAGAATTTAAAGTAAAACTTAAAGATCGCGATAAACATTTATTTTTTGATGAAGTAGAATCGGATTTGAACAAACTCGATAAGATCATCGATGATTTGGAGCCGGAGATGCGTTTGCCTGTTTTAATTAAAAAATACATCAAACAAAACGCAAAAGTAATCTCTTTCAATGTGGATCCTAGTTTTAATGATGCCATTGATGGGTTGATGTACATCCGAATTAGCGAACTTCCGGAGAGTACAATTAAGCCAGTTCTGGATGAAATGAGTGAGCAAATACAAAAAGAAGAAAATAATTCTACTGAAAATCAGTAAATTTCGTTTTTCTTGAAAAAATTTTCACAAAATCATTTGCATCGTAAGGGAAAAGGTTATACTTTTGCACCACTCAATAACAGAACGGTTTCTTAGCTCAGTTGGTAGAGCAATGGATTGAAAATCCATGTGTCCCTGGTTCGATTCCTGGAGAAACCACAGAAAATTGACTTTCAACCACTTACAGTAATGTAGGTGGTTTTTTATTTCTAAATCTTTCGTATTAAGGATAGATTAATCATTTTAAATAATAAAACGGATCAGTACCAAAACTTGTGTTTAAGCAAAAATGTTTTGTAGTCTGAATAGATAAAACGCCCGATCCCTAACTCCTCTGAAGTTGCTTCTAAATTTTTTAATTTTTGCATTGAAAGATTCTGCGGATGCATTCGTACTTCTATGATTGAAGTAGTTTAGGATATCGTTATAGTGGATGGTAAACGTTTTTAACAGGATAGCAAAAGATTTAAAGCCGGAGACTTCTACCTGGTGATACCATCTTGCTAATTTTAACATAGCGATTTCTTTGGTGTTTTTCTTGTGGTAGACGTTTCTTAAATCTTCTGTTAGTTGGTAAGCGTTGTGGATATCCGGATATTCACTGAATAGGATTTGGGCGCGTTCTTTCTGGGATTCGGTCCAGTGGAAGGAACTCTTATACAGCAAATGCCTGCTTCGTGCCAGGAGCTGTTTTCTGGTGTCTCCATTTGAACACAGTTCCGGTTGGTAGATTTCTTTATTTTTCCTGGCATTCAGGATGCCATCGCTTTCCTGCTCTATAGCTTTCCATCGGTGTTTGATACGGATTTCCTGCAGGGCTTCTGAGGCTAGTTGCTGTACATGGAATCGGTCAATGGTCCGTTTGGCATTGGAGAAGCATCTCTTGGCAATGAGTTTCATGGAACCGGCCATGTCTAGAGTGATTTCTTTTACGCTTAACCTTAATTTACGGTCGATTTTCAGTAAATGTTCTATGACGGTTTCTGCGCGGGTTTCTTTGATAATGGCAACCAGGCAGCCTTTTTTACCTTTCGCTTTTTTAGACGTGACCACAGTATAAAGTTCACCGCTGGACAAGGCTACTTCATCTATCGACAAGGATTGTGACATGTT
>NZ_JASZ02000012.1 GCF_000735695.2 Kaistella haifensis DSM 19056
TTATAAAGATGTTTCAGAAGCAAACAGCCCACCATAAAACGAATCGGATGGCTCGGATTGCCCACTTTAGAGTACAACGGCGAAAATTCGTTCTCGAAATAATTCCAATCTATTTTATCTGAAAGCAAAACGAGTTCGTGTTTATCATCAATAAAATCAACCAACATCGGGCGGAATAATTCTGGCAGTTTTTCTGGATTTTTTCCTAACATATTTGCAAGGTTTTAAAGCTCTAATATACAAATTCTTGCAATAAAAAACAAGCTATTTTAAACCCAAAATACTAATAATCAGTAAATTATAAGTGGTTTAAGGAGAGACTATTTATGGTGAGGTCTATCGAACTAACGCCACACGATGTTTTATTCAAAAATGAATCAGCAGAACTGCTTTTCGAAGGTTTTAAATAAACTCTTAATGTAATATCATTGGATACGGCATAGCAAGTAGGATCAACTCTGTTAAATGCTTTGGCATAAACGACATAATCGCCTGTTGTTGCACTCCAAAAGTAGCCAGCCATGTTCAAGTTTGGTTTTTTAGGATCGCCAACATCTACACCGGGAACAATTTCACTATTGTCAGATTTGTTATAGAACTTAATATCAAATTGATTGGTTGGATCTAATTTAGTTTTGATGGCATTAAAATCGAAACGGTTCGTATTATTATCTGTACCTGCGCAACGCTCTTGCATCGGAACGGTTGGCAAAACGGTGGCTGTTCCTCGTGTGAAACTCACGGTAGTAGTTACCGAACATCCGCCGGGAATTGTAGTTTTTACTACAACTTGTTTGCTTACGTCTACCGCACTACCATCGCCTGCACTGCTTCCATCGGTATAATTGTATTGATAAAAATAAAACGGATACGAAGGTTTCTGGAAATACGCTTTCAAGTCGAAAATAGTTGCAGAAGCACAAAGTGAAATGGTTTCTGCAGGAGGCATGCTCAGAAAACCAATTGATAACGCTCCGGTATGACAGGCATTGATACCGGAACCTTCGAAAACAGCAAATCCCAAATGCATATTGGTATTGGCAGGAAGTACAAAATTCTCTGGATCAGGAACTTCTACTCCGGTACCGCCTCCTATACTCGTATAGAATTTAATGATATAAGGTTCTCTACCCGAAGCAGGATCATATTTCGGGTAATAAATATTATATAAATTAATGGTTTTCGAAGCTAATCCTGTATTATCACAAACGGTATAGCTAGTGGTTTTCAATCCCGGGAAACGTTGTTTGTCATAGGTCAATCGGTTACTTTCATCACCGGAAGAACAAATTGGGGAACCATCCAGTTTGGTGACTTTCACATAATAATCTCCGGTTGTTTGTGTAGTACGATGAATTGGATAAACCCGATCAGTCCTTATAGGCGTTGGATCTCCTACTTTGTACCAAGTATATCTTAAGGCAGAATCATAAGTAGCATCAGAAACTTTCATTTCATAAGAACAATCCAGAGTAGCTTCAATCACCGGTGTATTCACCTTTTTAAAAGTTATTTGATCCCAAACCGCTGCACCAACCTGAGCTCCCGAAGGATCATGATAAGTTACTTCCACTTTCAGAACATCATTTGCATTGGGTAAAAAATCGTTTAAAGTATCGCTGGTTTGCCCAGTAATCTCTGTTCCATTTCTAGTCCATTTGAATTTCGGAGTTAGTTTTTGGCTGGGAGTGAAGAGCCAAGTTTGATTTGTATTACTCCATTGGCCATTGTTATAAGGTGAAGTTGTTTCTGAATCTACTGGCCATTTTGCTTGATCTCCTGTTTCGTTTTGTAAACCAATAATTGCATGACCTGTGTTATTGGATTTTGTAACTTTAATATAGATTTTGTGGTCTTCCAATATCAGCACCTGACTGGTAATGGTGGAACTATAACCTCCGGAAACTGTTCTTTCTAAAACTTTATCAAAATTGATTAGCAATCCGTTCTTTCCATTATAAATTACAGAACCGTAAGTTAGTTTGTTATAATAATTGGCATCCCAATATCCAATATCAGTATAGCCAAAGAAAATCTGCGCAAAATTTAATATTCTTGAAGGATCGGCGGAATCAATCTGGTTATACGCAACATTGGGAAGTTTAATATTGGTAGAACTACTATCATTTCCGCTATGTATTTTATCTACATATTGAGAGGTATGCAAATTATCAAAATCGGTTCCAGATCCAAAAAGCAGTCTCCCATTTGAGCCAACTACCAATTTAGAATATTGCTTACCATAGAAATCGAATGTAAAAGGAATGGAGATTGGGTTGCTAAAATGATTATTCCCTACTTTATTTGAAAAAGGAACATTAATACTTGCAGCAGGCAAATTAAAACCCGTAACTGGCGAAATGCTATAATCCCCCGTCGAAGTCGCCACTGCATCAACTTTCAGATTGAATTTTTCGCCAGTACAGAAATACTGCTGTGCAGGATATGCTGATGCTGCATTATCCGCAGGATTAATAATATTTACAGATTGGGTAAAACCTGAGACAAATGATAAAATAAACAGTAAAAAATAGATCTTCCGCATCAAATAAATGTTAGTCAAAATTACGACATTATTATGAACCAAAAATTTACCATTTTTATTATACTGAATCAAAAAAAATATAATTTTTAAAATTTTCCATTACATTTGTGTAAATTAAAATTTTTATGAACCAGCTTTTCAGAAGAAAACAATACAGTGATCAGGAAGCTCCTTCGGGCTTGCTGCGTGTTTTAGGGGTGTGGGATATTGTTTTTTTTGGCATCGCCGCCATCATAGGAGCCGGTAGTTTCAGCAGTTTGGGCGAAGCAGTTTTCCGTGGAGGACCGGGAGTCATTATTCTCTATATCATTTGTGGTTTTGCTTGTGGTTTCACCGCACTTTGCTATGCGGAATTTGCCAGTAGAATTCCGACTGCTGGTTCTGCTTATACCTATGCTTACGCAAGTTTTGGAGAACTCATTGCTTGGGTTATTGGCTGGGCACTTATTATGGAATATTCATTCGGGAATATTTATGTAGCCTTTTCTTGGAGCGATTATTTTACAAGTTTTATGGAAAGAATTGGCGTACATATTCCTGATTATCTTACTTGCAGCTACACTGAAGCCAAGAAAGCTTTCCTGGGAGGTTCGGAAAACAAAGAACTGATCAACGCTTGGAAAACCGCACCAATCATTGGAAATTTAAAAATAATTCTCGATGTTCCCGCTTTGGTCATCAATGGTTTAATCACTTGGCTTTGTTATGTTGGAGTGAAGGAATCAAAGAATTTCAACAATATTTTTGTTCTTTTAAAACTATTTATCATCCTTTTGGTTATCGCAGTAGGAATTGCGTATATCAATGCCGATAACTGGTTTCCGGTAAACACAGAAACGGGTGTTGCGTCATTTATGCCGAATGGTTTTGCAGGAGTGATGAGTGCCGTTTCGGGCGTGTTCTTTGCTTATATAGGGTTTGATGCACTCAGTGTTTTGTCAGAAGAAACCAAGAATCCTCAGAAGAATCTACCACGAGGGATGATTATTTCATTGGTTTTATGCACGGTTATCTATGTTGTTCTAACGTTGGTACTCACCGGAATGGTCGATTACCGAAAATTCGACGGCGTAGGCGATCCACTTGCTTTCATCTTCGAGAAATCGAATGCCAATGTTGCTTGGATGGAATTTGTGGTATCGTTGGCGGCCATTATTGCCATTACCACAGTTCTTTTGGTATTTCAAATGGGTCAACCGAGAATTTGGTATGCAATGAGTCGCGACGGATTAATGCCTAAAAAGTTCATGGAAATCCACCCAAAATACAAAACTCCTAGTTTTGCGACCATAATCACCGGAATTGTAGTGGGGGTTCCTATCCTATTTACGGACAAATCTTTCATCCTCGATTTCACAAGTATCGGAACCATTTTCGCGTTCGTGTTGGTATGTGGTGGAGTATTGATGTTGCCGGCAAAAGAGAAGCTAAAAGGCCGTTTCCACCTTCCATATATCAATGGAAAAATTATTTTCCCTGTTATTTTTATTGGTGGATTGGTATTTTTCTACTTTTGGCAGCCTGCATTTTTCAATCATATAACCGATTGGAATGACCCTGAAAAAGGCGAATTCCGTATTTCAATAGTCATCTTTATCATCATTAATTTGGTATTGTGCGTATTGGCTTTCCTTAAAAACCTTTCCCTAATTCCGCTGATTGGTTTAAGTTCTTGTTTGTATTTATTAACAGGAATGAGCCACAACAATTGGTTTTGGTTTCTGCTTTGGTTTGCCATCGGGATGATTATTTATTTCTCTTATGGCTACAACAATAGCAAACTCAACAATGAGTTAAATGGCGATTTAAACTAAAAGAAATGGCTGAAAGGATTAAAACATTTAAGGAATTTTACGCTCTTTATTTAAACGAACACCGCAAATTGGGAACAAGGATTTTTCATTTTGTCGGAACGCTACTTGTATTTGCTGTTTTGATTTATGTAATCCAATCAGGGAAAGAAAGATTTCTGTGGTACATTCCGATCTTTGGGTATGGATTTGCTTGGTTCAGCCATGCTGTTTTCGAAAAAAACAAACCCGCCACCTTCAAATATCCTTTATGGAGTTTAATTTCCGATTTCAAACTCTTTTTTGAACTATTAATAGGCAAACAGAAATTCAAAGTCTAGAACAAAAAAAACTCTCGATTTGTCAAGCAGATCGGGAGTTTTTAATTTTATAATTTTGTGATGAGTTCAAGATTTTTGGCTTCTATTTCACCTTCATCCAGCTTCGTTTCGCCTTTCCCTTTATCTAAATCGAGAACAACATTCGGATGATTCACCTCCATAAATGTTTTGAATTCCTCGATGTTCTTAAAGAGATTGAAAGATTCCTTTTCTGCATCATAAATCACACCTTTTGTTCTTCTAGCAGCTGCAGCAGCGATTAATCCGCCCCACATTGCCGCACTATTGCTGGTGAAATAATCTCTTACAAAAAGATAACCGCCCTTGTTTTCGGCTTTCAGGTAATAAATTCCTCCATCGTAACCTTGCCCTTTATCTTCTGAGTTGAATTTTCTAATCAAATTTACGACATGGATATACAATCCCGTTCCATCAGAAACCGCAAATACTTTTTTGAGTTTTTTACCTTTATCATCCAAATTATTGAAGCGATACGCAATTTGATCATCAGTCATCGCATTAGAAAGATTTGGAGTGGATGTTGGTGTTTTGGCTCTGAAATCTTCATACGTTTCATAAACACCTTTCGGATATTGATCCGGAGAGAAATTCTGAGAAAAACCTAAAGTAAAAGCTGCTAAAGACAAAAGTGTAATTAATTTTTTCATTGTAAATTTTTTTCTAAATATATAAATTTCTGAGAAAATAAATTATTTTTGGTAAAAAAGATTAATATAGCCCAAAGTGGCTAATAAAGAGTAGTTTACAAGAACCGAAGGTGCTATCGGTAACGATTTAGTAATGGTGCTTACTGCACTCGCTTTCATCTGATTACCTTGTAAATCATTATTGCAAATTTAATAAAAAAAGGGTTAAGTCGTAGTGTACTTAACCCTTTTTCTGCTTTTCCAATATACATCAAAAAGCGTAATTGGAAATAAATCTTTCCCAATATGGGGACACAATGTGATAATGGTTTACATATTATTTCCAAGTTTTGGTATATCAATTAAAATGTGGTTCCGAAACAAGTAGTGATAACTTTTAACAGACTAAGCTATGGAAATCGTGTTGAGTAAAATATTATCGCAAATTCAGCATCAGGAAGATAATCTTTCTTCTCAAATTATGCAAACTGCTGATGAGGCTTACCAAATGACCTTATTCCTGAAGGAAATGCTATTTACCATAAAGATGAAAGTCTTACAAACCGGATTTAAGGATGAACAGCAGGAAATCAATTTTTTCAAGAACATTAAACCGCAGATTTTAGGAAAACTAATTTATTACAATAAAGTATTCCGTATTGAAACCACCTGTCCTGTAAGTACCGGGAGAATACATCAAAGCTATTTTGAAAACCAACTGAAAATCCTGAAATCCGAATATAAGGAAAGCATATCCAATGAAGATTTTTACAGGTACTACCGTGCAGGCAGAACAGACCGTGACCACAGTTATTTCAGGCTCGGAAAAGTCAATTACCACGATGGTTTAAAGAGTGCCGTATTTGAAATTGACCTTAGCTTTTCAACCTACTACGATAACAAAGTTGCCCACATTATAGCCAATGAATTACTCTATACTTTTTTGCTTACCAAAATCAATCCTGAAAAAAATCCCGATACCATTTTAATGAACGGGGATGCAAGCAAAGACATTTCGTGGACTAATTCACAAAATGCACTGATAGAATTGATTTACGCCCTGTATGCTTCCAATTCTATTGCATACGGTAAAATAGGCATCAGAAAATTAGCTCTGATTTTTCAAATCTTATTCCGAACGCCCTTGAACGATATACACCATTCTTTCCACCGAATGAAAACAAGGGCAGGCTCCCGGACGGCGTTTTTAGACCAACTCAAAATTTCCCTCGAAGAGTATATGGATAAAGACCTTTAGCCGTAACAGCAAAAGTGTTTCAAAGCAGTACATTTTGTGTACTGCTTTTTTTGTCCATATCTGCCAATTGGCAAAAGTTGGCAAAAAGCTACAACAAAATAACTGAAACACGCTAAAACCCTTATTAAACAAGGATTTTCCTCATTGCAAAAAAAAATCAAAAAAGTGCCAAACCAATGGGTAAGCATTGGCAGACAAACACTGCCACACTTCTGAATTTTGCCCTGTGAACATTAAACAGCAGTGCAATGAATATTATAACAGTTGACGAAGAAGTGTGGAAGCACCTCAATGAGCGGTTGAAAGCCATTAGCGAATATATCCTCAAACTGGAAGATACAAGCTACGATAGTTTGTGGCTCAACAATCACGAAGTCTGCCAGTATCTCCACATCAGCGAAAAAACATTGTGGCGTATGCGCACCAATGGGCAGATAGCCTTTTCAAAAATGTACGGGCAGTATTACTATACGATTGGTGCTATCAAGGAAATGCTCAACGCTAACGCTGTGCAGACCACCGATGAATATGTAGAGCAGCTTATGGCGAAAGGCAAAAGCTATATCGAAAAAGGCAGAAAGCTGAAATCAGGTAATAATTAAAAGCGTACCCGTATGAATATCGACAAAATGGAATTTGTGGCGTGGATGGAACGCATAATGGATAGGCTGGACATTCTTGGCAATCACATAGACGATTTACAAAAGAAGCGCAACAGCATAGACGGCGAAGAATTACTGGACAATCAGGATTTATTGCAAATGCTGAAAATCAGTAACCGTTCCCTGCAACGGTATCGCTCCATAGGCAAGCTCCCTTATTATACCATTAGCGGAAAACTGTATTACAAACTGTCTGATGTGCATCAGTTCATCAGGGAAAGTTTTAACCCTCCCTTGCCCAAACTGGATGCCAATAAATGACAAACGCTGCCTTTGAATGCCACATAACGCAAATCAGTGAAGGCTTCCTTTACATTCGACCGTGAAATTTTAAAATTTTCAGACTATGAGCGAAGAAACAACAAATAAACAGGAAATGCCCGAACAGCTTTCGGACATCTTACTCGTACTGGATAAAGAGAAAATGAAAATCCAGGCGGTAAAGAGTATAGGCGAAAACGGGAAAATGGAAACCGTTGACCCTACCAAGAAGAACCAAAATCAGTTTATGCGTGTGGACAAAAGCGGCGATTTCTTTTCCAACTTCTTTTCCAATTTTTTCAGCCAGTTAAAGAACCCTACAAACTTTACTTTCTTCAAAGTGCCTGCCCCTGTTGCTGCTGAAAAAGCAGAGGAACTGCAAAAGCACGTAGATAAGCCCACTCCACAGGGCGAAAAAGTGCTGAAAGAACACGAAGTAAAAGCAGAACCCCAACCGGATAAAAAACAAGAAAATCAAAATAATATGGCAACAGCACAAACAACAACGGAAGCAAGCGAATACCGCTACAAGCCGGAGCAGATTGATTGGGACACAATGAAAAACCTCGGATTAAGCAAAGAGTATCTTGAAAAAAGAAACTTGCTCGACCCTTTGTTACGAGGTTATAAAACCAATGAACTTTTACCGATAGGTATTAACCTCGGTGGCTCTATCCTCCGCACAGATGCCCGCCTGTCTTTACAGCAAGGCGAAGACGGCAATGTTATCGTGGCAATACACGGTATCAAAAAAGAACCTAACCTGCACTTTGAGTTTTTCGGTCACAAGTTTACGGATGAAGACAAGAAAAACCTGCTTGAAACGGGCAATATGGGGCGTGTCGTTAATTTAGTAAATTCCAAAACAGGCGAACTGATGCCGTCCATTATCAGCATTGACAGGCTGACCAATGATGTGATTGCGCTACGTACGGAGTTTATCAAAATTCCCGATGAAATTAAGGGCGTAAAGCTGAATGACGAACAAAAGCAAACGCTGATGGAGGGCAAACCACTCTATTTAGAGGGTATGATTTCGACTAAGGGAACGGAGTTTTCAGCAACGGTACAATTCAATGCGGACAAACGATATGTTGAGTTCCTGTTCGACAGAAGCAATAACAATCAGCAAGCGCAAACTAACCAACAGAATACCCAACAAAGCAATCAGCAAAGCCAACCGCAGGAAGCTCCAAGAACTTTCAGGGGCAAAGAACTGGATGATGAGCAGTACAACAAGTTTAAAGCCGGACAAACCATATACGTTGAACTGAAAGATAAAAAAGACCAACCGTATAAGGGTTATATCACTTTCGATAAAGATACCGGAAAGACCAATTTTGAGTTTCCCGGTCAGTACAAAGCACGGGTAGAACCTGCCGAAACCCATAAAACGCAGACTGCCGTCAATTCGGAGGGTAAAACCAACGAAGCGACCAGGAACGTCCAAGAGCCTTTGAAGTCCGGGCAGCAAAGACCGAAAAACGAAAAGCAGCAGGAACAACAGGACAACAAGCCTGCAAAATCCAAAGGCAGAAAAATGTAGTACATTATGAAAACAATCATTGCAGAAAAACCAAGCGTAGCAAGGGAAATAGCCGGACTTGTGGGAGCATCCGATAAAAAGGACGGCTACCTGACAGGTAGCGGCTATTTTGTTACGTGGGCATTTGGTCATTTGATAGGACTGGGAATGCCCGAAGACTACGGGATTTCGGGATTTGACAAAGCATCCCTGCCAATATTGCCCAACCCCTTTTTATTGACCGTTCGCAAGGTCAAAAAGGACAAAGGGTACACCGCCGATACTGGCGCATTAAAGCAACTGAAAGTCATTGAGCAGCTTTTCAAGCTAAGCAACAGCATCATCGTTGCTACCGATGCAGGTCGTGAGGGCGAACTCATTTTCAGGTACATTTATGAATACCTGAAATGCAGCAAACCTTTTGAACGCCTTTGGATAAGTTCACTTACAGAAAAGGCAATAAAGCAGGGCTTTGACAACCTAAAAGACGGGGCAGCATTTGCCGGACTGTACCAGGCAGCACAAGGCAGAAGTCGTGCCGACTGGCTTGTGGGCATTAATGCTACGCAGGCATTGAGCATTGCCGCAGGTAACGGTATCTATTCGCTCGGAAGAGTGCAAACACCTACATTGGCTTTGATATGTAAACGCTACCTCGACAATAAGAATTTCACGGTTAAGAAATACTGGCAGATACAATTATCACACAATAAAGCACAGGTTGATTTCAAAAGTATTTCCGCAACCAAATGGGACGAAAAGCAGCTTGCCGATGATACCCTTAAAGCTATTCAGCGTGGCGCAACGCCTACCGTTAGCTCGGTAGAAACTAAAAGCGTTACAGAACAACCGCCCTTGCTTTTCGACCTGACAGGCTTACAAAAGGAAGCCAATAAAAGGCTGAAATTATCTGCTGAAGCAACGCTCAATATTGCACAAAGCCTGTACGAAAAGAAGTTTATCACTTACCCACGTACCGGAAGCAAATACATCCCTGAAGATATGTGGGCAGAAATTCCAACCCTTGTGCGTGCATTACAGAACCGTGAAGATTGCAAGCAAGCCCTTACCAAAATCAAATGGGGACGGTTCAACAAACGTATCGTGAATGACCTCCGTGTAACGGACCATCACGGTTTGTTGATTACGGACAAAGTGCCGTCCGTACTCAATGCAGACGAAAACAAGATTTATAATATGATTGCGCTCCGGTTACTTGAAGCCATATCACAAGCCTGTGTCAAAGAAATAACCGATGTATCATTACAGGTATTGCATTACGACTTTACGGCAAAAGGCTGTAAAATTCAGGAAGCGGGTTGGCGTTCCATTAAAGGGAGTTTTACAGACGATGGCGAAGACCCAGTGCAGGAACTACCTGAACTGCATAAAGGCGACGAACTTGCCATAAAGGAAGCCGCCGTTTTGGAAAAGCAGACCAAACCGCCAGTGCTTTACACCGAAGCCGGGCTTTTGTCGGCTATGGAAACCGCAGGGAAAGAAATCGAAAACGAGGAAGAACGAAAAGCCCTCAAAAATATCGGTATCGGTACGCCCGCAACAAGAGCCGCCATTATCGAAACCCTGTTTACCCGCAATTATATCGAACGTGATAAACGTTCCTTAATCCCTACGGAAAAAGGATTGCAGGTGTACGGGCTTGTCAAAGACCGGAAAATTGCGGATGTGGCAATGACCGCCGAATGGGAACTGGCATTGCAGAAAATCGAGAACAACGAAGCGGATGCCGGAACGTTCCAAAAGGAAATGGAAGCCTATGCCAAATCCATTACCGATGAATTGCTGCAAACTTCCATTGCAAGCACCAACCAACCCAAACTGACCTGCCCTAAATGCAAAAGTCAGCAGCTTATTATCCGTGACAAGATTGTGAAATGCCCTGATGAGGCTTGTAACTGGGTACAGTTCCGCACCGTCTGCGGTGTACAAATCAGTATCGAAAACATAACAAGCCTTGTCAATAAAGGCAAAACCTCTCTTATCAAAGGAATGACAAGCAAAGCCGGAAAGAAATTCGATGCGTACATCGTACTGAAAGAAAACGCCGAAAGTTCCTTTGAGTTTGAGAAAAATAAAAGCACAAAACGCAATGGAAAATAAACCGTCAATCGTACCCAAAGAAATCAGGAACCTGATTTATACCATCCGAGGCAAACAGGTAATGTTGGATAGTGACCTCGCTGCCTTATATCAAGTAGAAACAAAGAACCTGAACAAAGCCGTAAAAAGAAATATTGAGCGTTTTCCTGTATCATTCTGCTTTCAACTGACCGAAGAGGAAGTTGAAAACTTGAGGTTCCAAATTGGAACCTCAAGTTTAAATTACGGCGGCAGACGTTATTTGCCCTATGTTTTTACCGAACAAGGCGTTGCAATGGCATCTGCCATACTCCGTTCAGATATAGCCGTTAAAATGAGTGTGGAAATAATGGAAGCCTTTGTAGAAATGCGGCGTATGCTCATTAGCAACGCTTCTTTGTTTCATCGTTTGGATAATATCGAGTTAAAGCAACTGGAAGCCGACCAAAAATTTGAAGAGATTTTTAAGGCTTTGGAAAGCGACAAGCTCCACAGTGAAAAAGGCATTTTCTACGACGGACAGGTATTTGATGCCTACGCCTTTGTTTCCGATATTATCCGAAGTGCAAAAAACTCCATTATCCTATTGGATAATTATGTGGACGATACGGTGCTGACCTTATTGGGAAAACGCAATGACAATGTAACCGCCACTATCTATACCAAAAATATCGGCAATCAGTTACGGCTGGATATGCAACGGTACAACAGCCAATATCCTCCCATTGAAATAGAGATTTTTTCCGATGCTCACGACCGATTTTTGATTATTGACCATACGGAACTCTACCATATCGGAGCTTCCCTTAAAGACCTGGGCAAAAAATGGTTTGCCTTTTCGAGAATGGATATTGAGGTTGGCACGATGCTACAAATTTTACATAATCCATAGAATGAACCTCAGAATATTCAGAGGGCTTTGTAGCTGCTATTTGATTAGTTCAGTTATTTTGATATTGGTTTGAAACAATACAAAAAAATTAAATAGAATATTTCAAAATTCTTACTCTTTTAAAACTTGCATAATTCGTCCTTTTTATAGGTGTTGTCCTATATGTCCGATTAAAATTTTTCCGTTTTGTATATTCGGCAACCCTTCGTGAAAATAAATTCTTCTGTCATTAGAGTAAGCATTACTCGTGTCACTATAACAAAGTTTCAAATGAGGCTCGCAACAAACTTCTTCGGCTTCGTTCAGACTGTTTTTGAAACTGAATGTAAAATCGGGTTTACGTGCTGCATTACCTTCTAAAGATGCTGTTTCGTCTAACGCGGCAGTAGTTGAAAATACTTCCAATATCTGTGTTCTGTTTCTGTTTGTTGTGTCAATATTTTTTAATTTGTCATTAAGAGCTGATAAATGATAGACAATCTTCTTTGGACAATCATTAAGTATGGCTCTAATGCTTTCACGATTGCGTTCGTGGAAGAAAAGATTCGGAAAATACTTGATACACTCGTCAATGTAAAAATTTTCATTCTTAGGATACAATCCCAAAAAGTGCCGTCTGAAATCAAACCAACCGTTTAAGTGATAAACTATTTGAAGTTCAGGATTTACATTTGCGACGGGATTGAACGCAATTAAACCGTGACAAAGATTCTCATCGTGTTCAGGCAAAAGAACTTCTATGACTTCCTGTGAAGTAGTGTTTGTTGTGGCAGACTCAACGATAATTCTTTGCAACGCATTGTAAACATCACGGTCAATATGTGTTTTTGCCACTTGCGGATTGAACAATAAATCAGAAAGCAAAACTCCATTCAAAAAATTCACATTGTAAATATCGGGGTGAACAAGAATCTTATTCGTATCGTTATGTTTTCGGATATGAACAAAATCTTCTGCAAGTGTTTTTGTTTTAGTTTCAATTTCTGATGTTGCCAAATTTGTATTGTTGGCGAATGATTCCGCTACTATGTATAACTCTGCAACCATAGGATTTACTTTGAAAATCTAAAAATGTTTGCCAAATCAATTTCCTGCTGGTCAAAAAATCCTTCTGGCCAATTTTCGATTTTTCCTTTTTCATCAACTGACAAAGTATTAGGCGTAAACCCCTCGTTGAAGTAAGTGATGGAAATGTCGTTATGGGAAATTTTTACTTCTGGGTTTAAAGCACAAACTCGCAAACCATTCAAAATATGTTCACTGTGTGATTCAATAAAAACCTGCACACCACACGACGCAACTTTTGCGAAGAACTCTGTGATTTTTGATTGCGCTCTTGGGTGTAAGTGAGCTTCAGGATTTTCTACAATAATTATATCTCCTTCTTTTGCAATTAAACCCGTCAAAACCAATGGTAAAATGTAACTATATCCAAATCCAACATTATTTGGTTTGTAACTGTAAGAATTTTTCCTACTATTTATCAGTAGAGATAAAACGCTACTTTGTTTATCTTTACCGATGATTTCAATTTTTGCACCTTCTAAAATATAGTTTAACCATTCTTCTGTTTGCTGAATTACAGATTTTGAGTCTTGCCCTAAATATAAATTGTCGTTTACTAATGGCAACTTATCTGAATTGTGCAATATGTTTATACTGTGTTCGCCAGTAGTACCTACGTGTATAAATTCAGGCAGATTGGTTTTGTCAACATACTTAACTGGTCCTAGACGGTCAGCACTCACAAAGTGAATTTTTCTAAGAATATCGGCAAGAATTATAACATTTTCGTTTTGCTCTTTTGTCGCTTTTTGTTGTGTGCTTACTATATCTTTTGAATCAATTATTGAAATCTCTTGTAAGTCTGCGAGCAAAGCATCTGTTTCATTTTCCGTATATTCAAATTTTGCTTCTTTAAGAAGAGCAGAGTAAAATTTTAAATTGAATTGTATATTTTTTTCTCTTGTAGTTTCGCTGTTCTTAATGTCATCAAAGTTCCCAAGTTGAACAAATTCATCATTAATGAACAGTTGTTTAAGGTCAGAATTTTTACGTGCAGATTGCGATAGAATAAGAAACGTTTGAAGCAATGAAGATTTTCCTCTGCCGTTTATCCCCGTGAGTAAATTTAGTTTTGAAAAATTAAACAATGGTGAATTTTGAAAACATTTGAAGTTTTGTATCTGTAATCCTTTAATCATTTTGTATCTTTTTCTAAAAGTTCATATGCTAATCTGAATCTATCAAGAACTTTTGTTTTGTTTCCTGTAGATTTAGTAACAGATTCATAATAAACATCATTGTTAATTAATTCAGCATAATTTTCTTCAATTTGGGTTATATTCTTTTCAAGAAACTCATCGTTTTTTGATGCTATATAATTACAGACCGATTCTAATATGGCAGTATTAATTGTTCCTCTTGTTTGTTCTGTTGGTATTCTGAAATTTCGGTTTCCCCAAATCTGAAAAGACCATTTCATAACCCTCTCAAAATCGGCTTTCATTTTTTCAATTCTGCTGTCGTCAAGTTTGTTGATTCGCTTCATTGCTGTTTCAACATAATCGCTCATATCTCCTGTATATTCATCTTGATAATTAAACCACCGAAAAGCCAAATAACGCAAAACCGCTTCTCGGTCTTTCATCCTTGTGTCTTTAATACCCCAATTTATTGCTTCTTTAAAATACTGTTGTTCTGAAAGTTCTTTCAAAAGTTTAGTCGAGTTACCAATAAAAATGCAATTGCGAACCTCTTGTCTATTTAATTGTGTCCCACCAGTATTGATTCGGTTGAATAAATCGTAAATAACAACCATTGGCGTAGAAGGTTTCAAAACAAAAATTGTAAGTTTTTTGTCCTCAAACTTTGAACGAAGTGTTTCTGGTAAACTTTGGAATGTTTCACCGTTATATTTTGGCAATGCTTCAAGCCCTCCCAAAGTAATTTTACCCGAATAAAATTGACTAAGTGCAGTTGTCCTTTGCAACCCATCAATGACAATGTACTGCGCCTCTTTTGTTTCATTTAAGTAAATCGGTGGTAACGGAAAATTTAATAAAATTGATTCGATGAATTTACTTTTTTGTGTATTATTCCATACCTGATTCCTTTGAAAATCTGGCTGAACAACTATTTTCCCTTTTTCAAGTTGTCTTAAATACTCAAAAATTGAAAATGGAGCTTCTCCAATTTCAATTTCTGTATAAGCTGGGTCATAAGGATATAAACCGCCATCAGTTTTGCCATCTTCTAGCTCTGTGTCCTTGTCAAATTCTATTATATCGTTTAATGGTTCTGCCATTTTACTTTGGTTCTAAATATTACAAATATAGTATTTTATGTGCTTATAATTTTCATTCATAGAGGGATAGACATATTCCCAATATAATTGGTGATTATGTTAAAATTAGGCTGAATTACAATACTTATTTTCCCAAAAGTACAAATTAAATTCCTCCCTACTAACAACCTTACGCCAAATCCCGCCACTCAACGCCAAACCCTACCACATTCTCAAAGGCATTCGCTCCCGCATCTAATTTTAGAATTTAAGTAAAATTCTAAACAAATAAAGTATGGATGTACAGCAAAAAGACCTGTCGTATTTCAGATTACGACTGCAAGAATTATTAAACAGCAGCTTTCCCGAAAAGGCACACGACCAAAAATTTATAGACCAACGGTCTTCGTGGGCTGCCAATGCTTATGAGGGTGCTTTCCGTTCGGGAAACGCCGTTGAGCAATGCGACGAAATAGCCAATTACATACTTTTTGAGGGCTTGCACTTCTCCAAGTTCGACACGGTTTTCAAAGTGGTATGCAATGAGTTTGATACCATAATGGCAGACGAGGAACTGCGACTGTTCGCCCTGAAAATGTTCCCTGTATGTGAGCCTGTTTTCGCAGGATACAAATTAACCGATGATTTCGCCTATGGGTATGAGTTTGATGTACTCTACACCGAACTGACTGGAACCATCTCAATATGGATTGAGGAAAATGGGCTTCAGTAAACGGTTCCATCTCCAACAGAATATTGATGCCCTGCGAATTGTTTTTAAACTGGAAAAGGAGAAACGGCAAGCCACCGTAGGCGAAAGACTGCTAATGATGCGATACAACGGATTTGGCGGTCTTAAATTCGTTCTGAACCCCATAGAAAACGAAATAGATATCAATCATTGGAGAAAAACAGAACACGACCTTTTTCCACTCACGCAGGAACTCCACCAACTACTCAAAGAAAATTCCCAAGACGATAAGCAATACCGCAGGTATGTGGACAGTATGAAAAGTTCCGTACTGACGGCTTTTTATACACCGCCAAAGGTTATAGATGCCATTTCATCTGCCTTGCGGGATAATGGTCTGCACATTGATAAATTCCTCGAACCCTCCGCAGGTATCGGTTCATTCATCCAATCCTTTTCGGAAAATCAGAAAGCAAGTGTTACCGCTTATGAAAAGGACTTGCTTACAGGCAAGATTTTAAAGCAGCTTTACCCCGATAGCAATATCCGTATAAACGGTTTTGAAGAAATCCCCGAAAGGGAACAAAACAGCTATGATATAATTGCCAGTAATATCCCTTTTGGCGATACTTCCGTATTCGATTTATCCTTTTCCCGAAGCAGGGACGATGCCAAAGTACAGGCTGCCCGAAGCATACACAATTACTTTTTTCTGAAAGGTGCTGATATGCTCCGTGAGGGTGGTTTGTTGGCTTACATCACTTCGCAGGGCATTCTGAATAGCCCTAAGAACGAACCCATACGCAGGGCGTTGATGCAGGATAATAATTTGGTTTCGGTTGTAAGACTGCCCAACAATCTGTTTACCGAATATGCAGGTACGGAAGTGGGCAGCGACCTGATTATCCTGCAAAAAAATACGGCAAAACAAAATCTGACCGACAGGGAAGATCTGTTTTGCCAAAGCAAGCCAACCGAATACAATACGCCGGGCAATGCGCTCTTTCAGGACGGTACAAGAATTATCCATACCGACCAAAAATTAGATACCGACCCATACGGTCAACCTGCCTTAATCTATACGCATAAAGACGGTGTTGAGGGTATTGCCAAAGATTTGAAACAAATGCTTTCCGAAGATTTAGGGAACCATCTGAATTTGAATTTATACAAAGGCGAACGCAATGATGAGCCTATGATACAAATTCCGATTGAACCAAAGGTTACACCTCCGGTCATAGACCCTGCAATCGTTCAGCAAAAACCGCAGCTTATAACCACTCCGGTAGTCCATCAGGAAAGCCCACAGGAACTAAAACAACTAAGCATTTTTGACCTGTTTGAAAGTGCGGGTGAGCCTGTAATGGTGCTTGCTCCACCTAAAAGAACTACCCAAAACAAAAGGCAAAGTAGTAATAAAAGAAGAGGCACAATAGGTCGTCAACCCGACCTGTTCAGCAGTGCCAGGCAGCAACCTTATACACCGCTAAAATCCAATGGTGCTACCAATGGAAAAAGCCAAGTAAACAGCAAAAAACAGGAAGCCATCGGCGACCTGTTTTCACAAATAAACGGCAATGGCCAGTCTGATAAGACTGCCATTCCCGTTACCGATATTAACACCGTTCCTGAACCTGCTCCGTATAGCGGCGAACTGCAATTATTCCACCGGAATGATTGCCTTGTGGTGGATAACGGTTGGGTCGGCTATTTGCAAGAGGTGGATAAGGAAGACAAAAAAGCTATCTTTCATCCATTGCAATTGCCGTCGGCACAGAAAGCAAGAGCCGAAGCCTACATAGCCGTAAGGGACAGTTATATCAACCTGTACCAAAAAGAAGCTGAAAAACAGACCGAACACAGGGAAGAACGGGAAACCCTGAACCTGCTGTACGATGCCTTTACCAAAAAATACGGCAATCTCAATACTGCCGACAATGCCAAGCTGATAAAAACAGACAGTGCAGGTAAAGAAATCCCCTATCTGGAGCGTGTCATTGGCGGCATAATCCATAAAGCGGATATTTTCAGCCGTCCCGTTAGCTTTTCTACCATTACGTTAGCAACCGACAATCCCGAAGAGGCTTTAGCTGCCTCCCTGAACAAATACGGAAATGTGGATTTGGACTTTATGTCCGAAATCAGCAGCCTGCCTGCCGATACCCTGAAAGAAGCCCTGCACGGGCGGTTGTTCTACAATCCGCTACAACAGGAATATGAAATAGCCGAACGTTGGATTGCAGGCAACGTGGTGGAGAAAGCAGATGAAGTAAGAGCCTATCTCGAAAACTATCCCGATGATACCGAAGCCAAAGAAAGCCTTACCGCTTTAGAGGAAGCCCGACCAAAACGTATCGAATTTGAGGAACTGGATTTTAACCTCGGCGAACGGTGGATACCTACCGGAATTTATGCCCGTTTCGCTTCGCATTTGTTCGATGCGGATGTACTGGTTCATTACTCCGAAAGCTCCGACGACTTTTCCGTAAAGTGTCATCAGGGCAATATGCACATTTGGGAAAAATATGCGGTCAAAGCGGAAAGCCGCACGTTTGACGGTATTGCCCTGCTTAAACACGCCCTTGTCAATACCACGCCTGATATTACCAAAAAAGTAATGGTTGGCGACCAAGAGGTTAAAGTACGGGATATGGAAGCCATACAAATGGCGAACACCAAGATTGACGAAATCCGTACCGCCTTTACCGACTGGCTACACGCACAGAACGATGAGTTTAAAAACAGGCTGACCGACCAGTACAACGATACCTTTAATTGTTTCGTTCGCCCAAACTATGACGGAAGCCATCAGGAATTTCCGGGATTAGACCGCAAGGGAGCAGGCATTGAAGACCTGTATTCAAGTCAAAAGGACACCGTTTGGATGATAAAGCTGAACAACGGTGCTATCTGCGACCACGAAGTAGGCGCAGGAAAAACGCTGATAATGTGTACCGCAGCGCAGGAAATGAAGCGTTTGGGATTAGCCCATAAGCCGATGATTATCGGGCTGAAAGCAAATATACCTGCCATTGCCGAAGACTACCGTAAAGCCTATCCACACGCCAAAATCCTTTATCCGGGTATTGATGATTTTACGCCGAAAAAACGCCTGCGGATTTTCGGGGATATTAAAAATAATGATTGGGATTGCGTGATACTTACGCACGACCAGTTCGGAATGATACCGCAATCGCCCGAAATACAAAAGGAAATCCTCGAAATAGAACTGGACAGCGTAGAGCGCAATCTCGATGCCCTGAAATCGCAGGGCAAGGAAGTGACAAGGGGAATGCTCGCCGGGGTAATCAAGCGGAAAGAAAATCTTGAAGTAAAGCTGAAAACGCTGCAACACGATATTGAAAACCGCAAAGATGATATTGTGGACTTTAAGATGATGGGCATAGACCATTTGTTTGTGGACGAAAGCCACCAGTTCAAAAACCTGATGTTCAACACCCGTCATACACGGGTTGCCGGACTGGGTAAGGTGGACGGCAGCCAAAAGGCACTGAACCTGCTTTTTGCCATCCGCACCATTCAGGAGCGTACCAATGCAGATATGGGCGCAACCTTTCTTTCGGGTACAACTATCAGCAATTCATTAACGGAGCTGTACCTGCTGTTCAAATACCTGCGCCCCCGTGCATTGGAAAAGCAAGGCATTCATTCTTTTGATGCGTGGGCAGCTATCTATGCAAGGAAAACGACCGATTATGAATTTTCGGTAGCTAACAATATTGTCGCTAAAGAGCGTTTCCGCTACTTTATCAAAGTGCCGGAACTGGCGCAGTTCTATTCTGAAATCACGGATTACAGGACGGCAAAGGATATTGGTATTGACCGCCCCAATAAGAACGAGGTATTGTACAACATACCACCAACGCCCGACCAAGAAGCCTTTATACAAAGCCTGATGGCTTTTGCCAAAACGGGCAATGCAACTTTGCTCGGTAGAGAACCATTATCGCAAAGGGAAGAAAAAGCAAAGATGCTCATTGCTACGGACTACGCCCGTAAGATGTCGCTCGATATGCGTATGGTAAGCGGTATCTACGACGACCATCCCGACAACAAGGCTTCGCATTGTGCGGCAAATATTGCCAAGTATTATAACCAGTTCAACGCACAGAAAGGAACGCAGTTCGTTTTCTCGGATTTGGGAACCTACAAGCCAGGCGAATGGAATGTGTACTCTGAAATCAAACGCAAGCTCGTGGAAGACCACGGCATACCTGCGAATGAAGTAAGGTTTATTCAGGAGGCGAAAAATGACAAGCAACGTAGGGAACTTATCAACGGGATGAATGAGGGCAAAATCCGTGTGCTGTTCGGTTCTACAAGTATGCTTGGAACTGGCGTAAACGCACAGAAAAGAGCCGTTGCCGTTCATCACTTAGATACGCCGTGGCGACCGTCTGACCTTGCCCAACGTGATGGCAGGGCTGTAAGAAAAGGCAATGAGATTGCCAAATTCTTTGCCGATAATAAAGTGGCTGTTATCATCTATGCCGTTGAGAAATCTTTGGATAGCTACAAGTTTAACCTGTTGTACAATAAGCAGCTTTTCATAGACCAGTTAAAGACCAACAACCTGACCAAAAGAACGATTGACGAGGGAAGTATGGATGAAAAATCAGGAATGAACTTTTCGGAATATGTGGCAATCCTGTCAGGAAATACAGACCTTTTGGATAAAGCCAAACTGGAAAAACAGATTGCCGGATTGGAAAGCGAAAAGCAGGCGTTCAACCGTTCTAAATCCAGTGCCAAATTTAAGGTACAGGATTATACGGAAATGTTGCAAAGCACTCAATCCCGTTTGAACCGGATGAGTACCGACTGGGAAAACTTACAGCAACGCCTACAAAAGCGTTCGGACGGTACAATCGAAAACCCTGTGCTGTTGGATGGCTTGCCACCTAATGCAAATCCGAAACAAATCGGTGCAAAGCTGAACGAGATTGCGGACAAAGCACTCACCGGGGGGCAATATGATGAAATCGGTACACTGTATGGTTTTACCTTATTGGTAAAAACAGAAATGACGCAGAAAGACAGCAGCAGTCTTGTTGAAAAGTACAACCGTTTCTTTATTCAGGGCGATGGCAATATCAAGTACACATACAACAATGGTATAATGGCAAAAGACCCCGAAACTGCCACAATGAATTTTTTGAGGGCTTTGGAAAAATTGCCGGGCTTTGTGAAGCAGGAACAAGAGAAGATTGCTGAAATACAAAAAGACCTGCCTATACTTCAAGAAGTGGTTAACGGTACTTGGTCTAAGGAAAGCCGATTGAGTGAGCTTAAAACGGAACTGGCTGCCGTAGAAAGAAAGATACAGCTATCTATTACACCGGAAACCAAACAAGATGCTCTGGAGCAGGCAGAAAAGCAGAAAGAAACTCCAACGGTTCAGGAAAGCATTATACGGACAAAAGGCGTTCATTTGCCACGGGGCGTATTGTAAGGGTTGTTTACTTTTCGTCCTGCTCGTCCATTTTCTTTATCAGTGCTTCACACAGATTGTCAAGGAATTTTGTACGGTTTATTTTGCGGGCTTTCAGTTCCATAAACGTGTGGTAAAAGTCGCCTAATTCAATATTAAAGGCATCTTCAAAAGTTTTGGCAATCAATTTTATGTCTGTATTCCCATTGTTAAATACACCGTGGGAGTACAGTGCATAAATGAGTTCCGTGAGTGCAGTTTTACTTGCTGTCCATTTCAACGAATTGTCTGAAACCTTTTTCTGATTGATATTATTTAACCTGTCTTCCAAATAAACTTGTATCAGGTCATTGGCAATAATCTTGGCAACCTTATAATCGTGTGAAGTAGAAAAACGATGGTCTGCTTCAAAATAAAATGTGTCTAACCACAGCCTTATATCGTGCATGCCACGCACAAAGAATTTTTCGTCAACGAAAGAATTATTGCTGCGGTAATACTTGTAAAAATCAAGGTTGTTTTCAAAGAACCTTTTTAGCTTTTTCAGTTCTTTGGTAAAATATTTCTTGGTACGCTTGTTCCCGTAGGGTCTTCTTGTTTCGATTTTATAGATGGCATTGTAGTAGATGAGCTTTGAAACAATAACAGGTTTCTGATACTTGAAAAAATGGATTTCTTCTTCCATATTCTTAAAGTCATTTTTCAGTACAAAGTCCTTTAAGTCGGCAAGGCTTTGTATGATATGGTGTATAACGGCTTCAATTCTTTTTATGGGGCAGTCGGTTTCAATCTCCAGTTCCTGGATTGCAGTTTCCAATTTAAGATATGTTTCATTGTAAAATTTATCCATTCGCTTCATTTTGATGTAATATATTATTGGTTAATACAGAAAAGCTAACACTGTTCGTATTAGCTTATGATGCAATTACTGCTTAAAAAAATTCAACCTCTACCGTATTGATGATGGAACGATAGATAGATTTTTGTTGCATACTTTAAAGGGTTGTAGTATGATGCAGGTTAGTCTTTGCGAATTACACCTGCATCACCTCCTTTTTTTTACCGATATTTTTTTACGGTTATGCAGTTTACAACCCTTAGTTATTTAATTTTAATAAGTCAATGCCAGCCCCACACCAAAGCCCATATCGCTATCATAGTGGGTACGTATCCCTATATTCTTATTAATGATATACCTAAGTTCTCCCATATACTCTAAGTCGGTATTCACCATAAAACCACCTCTTAGTCTTTTTGAAATTGGTATATCTTCACGCATTAACTGCAATCTCACAATTCCATCATGATATACTTCTGCCTGAAAATTGACCAGCATCGGCAGCGTATAGATAAATCCTAAGCTAAACTGTCTGCGGGTGTCTTTCTCATTTCTTTGCCCAAACAAATTCTTTTCGTGCTCATCAATACCGAGTCTGCGGTAACGCCAGTCAAAACCTATGAATGGCATAAACCATTGCATTCTGCCCAAATACCTACCTAAATGTGTTTCTACCTCGTAGCCGTGCATATCATTGTAACCTAAACGCCATTCTGTTCCTAATTGGTAGCGTGCATTCATTAGCATAGCTTCTCCATCATTACCATTGGTTGCAAAATCGTTTTGTGCCATAAAATGAGGCATATTACTTTCTCTTTGCAATTCTTTATAGGCTTTTGCCTTATCGGGTAGATAGGGGTTATTGTAGTCTCCAACTTCAAAGACCCTGTTCATTCCCGCCATCATGTGATATAATATATGGCAATGAAAGAACCAATCACCTTCCTCATTTGCTAAAAACTCAATGGTATCTGTTTCCATAGGCATGATATCCAACACATTTTTAAGCGGCGATTTTTCGCCTTTTCCGTTTATCACCCTGAAATCAAATCCGTGAAGATGCATTGGATGCCGCATCATTGAATTATTATAAATGGTAATCCGTAGAATTTCTCCTTTTTTTACAGGTATTTTGTCAGTTTCCGAAAGTATTTTATTATCCATGCTCCATACATAGCGGTTCATGTTGCCAGTAAGTGTGAATTTCAACTCTTTTACAGGCGCATCATTTGGAAGAGAGGTGTTATAAGGTGATTGCAACATAGCATAATTTAATGTTTTGATGTCTCCCAAGGCATTAGCGTTGTAACGGTTAGCGTCGTTATCCATATCCATACCCTCATGCTTACTGTGGTCTGCTTTTTTTGTTGCATCTCCGGTAATTTCGGGATACATCACTACATTCATGTCCATTTGGTTAAGGCTCATCTTCATGCCCATATCGTTCAAATCGCCATTCATTTTCATCATATCGTTCATCATCTTCATCCCCTCGAAATACTTCAATCGTGGGAGTGGAGAAATAAGCTGTTTGACCCCATCACCTATAAAGTAACTCGCAGATTGTGTCCTGTCTTCGGTTGTTGCTAAGAACTCGTAAGCCAAACCATCTTGAGGGATAGTCACTACAATATCGTAAGTTTCAGAAACGGCAATGATTAACCTGTCCACCTCTACAGGCTCAACATCATTCCCATCATTAGCTACTACTGTAATTTTTCCTCCAGCATACCGTAGCCAGAAATATGAAGACGCCCCTCCATTGGAAACACGCAATCTGACTTTGTCGCCTGCTTTTAGCTTTTTACCATCAATTGTTTTCAAATCGGTGCTATGGCTACCATTTATTAGGATTTTATCATAGTAAACGTCACTGACATCCATCGCCAGCATCCGCTTCCACTCGTTTTTTACCTTTACCCCTAATTTTCCCTCCTTAATAGCTTCAACATATGATTGTGTTGCGCCTTTCTTAATGGCCGCCCAATCATTTGCATTGTGTAGCATACGGTTGATATTATCGGGGTTAAGATTTGTCCACTCACTTAATATAATTGGAACGGTCGGCAAATCATCAATTCCTTTTCTGAATGTCTTATCATCGCTTCTTTTCTTCATGATAAAACTACCGTACATGCCTATCTGCTCCTGCAAGCCTGAGTGCGAATGATACCAGTGCGTGCCATGCTGGATAATCGGAAAACGGTAGGTGTAGGTTGTACCCGGTGCGATGGGTTTTTGTGTAAGCCAGGGCACACCGTCTTCTTTATTGGGCAGGAACACACCATGCCAGTGCAGTGATGTGCTTTCTTTCAATTGGTTGTGCACCACTATTTCGGCAGTGTCGCCCTCGGTAAAGGTAAGGGTGGGCATGGGGATTTGCCCGTTTACGGCAATTGCCCTTTTTTGCTTACCTGCATAGTTGACAAGCGTATCTTTTACATACAGCTCGTAATGCACCACTCTCTGTGCAAACAGCGTTTGCGTGCAAAGCAGTATCAGCACTGTTTGCAAAATTCTTATAGGTATTTTATTATATCTGTTCATGATTTGAAAAATTTTATTTAATGCTGTCTTCCATTGTCCTAAACCACGCTATCAAAACCTGCTTATCCTCCGGTGACAATACTGCATTGCGATGAATTAGTGTGTATGATGACAACGGCATTTCCCCGTCCTTAACCTGCCCGGCCATAGCCCTGAACTTGTTTCGCTGCCTGCGGACAGAATAGTCGCCAAATTCGCTAAAGTTGAGTTCCTCTTTCCCCTTTTTTATATGCTCTGCCATGTACCATGCGCCGGGCTGGATACGGCTGTACCACGGATAATGGGTATTGTTGCTATGGCAGTCATAACAGGACTGAACAAGGATAGCCTTTACATTTTGGGGTACGGCGTACACTCTTTCGATATGGGTGGCTGGCACTTCAACCGCCTGGTTCCGTAAGGGCTGAAAGAACTGTATGGCAATCAGGACGACAGCCAGCCCCAATATGATTTTCTTCTTTATGGTCATAATTATTTTATTGTGGCTTCATCTTTTTGTGTCTACTGTTTTTTCACATACTTGGCATAATTCTCCTTGTTTTCAAAATAAGAAACTTCACCGTTATTTCCTGTCACAGCAATCACCGCATTAGCTTTGTCTACCTGCTTATGGGAATAGGGGTCTATCGCCATCCGCACGGTCGCATCTTTTGGAATACGTTCCTTACACATTTCGCAACATCCGTAATAGGTTTTACCATCAAATTTTACTTCAAACTGCTTTTTGCCCATATAGGCATCATTTACCATGCAGACTTCATCCAATGGCACCAATTCGCCTATTTGGACATCATGTTCGTGGCTTGCCGGAGTTGCCTGCGAATGATGCTGTGCCGCTTCATCCTTATTTGACCCTGTCTGCCCGCAAGCGGTGAATAGCAGAGTTAAAGAGGAAATAAAGCAAATTATTATTTTGCTCATGTTAAAACTATTTTTTGAAATTTTATTATTTACTTTCTTCAAACTCTTTCAGCTTGCGCTTCATCAATTCAATTTCTTCCGCTTGGGTTTCAAGTATGTTTTTTTGCAACTGTATCAGTTCCGGGTCGGTCAGCTTTGCCTTTTCGGACATCAATATTGCTGCTGCGTGATGGGGTATCATACCTTTTACAAATTGTTTGTCCCCCACATTGATTTGCTCCCTTATACCAAACCATGAAAAGATGCCAACGGCGACTGAAAATATGGCTATCATCCAGTTCATTTTCCTGTTAGCGTACATCACTTTCATTACCACTAATTCGATAAGCAACATTGCCGAAGTCATCAGCAGGGTCATATACAAATTGTTGATATTGGGTATAAGGTTGCGCAACCCGTCTATCATAGCGTACATAATAAAATACATTGCACCGAACATTACGACAGCCATAATCGCAAAGCGTTTGTACATGGCTGAAACATGGCTTGAATTGTGCGCACCATGCCCTGAAGCATGACCTGTATGGTGGTTGTTCTGCATATTATCCATAACCCTAAATTTATTTACCGTTAATTGTTTGCTGTACCTTACCGCAGCTAATCATTTTTGAACCGTAGTAAGGATTTTTGATTTCTTTGTTTTCGCTGAACCAAACAGCTCCTTTCCCGTCATTGAACATCGGGCAATGGTCTTGATACAATGTTTGTGATGTGCCGAACAAACTAACCAGGTCTTTCAAATCTTCGCTAAGCGACGCTAAATGTTCTCTTTGGTGGTCTATCTTCCCAGCATTTTCGCCAATGTGCTCGGCATTTTCTTTTGCACTTTCAAAAATTTCCATAAACTCTTTATGCTTATCGGCTGGAATAGTTTTCATATCCACCTTATTCAAAGTACCCAACAGCTTTTTTCCTGCATTGGCGGCAGCTTTGTCATTATCTGAAGCAAGTGCGTTCTTTAATGATAGATAATCGGTAACTATGGGCGCAATAGAAAAGTTTTTTGCTTCTTCTTTTCCTGTTGCTTTTGCTTCCTGACCGCTCGGAGTTTCACTCACAACGGGCGCAGCTACCGTATCATCCTCTTTTGGTTGGGAAGCTGACTGTTCTTGTGATACAACAGCAGTATCACTTGAAGACTGCTCGTTTTTGTTGGATGCCTGATTGCATGATACTGTTACAAATGCCATGATAACAGCAATGATTGATAATGTTAGATTTTTCATTTTTATTTATTTTTTGATTTTTAAAAAACTTGCGTTAATAGCCACTACAATGGCGCTTACACTCATCAGCACAGCACCCATAGCGGGACTTAAAACAAAATTCGGATAGAGTACGCCTGCCGCAAGCGGTATTGCCACCACGTTGTAGCCAACCGCCCATATCAGGTTCTGTACCATCTTTTTGTAGGTAAGTTTGCCGAAGTCAATCAGTTTGACCACATCCCTCGGGTCGCTGTCTACCAATATGATATCCGCTGTTTCGGCAGCCACGTCCGTACCGGAACCCACGGCAATGCCCACATCTGCCTGTGCCAGTGCAGGTGCATCATTTACACCATCACCAGTCATTGCTACGATTTCGCCTTTTGCCTGAAACTCCTTTACTTTCTCCTGCTTGTTGTGCGGAAGCACATTAGCCAAATACCCGTCCATACCCAATTTTCCGGCTACGGCAGCAGCAATCCTGTCGTTGTCCCCGGTGAGCAGAAAGGACTTGATGCCCATTTTTTTGAGTTCCTCAATCGCCTGTGCCGAACCCTCCCGGATGCTGTCTGCCAAAGTAATGATGCCGATTACCCGGTCATCAATGAGGACAAAGTTGACCGTTTCGGCCTCTTGATTGATTTCGTTTGGAATTTCAGGCAGGGAAAGGTGGTTTTCGGTGAAATAATTCGGGCCGCCAGCTACGACATTTTTCCCGTTCACAACACCTTTAACACCTATGCCCTGCATATAGCTGAAGTTTTCAGACTTCCATAAGGCAAGGCTCTTTTCTTTCAATGTAGCCATAATGCCTTTGGCGATATGGTGTTCCGAATTTTGCTGTACTGCGGCAGCATACTGGATAACCTCATCGGCATTATATTCGTCTGTTAACGGTATAACCTTTTCTACGGCATGGGAACCTTTGGTGAGCGTTCCGGTCTTATCAAAAATGACAGTGGAAAGTTTTCGGGTGGTTTCAAATGCTGTGCGGTTGCGGATGAGCAGACCATTGGTCGCCGATAGCGTTGTGGAAATGGCGACCACCAACGGGATAGCCACGCCCAATGCGTGCGGGCAGGCCGTTACCATTACCGTCACCATTCTTTCAAGCGCAAAGGCAATATCTCCACTGCTTGCATACCAATAGGCAAATGTGCCTATGCCCACGGCAATGGCAATAAAGGTGAGCCATTTGGCAACTTTGTCCGCAAGGTTTTGCGTATTGGACTTAGTAGCTTGTGCCTCCTGCACAAGATTGATAACCCTGTTCAGGTAGCTGTCTTTTCCAACGGCTGTTACCTTAACTTTCAGCGCACCATCACCATTGATAGAGCCTGCGATGACCTTTCCGTCCTTTTCCTTTTTTACGGGAACACTTTCTCCGGTAAGCATACTCTCGTTGATATATGAAAGCCCATCCAGAACCAATCCGTCGGCTGGAATTTTTTCACCCGGTTTTATGATAGCCGTTTCACCGCTTTGCAGGTCTTCTAGCTTTATCTTTACAGCTTCTCCGCCTCGTTCCACGGTAACATCGTTGGGCAGTAACGCTACCAATGACTGTAATGCCCGTGAAGCAGCCATTTGGGAACGCATTTCCAGCCAATGCCCTAACAGCATGATGTCAATTAGGGTTGCCAGTTCCCAAAAGAAATCCATGCCCTGCAAGCCAAATACAACGGCTACGGAATAGACATAGGCTACGGATATGGCGATAGCAACAAGTGTCATCATCCCTATGGCTTTGGCTTTCACCTCGCCAATCATTCCCTTTAGGAATGGTAAGCCTCCATAGCAATAAATCACCGTACCCAATGCCAGCAACACATATTTATCGCCATTGAAAGCAAGCGAGAAACCTAACCATTGCTGTATCATGTGCGACAGGAGCAGTATAGGGATTGTAATGACAAGGCTTATCCAAAAACGAGTGAGGAAATCACCTGTATGATGTCCCTCATGTTTATTAAAGTTTTCGTCAGCATGGCCATGTTGAGAATGCCCGGAATGCCCATGTCCTGATTTTTGTACATGAGAAACTGAGCTACCGCCAACGGGAACCAGTGCCATGCCACAAAGCGGGCATTTGCCTGGTTCGTCTTTTAGCACCTGCGGGTGCATGGGACACGTGTATTTTTTCATAATAAGGGGTTTTAAAAGTTATGTTGCACTTAATTTTTTTGCCATCTCATGGGTCATTTCTTCGGCATAAGCACCATAGGCATCCACAAGTACGCCTTTATTCTTACCATCATTGGACGATATGGCATAAATCACGGCATTGTTATCAGGACTGCTGTAGAGGCTTTCAAACCTATGGGTTTCCGTAACCGTAAAATCCTCCGGTTTTAGTTTCAGGCTCCTTGACGCACAGTACAGGCAGTCCGGCAACAGACTAAAGTCCATACTGTATCCACGCTGTCTTAGGTCTTTAAGCGCCTGCACCATGTCATTGTACTGTACCATAGCTTTCAGACCTGTTATTTAATGGTTTCGACCGTACTGCCGCAGGTAAGCATCTGTGAGCCGTAATATGGGTTTTTAACAGCATTCTCTTTACTTAGCCAATTGGCTCCCTTACCTCCATTGTACATAGGGCAGTGCTGGTAATAAACGGGAGTATCCTGTTTAGACACTTTGGCCAGTGTGTAGTTGCTTCCCGAAAGTGCCGCAAAAGCACTTCTTTGTTTTGCAACATCTTTTGATTTTGAAATGCTTTCCGCATTGGCCGTCAAGTCCTGCATCACTTTCATCCAAGCCGTATGTTCCTCTGCCGATAGCTTATTCATATCGACTGCTTTAAGGGATGCAGCCAATTCAGCGGCTTTGGCAGATGCGGTCGCCGCATCGGTTTTTATCAAAGCATCTTTCACTGAAAAGTAGTTGTCAAATACAGCCTTTAGCTGTGATTGGTTTTGGGCTGCATCTTTGTTAGCTGCCATTTGACTATGGTCGTGATTGCCATGTCCGGCATTCATGTCCATTCCCGCCTCCTTGTTTTTGGCAACCGTCTTCACGGGTCTATCATACTGGCAGCAACCAGCCAGTTTAGCATATACGTCATCCGGCGCACGGAACTTCTCACTGTCATAACCAGCCAAAGCAATACGTTTCAGGATTTCATCCTGATTTGTTTTGTCGCCGTCATAGGTGAGCGTAGCCATCTTGGTATCTTTGTTCCAGTCCACGCTGGCTACCTTTTTTACGTTACCTGCTTTTTCGATGGTGGTTTTGCACATACCACAATTGCCGTAAATCTTTACGGTTTCTGTTTTCGCATTCTTGATTTGTGCGAAGCCGTTTATTGATGATAGTAACACGGCGATTACCATCACTATTTTTGATAATGATTTCATAATAATTACATTTTGAGAAACGGGGGATAGATAAACCCGTTTCTGTTTTAAATTTTAAGTAAATGATACAAATAGGGGATTTGCAAAAGCCGGAACAGCTTCTGACAGGACACACCTATGGCTATCAGGCCATAGTTTTAGCTTATTTTAGGCGGTAGCCAAATGGAGAAAAAGCCCGAAGAATAGTAGGCTTCTTTGAAACCGAATTTTTGCTTTTTAGCTGCTGCTAAGTGATTTTTTGCCTTTAATTCGATTATGGTTGGGACATTTAGGGAAGTGGTTGAAGCACCGCACCTGCAAGAGTTGTGTGAACAGCCGCCCCCGCATTTGTCACTTTTGCATTTTTTACAGGATTTGCCCTTGCAACCTTTTTTATGTTCTGATTTTTTGGATTTCTCCTTTGAGCAGGAAGACTGCTCGGTCTTTGTTGAATTTTTGGAACAGGCATAGCTCTGACTTGGCATCATAAAGAAAACCAAACAGAACAATGTCAAAATGCCTATATGTATTCTATAATTTTTCAACGCAACAAAGTTACAAATTAGATTGGTTTTTTATATCGTTTTACGTTTTTTTTTGCTATATGGACAAAAAAATGCCATATACGCAATAACCTATCGCCTTTTTTCAGAATTGATAAAATGCCCTTTTTCAGCAACCCAACCTCATAGAAAATTCGGTCGGAAAAAGGGCATTTCAAAAAGTTGTTGGCTTAGGCGTCCAAAGGTTCAATTTTGAAGCCTGCCTTTTGCACGGTCGATATTACTTCCTGCTCGGTAATGCCCTCGGACTTCACTGTAAGTACCTTGTCCTTGTTGGCAGTGTCCACTTCCCAATGGCAGATACCCTCTGCCTTGTCCAAGTGCGGTTTTACAGATGCGATACAACCTCCGCAATTGATGTTCGTCTTGAATTGAAATTGTTTATTTTCCATTGTTAATAAATTTTAGAGTTATCTGATAATGCAAATTTCCGTACTATTCAGTTCAGTATTGTTGTGTAATTTCTTGTTTGATTTGTGAGATTTACTGTTTTATTTCTTCCATTTCAACCGCAGGCTGTTACTGACCACGCTCACGCTGCTCAATGCCATTGCCGCACCCGCAATCATCGGGTTGAGCAGGAAGCCGTTAACAGGGTAAAGGATGCCTGCCGCTACCGGAATGCCGATTACGTTGTAGATAAACGCCCAGAACAGGTTTTGCTTGATGGTGGCTACGGTCTGTTTGGACAAGCGTATTGCCTGCGGTATCTTGGTCAGGTCGGACGAAATGATGGTCATCTTGGCTACGTCCATTGCGATGTCGCTGCCTTTGCCCATTGCGATACTTACATCGGCTGTTGCCAATGCGGTGCTGTCGTTGATACCATCGCCCACCATTGCCACTACCTTTCCTTTACTTTGCAGTTCTTTCACAAAGTCGGCTTTATGCTGTGGCAAAACTTCGGCTTTGTAATGCTTGATGCCTGTCTGCTCCGCAATGGCTTTAGCGGTAGCTTCATTATCTCCGGTCAGCATATACAGGTCAATGCCCATTTCCTGCATTTCCCGGATAGCCTGCACCGATGTTTCCTTAATCTTATCGGCGATAGCGATTACAGCAAGAGCCTTTTTGCTGTTTGCAAACCAGATAACGGTTTTAGACTGTTTGCCCCATTCTTCGGCTTGGTCTTGTAATTCTCCGGCAATGGCAATGTTGTTTTCTGCCAATAGCTTTTTGTTGCCTACATAATAGGTTTCGTTGTCATGGTCTGCTTTTGCGCCTTTGCCCGTAATGCTGTCGAACATGGATAAAGAGGTGGTCGCTACATCGCCAAGATGCTTCACTACGGCTTCTGCCAATGGATGCTCGGATTGCTTTTCGATGCTCAAAAGGATTTCTTTTGCAGTGTCCTCATTGTTCAGCCATTTAATGCCCGTTACCTGTGGTCTTCCCTCGGTGATGGTTCCGGTTTTGTCCAAAACGATGGCATTTACTTTTTTGGCCAGTTCCAAACTTTCGGCATCCTTTATCAAAATGCCATTTTCAGCACCTTTACCAACGCCTACCATAATAGCGGTGGGTGTCGCTAAGCCTAAAGCACAGGGGCAGGCAATGACCAATACCGTAACGGCTGCCAACAGACCTTGAACAACCCCGTTTTCGCCTCCCAAAATCAACCATAGCGTAAATGTCAGGATGGCAATACCTATCACTGTGGGAACAAAGATGCCCGCAATCCTATCGACCAGTTTCTGTACGGGTGCTTTGCTTCCCTGTGCATCCTGCACCATTTTGATGATGTGGGCAAGCATGGTTTCTTTGCCCACTTTTACCGCCCTGAACCGGAAGCTGCCTTTTTGGTTAATCGTTCCTGCAAATACTTTTTCTTTTTCTTTTTTCAATACAGGTACAGGCTCACCGCTTAACATGCTTTCGTCCACATACGAATTGCCCGATATGACCATGCCGTCTACCGCAATCTTTTCACCGGGCTTTACGAGTATCACATCGCCTGCGCTTACGTCTTCGATAGCGGTCTGCTTTTCCGTTCCGTCCGCCTGTACCACGATGACCGTTTTTGGCTGCAAGCCCATCAGCTTCTTAATGGCTGAAGAGGTGTTGCCTTTGGCTCTTTCTTCCAGCAGTTTTCCCAAGAGGATGAATGCGATAATAACGGCAGCCGCTTCAAAATATACGTGAGCATGCAGTCCCCGTTGATGCCAAAAGTCGGCAAACAGCATATTGAAAACACTGAACAGGTAGGCAATACCTGTACTCAATGCCACCAGCGTATCCATATTGGCGGAACGGTGCTTTGCCTGCTTCCAAGCGTTTACAAAAAAATCCCTGCCCAACCATATTACAACGGGCGTGGAAAAGAGCCACATTATCGGGTCTGCATAGGGCATATCCATAAAGAACATTCCTATGATTACCACGGGCAGGGAAAGGATAATTGCCCAAATGGTCTTGTTTTTCAAGGTTCGGAATTTCTTTTCGTGGATGGCTTCGAGCGTTTCCTGCTGCTTGGTTTCGTCTTCAACCAATAGGTCGTAACCTACTCCCTGAACCGCTTTTTGCAAGGTGGAGGCATCGGTCATATTGGGCAGATATTCCACGGTAAGATTGCCCGTTGCAAAGTTCACGGAAGCATTAACTACTCCCGGTTGGTATTTCACAATGCTTTCGGCACTGCCCGCACAGGATGCACAGGTCATGCCCAATACCGGAAAAGCACTTTTAACCGTAGGAACTCCGTAACCTAAATCTTTAATTGCCTTAACAGCCTCGCCTACGGTTTCATTGCTATCTACTGTAATCGCTGCCCTTCGGTTGTTCAGCTCTACTTTATGGGTTTCTACGCCTTTTACCTGTGCCAATCCCTTTTCAACGATTAATGCACAGTGTTCGCTTTCTACATCCTCCAATGGAATGTATATATTTTCTCTGTTTGTCGCCATATTTGCCTGCTTTAATTTACAATACAAAATTGGCTATTATATTTATGGGTACTGTTGTGAAATTTTGGATTTGATTTGTAAGATTTACTTACACTTTATCCAACGGTTTTCTTTTATCCTCTTTAATCTGTTTGAAATGGCTTGGTGTTAGCCCGGTAACTTTTTTAAACTGGTTACTCAAATATGCCACGCTCGAATAATTTAGGCGGTTCGCAATCTCACTTAATAACAACTCATCATACACCAACAATTCTTTGACTTTCTCTACCTTTTGGGCGATAAAGTATTTTTCAATGGTTGTACCCTCTACCTCTGAAAACAGATTGGACAGGTAATTGTAATCGTGATGCAATTTGTCACTCAATACATCGGAAAGGTTGGTTTTTACATCACTATCCTGATGGTGTACCAGGTCAATGATAATGTTCTTTATCTTTTCTATTATCCTGCCTTTTTTATCGTCAATTACTTCAAATCCTAATGGCTCTAAAGTTTTGGACAAATTCTCTTTTTCCAGAGATGTTATTTCTTTGGAAAGAATAACTTCGCCCAGTTTTATATTTTTAGCATCTAATCCCAGTTTTTCCAATTCGTTTTGTACCACCATAATGCAACGGTCGCAAACCATATTTTTAATAAAGATTGTATTCATATTTATTTACTGACTACGTTTAGTATTTAATACATAAGCAATAAACAAATTTACAATTTAAGTTTAATTACTCTGACTTCTTGCCAAGAGGAATAAAGCCTGTGTACATATATACTTACTGTTTTTCATCTTGTTCGTCCATTTTCTTTATCAGTGCTTCACACAGCCTGTCGAGGAATTTCGTTCGGTTTATTTTGCGGGCTTTAAGTTCCATAAACGTATGGTAAAAGTCGCCTAACTCAATATTGAAGGCATCTTCAAACGTTTTGGCTATCAATTTTATTTCTGTATTCCCATTGTTAAATGCACCGTGGGAGTACAGTGCATAAATGAGTTCCGTGAGTGCAGTTTTGCTTGCTGTCCATATCAACGAATTATCTGAAACCTTTTTAACGTTGATGTTATTTAACCTGTCTTCCAAATATACCTGTATCAGGTCATTAGCAATTATCTTGGCAACCTTATAATCGTGCGAAGTAGAAAAGCGATGGTCTGCCTCAAAATAAAAAGTGTCTAACCATAGTCTTATATCGTGCTTGCCACGTACAAAAAATTGTTCGTCAAAGAAAGAATTATTGCTACGGTAATACTTATAAAAATCAAGGTTATTTTCAAAGAACCTTTTTAGCTTTTTCAGTTCTTTGACAAAATATTTCTTGGTACGCTTATTTCCATACGGTCTTCTCGTTTCGATTTTATAGATGGCATTATAATAGATGAGCTTTGAAACGATAATTGGCTTTTGATATTTAAAAAAGCGAATTTCTTCATCAACATTCTTAAATCCTCTTTTTAAAATATATTTTTTTACGTCGAATAAACATTTGATAATAAGTTGTATAACTGCTTCAATGCGTTCTATCGAACAGTCTGCTTCAATCTCAAATTCTTTGATTTCGTTTTCCAGCTTAGCCAGCGTTTCGTTATAAAATTTATCCATCCGTTATCCTAAATCTATTTTTTAAACAATAATAGAGAAGCCCAAATACTGTCATATTTGAAAGAAATTTGCATTTTCGGGTTTCTCTTTTGGAACTTTGGTTTTTGCTCGATACAGAACTAATAAGTCCATTTTTAGTGATAGGGATAGATATAATAGTGTCTAATTTTATGTATATCAAAGCAATAAGACACAGAGCTAAAAAATATCCCAAAAAGTATCATAAAGAGCGAAGGTCTTTTCTTCTTCTTCTTCTCCTTCGACAAATTGACATTTGATAACTTTTGCCTTTCTTACGAATTGTCTGTTTTATTCATCATTAGGATGTTCTAATCTTAAAATTTCATCCGCTGTATCCTTACTGCGTTTAGTATAGCTAATAAGGCAACCCCAACATCGGCAAAAACAGCTTCCCACATAGTCGCTAAGCCCCCAGCTCCCAAAACTAGTACAATAGCTTTTACTCCGAATGCTAAAGCTATATTTTGCCAAACGATTTTCTTTGTCTGCTTGCCTATATTGATTGCCATAGGTATTTTACTCGGTTTGTCGTCTTGTATTACCACATCTGCCGTTTCAATGGTCGCATCGCTTCCCAAACCGCCCATTGCAATACCCGCATCGCTCAAAGCCACAACAGGCGCATCGTTTACACCGTCGCCAACAAAAGCAACGCTTCCGCCTTTGGCTTTAATTTCTTTAACTCTGTTTACTTTATCTTCAGGCAATAAATCTCCGAAAGCATTATCTATCCCCAACTGTTCCGCTACATACTTTACAACCGTACTTTTATCTCCGCTAAGCATAGTAGCTTTAACATTGAGCTTATGCAATAGATTTATGGTTTCCTGTGCGTCTTCTTTTATGCTGTCCGCAATGGTAATGTAACCAACAAACTTTCTATCATAAGCCACTGCGATTACCGTGTAGACAATGCTGTTCGGGTCTATGTCATAAGTAATAGAAAATTTATCCATCAGCTTAAAATTCCCTACCAATAATTCTTTCCCATTTACATTAGCCTTTAGTCCGTGTCCTGCAATTTCCTCTATATTTTCTAATGGGATATTGTGGTTTACATCGCCTACATATTCTTGAATGGCAGTTGCTACGGGGTGGCTACTATGGCTTTCCAAAGCATTGACCATTTCTAAAATTTCTTTCTCATCAAATGCCTTGTCAAATACAACTTCCTGAACTTTAAATACGCCCTCCGTCATTGTACCTGTCTTATCCATTACTACATTTTGTATGCTGGCAAGAACATCCAAAAAGTTGCTTCCCTTAACCAATATTCCATTTTTACTCGCTGCCCCAATTCCGCCAAAGTAGCCTAAAGGAATACTTATTACCAATGCACAAGGGCAAGAGATAACAAGGAATACCAAAGCACGATACAACCATTGGCTGAACACATAATTTTCTACAAAGAAGTAGGGCAATGCTGTAATTAGAATAGCTAACAGTACAACTATCGGTGTGTATATTTTTGCAAACTTTCTAATGAATAATTCTGTCGGTGCTTTTTGAGCAGTAGCATTTTGCACCAATTCTAAAATTTTACTCAGCTTGCTATCAGTATATGCAGTTGTCACTTTTACCTGTGAAACGGTATTTAAGTTTATCATCCCTGCCAGTACCGTTTCACCTTTTGATTTCGTGTCAGGCTTGCTCTCACCCGTAAGAGCTGCTGTATTGAAAGATGCAGTTTCGGACAATAATTCTCCGTCCAATCCTAACTTTTCTCCAGGCTTCAATTGTATTATCTCTCCAATAGTAACTGTTTCAGCTTTTACAACTTTTGTTTGAGTGCCTTGTAAAATGGTTACTTCATCAGGACGTTGGTCGAGTAAAGATTTGATATTTGTTTTAGCTCTCTTTACTGCTAATGACTGAAAGACTTCACCAACAGCATAAAACAGCATTACAGCAACACCCTCGGGGTATTCACCAATGGTAAAGGCTCCAATAGTAGCAATACTCATCAGCAAAAATTCTGAAAAAACATCGCCTTTACCAATACTTTCAAAAGCTTCTTTAATTACAGGAAATCCGACTGGTGCATAAGCTATTATATACCAAACAGTTCTTACCCAACCTTGAAACCATTCAGGTTTCAAGACATTGTCTAAGTAAATAGCAATTAGCAATAGTACCAAAGAAATAATTCCTGGTAAAAACATTTTTACAACGCTGTTTTTATCAACAGCTTCACTTCGTTCATTGCTCTTTTGATTAACTTTTTCATCCGTTGAGCAACAAACATTATCAGTACTCTGCCCTGTATTTGTTTGGGCATCGTTTTTGTTCTCCTCCGTGCAGCAGAGTTGCTTGCCCTGCGCATCATAAATATGCTTGTGATTTTTATCTGTATTTATCATCGTTTAGTTATTATTGGTTAATCTTCGTCTTCTCCTGCATTAGATAATTTTGCGTTTACAAAAAATGCTCCTTTTACAACGATTTTGGCATTGACAGGAATTTGCTTGACAAAAGTTATTGCGGTATACCCCATATCAGATACCCCTTTCAATACTTCTACTTTTTCAAAATTTATACTTGTCTTATCTTCTTTTTCATTTTTATCTCCCTCTTTATGATTTCCTTCTTCGTGATGTTCTTCTGCTTTTTTGTCGGTTTGTACGAAAATGAAGTACTTACCATCAGTATTTACGATGGCATCATTGGGAACTGCAGGTGCGGTTGTATTGCTTGAGCTTACAATCCCTGTTATGTTCATTCCATCAATTAAACCTCCTTTATTTCCAATTACAGAACAATGAACAGAGATCGTCTTGTTATCGTTTGAAAATGATGAACCAATACTGTACACTTTTGCGTCATACTCCGCTTCTGGATTATTCGTTAGATAAAAGTGTACTACTTGTCCAACTTTTATTTTAGGTAAATCTTTTTCAAAAACTTGTAAATCTAAATGAAGTGAATTGTTGTCAATCACATCTAAAATTGGTGAAGCAATATCTACATAACTTCCAATCTGTGCGATAACATTACTCACATAACCACTAATTGGTGAAACAATTACTAAGCCATCACGCAAATTACCATTATTTACTTTTGAAGGAGATATGCCCATTAATTGTAGTTGTCTTTGTATTGAAGCACGTTGGGTACGAAGCGAATTTAATTCTGTACTCGAACTTTGTAAATTCTTTTTGGCACCTGCATCATTATCAAACAATTCCTTTTGCCTGCGATATTCCTGTTCTGCAAAAGTAATTCTACTATTTACCGTAAGATATTGTTCTTGAAGCCTTATAAAATCAGGATTTGAAATAGTTGCTACCACTTGTCCTTTTCTTATATAATCACCAATTTGTACAGGTAATCTTCTGATAATTCCACCATACAAAGAAGTTACTACTGCTTTACTGTTATTAGGAACACGCAGATTTCCATTCGCTTTTATAGTTGCAGTAAGTTCTTTCATTTCATAAGTTCCCAAAGTAATTCCAACCATTTTCATTTCTTCCTCTGTTAGCATTGCTATTGTTGGAGTTTCTTCTGTAGGTTTTTCTTTAGCTTCCGAATTAGGCTTTTCGGGTTCTACATTTTTCTTTTCATTATTACCACAACTCCATAAAAAAATAGCTAAGGCTGAATAGATGAATATATGTTTATAAAATTTCATATTATTGGTTTATTAATGCATTTATATTGATGACCGATTCATTTACTTTTTGAATGGCTTCTAAGGATTTTAGTTGAATATTTGTAGCGGTTTGCAGGGCAAATAAGTATTCCATATAGCTAATTTCACCAGTCCTATACCCCAATTGTGCTGCTTTCACAATTTTTTCGGCGTTAGGGATGGCTTGATTGCGATAGTATTCATACTGCCGAATATCTTGCTCATATTGACTTAATGTATTGGCCAATTGAGCAGAAATCTGTTGTTGCTGAAATTTTGCATTACTTTCCGCCATCTGTTTTTGAAAATCTAAAGATTGTATTCTTGCTTTTGTTGCTCCAAAAGTTAAAGGAATTGCAACACCAATATTTACGTAACTAAAACGGGTTCCAGAGTTTGCATAACGTTCACCATTTTTAAAATCTTGGATTCCGATCAATGATTGGTTGGTATATCCTAAAGTAAAATCCGGTAAACCTTCTGATTTTTCTACTTTTTTTGATTTTTCTAAAATTTCCATTTCTTGATAAAATGCTCGAATTGATGGATGTCTCGAAATTGTTGTGGAATCTACAATGGTTTCTATTCTCAACGGTTCATATTTTTTAGCCATTGAAATTTCAAAATTATCTTGAGTATTGAGTAAGATTTTTAATTGCTTGTAAGCGTTCCCTAGTAAAACAGTATTTTGCTGAAGCAACAAATTAATTTCTCCTTTCTGCGTTTCGGCTGTATTAATTTCAATTTTTTTAATATCTCCTGCGTTATAGCGAACAGTTGCAATTCGGATAAAATCTTGATACAAACTATCTAACTTGCTTAATTCAGATTCATTATATTTTAAATATTCAATTTGATAATATAAAGTTCTGATCTGCTTTGCCATTTCATTCACGGATAATTCTTTTGAAATTTCTTTTCCTTTTATTTGTTCTTGCATAAGCTCTTTTCGAGCCTTAAAAAGTGTAGGAAATGGAATATTTTGTGAAATAGAATACGACTGATCGAATTTTGGACTGTTGTATTGCCCTAATTGTGCATCAAAATTTAATTTTGGAAGCTCATTTGCTGTTTTCTTCAGAGCTTTGGATGATTGAATGTCCAAATCGGATGCTTTAATACTTTGATTATTTTGTAATGCAATGTTTATCGCTTCATCAACAGTGGATAGATTTTTCGTCTGTGCGTTTGCTGTAAAACCTACTGATGATACCAGTAAAACAATGATGGTTGTAATGGGTTTCACTTTAAGTTTTCTTTTTAAATTAATTTTTGAATTGAAGATGATATACAATAAAGGCAGTACGAATAGGGTAAGGAATGTGGCAGTTACCAAGCCACCGATAACAACTGTAGCCAATGGTTTTTGTACCTCTGCACCTGCGCTACTGCTCAAAGCCATTGGCAGAAATCCTAAACTGGCTACTGTTGCAGTCATCAAAACCGGTCTCAAACGGGTTTTAGTTCCTTCGATTACCCGTTTCAATACATCTTTTTCTCCTTCTTTTTCTAATTGATTGAAAATACCTATCAATACAATTCCGTTAAGGACTGCAACGCCAAACAATGCAATAAATCCAATACCTGCGCTGATGCTAAAAGGCATTCCCCGAAGTAATAAAGCTAGTATTCCTCCAATTGCACTCATTGGGATAGCTGTAAAAATTAATCCGGCCTGTTTAAAGGAGCTGAATGTAAAGTAAAGCAATACAAATATCAATATTAAGGAAACAGGAACAGCTATCAGTAATCTATTGCTGGCTTCCTGTAAATTTTCAAACTGCCCACCATAAGTGAAATAATATCCTGATGGTAATTTTACTTGGTTATTCAATTTTTTTTGAATTTCTTCTACTACACTTTGAACGTCTCTGTCTGCTACATTAAAACCAATTACAATTCTTCGCTTTCCCGCTTCACGGCTTATCTGCGCCGGTCCTAATTTATAATCAATTGTAGCCACTTGTGATAGAGGAATTTGACTACCTATGTTGGTGGGTATCATCATATTGTTTACATCTTCAATACTACCCCGGTAAGTACTATCTAAACGCACAACTAAATCAAATCTCCTTTCATTCTCAAAAACCACACCTGCACTTTTTCCTGCAAATGCAGTACTCACAACATTATTTACATCTTCTACATTTACTCCATAATTGGCTAAACGAGTTCGGTCGTATTCAATATTAATTTGAGGTAGCCCACTTACCAGTTCTACTTGAGGTACTGTAACTCCCTTTACTGTTTGTATAACTTTGCTAACCTTATCGGCATTTAACGCTAGTGTATCTAAATTTTCTCCGAAAATCTTAATTGCAACATCTTGTTTTATCCCTGTCATAAGTTCGTTAAAACGCATTTGAATGGGTTGGCTTTTTTCGACAATTATGCCAGGTATTACGGCTATTTTTTCTTCTATTGCATCGCCTAATTCATCGTATGTCCTTCCGGATTTCCATTCACTTTCAGGCTTAAGAATAATTATTAAATCTGTTGCACTCGGAGGCATTGGGTCAGTAGGTACTTCACCAGCTCCAGTTCTACCTACCACCATTTTTACTTCATCAAATTGTTTGGCAATTCTCGAAGCAAGCATCGAAGTTTCTATACTTTGTGATAATGAGGTCTCAATAGGCATTTTAAATTCAAACGCATATTCTCCTTCTTGTAGCTGGGGTATAAATTCTCCTCCCATTCGGCTAAACAAGAAAATACTAACCGCAAATATGGCAATGGCGATACCCACGAACCAATACTTTATACTAATCGCTTTTTCAAGCAAAGGCTGATATTTTTTTTGTAACCAATTCATCATTCTGTCAGAAAAGGTTTCTTTATACGAAGGTTTTTTGGATAAGAACAAAGCACACATCATTGGTATGTATGTTAAGGATAAAATCAAAGCTCCAAAAATGGCAAAACCTACAGTCTGTGCCATCGGACGGAACATTTTACCTTCAACACCCACTAACGTAAGAATAGGAATGTAAACAATTAGTATAATGATTTCACCAAATGCTGCACTGCTACGAATTTTGGAGGCAGACAGGAAAACCTCTTCATCCATTTCGGTTTGTGTAAGCCTTTGTTTAGATTTCCGTAAGCCTAAGTGATGTAATGTGGCTTCCACAACAATTACTGCCCCATCTACAATCAACCCAAAATCTATGGCTCCCAAACTCATTAAATTGGCGCTTACACCAAACACATTCATCATCGCTAAGGCAAACAGCATTGCTAATGGAATAGCGGAAGCTACTATTAATCCGGCTCTAAAATTTCCTAAAAAAAGTACTAATACAAAGATAACAATCAACGCACCTTCTATCAGGTTTTTTTCTACGGTACTCATTGCCTTGTCAACTAAAACTGAACGGTCTATATAGGGTTCAATAATAATATCATCAGGTAATGACTTTTGTATAGTAGGAAGTTTTTCTTTTATTTTTTCAATTACATTATTGGCATTTTCGCCTTTTAACATCATTACCACACCGCCTACTGCATCAACTTCTCCATTATATGTCATAGCCCCATATCTTACAGCATTACCAAATCGTACATCTGCCACATCTTTTATAAAAATTGGAACACTGCCAGGATTATTTTTTACACTGATGTTTTTTATATCTTCTAATGATGTAACCAAACCAATACCTCTCTAACAAAATAAGCACTTGGTTTCTTATCAATATATGCTCCCCCTGTATTTTGGTTATTTTTTTCAAGAGCGTTGAAAATATCGGTAATACTTATATCCATAGCCTTTAAGCGATTAGGATTAACAGCAACTTCATATTGCTTTAGCTCGCCACCAAAACTATTTACTTCTGCAATTCCGGGTGTACCATACAGTTGCCTTGCAACAATCCAGTCCTGCATTGTACGAAGGTCTTTGGCATTGTATTTATTTTCACTTCCCTTTTTGGGATGTATTATATATTCGTATATCTGACCAAGCCCTGTACTGACCGGAGCCAGTTCAGGTGTTCCTATTCCGTTCGGAATTTTTTCTTCTGCTTCTTTCAGTTTTTCATTAATGAGCTGTCGGGCAAAATAAATGTCTACTTTTTCCTTAAATACAACTGTAATTACGGACAAACCAAACCTAGAAATACTTCTGGTTTCTTCTAAATCGGGAATATTAGCAATGCTTTGCTCTATCGGAAAAGTTACTAATTGTTCTACTTCCTGAGCCGCCAATGTGGGGCAAACCGTAATTATTTGCACCTGATTATTTGTAATATCGGGTACGGCATCAATGGGTAATTTTGTGGCACTCCACACTCCCCAAATAATGAGCAACAATGTCATTATTCCAATGACGAGCTTGTTCTTAATGCTAAATTTTATGATACTGTCTAACACAATTCATTTGATTAATAATTAATAATAATGGATATAAATACTTTCTGTCCGTTACAGAAAGGACAGCTAAATGTGCAATTTAGATAATACACCTATCTAATAGTAAATGAATATATCATCCATTACCAATAAATACATTTGCTGAAAATATTAAGTATTAATCTTTGGCGGCTGCCAAATGTTTCCGTGATAATTGGAAATGAAATTGAAATTTTGAAGTGGGAATTTTTGTATCTTGCTAAGACTTGGCTTTGCCTCGTTTATTTTGAACGTTTGAAACGTAAAATTCACAACGGTATGACAAGTAGCACAAGAACAAAAAGGACTGCATAAATCGCCGTTTTTCGTTTGACCATTGCTTGTATTAGAAAGCTCTGATTTTGAAGTATTACTGGTATCCATACCACACGCATCAGTACACGGCATTACGGATAATGCCAGAAAATATATACTGAATATGAATATAAATAGTTTCATCAGCTACAAATATAAATAAATAGATTGTGCAATAGAATTGCAAAGTTGAAAAAATCTATTTGTTACATTTGTCGCATTTCCCCTTAAGAACTAAATTAGCTCCATCTAATTTAAAGTTTTGAGGAACTTCGATGTTCGGAATTTCTGTTTCAGTAAGGCAAAAAGTATGTTTGCAGTCGGTACAATAAAAATGTGTGTGCAGTTCTGATAAATTACAATTGCATCCTGATTGGCAAAGTGCGTATTTAATCACTCCGCTTCCATCATCAATGGTATGGACAAGTTTGTATTCCAGGAATACTTTAAGTGTTCTGAAGAGAGTAATATTATCTGCTTTTTCAAACTGTTCTGCCAGCTCTTTATGACTTACTGCATATTGTTGTTTCAATAACTTTTCAACCACCAACAAACGCATAGCGGTGGGTTTTATAGCTTTTTGCAGTAAAATTTTTTCTAATTCAGTCATTGTGATTTAATTTTCTATCGTCCAATCATCATTATCGTCCTCGTCAACTGATATTTGCTCAATGATGCTGTTTGCTGCACTGTCAGAGTATGTACCATAACCATTTACGAAAACACCTTTTGCTCCATCTTTTTGGTTTCTCATCGCATATAAGATAGCCTCATCTTCCAAGTCATTAAGCCCAGTAAAACGATAAATTTTATCAATAACAATGTCCCTTAAATTAACTTTCTCTCCGTCTATTTTGTACGAAATGTTTTCTTCCAATAGATTAAAGTCTTCCATATAACCCCTTTGTCTTAGTACTTCAATTACTTCTGATAATGTTTTTTCTGTTGATAGCATAAGTATTCTTCTTAAATTTTTGAAAATATTTTTTGAAAAAACTGAACATTTTTTTCTCTTAATTGGTTTCTAATAGCAACATTTTTTATCCTGTTGTATTGATGGACAAGGAACACTGGCATAACTACAATACACACAACAATCGCCTTGTAATGGTTTTAATCTTGTCTTGCAATTTTCACATTCATAAAAATATTGGCAAGCATCTGTTGGCATTGTTTCCTCTTTTTTGTATCCGCAATTTGGGCAAGTTATAATTGATTGTAATTTAATTTCCATTATGATATAATTTTACTTTTTAGTGATTTATAACCTGTCGAATTGATAGCTTTTTCAATTTCTATAATACTTGTTTGTTTGTTGTCAAACTTAACAATGGCATTGCCTTTCTCATAAGAAACCACAACTTCCACAATTCCTTTTAGTTTACTAACTTCCGTTTTAACGTGGTGTTCACAACCTGAACAAGTCATTCCTTTGATTGTAAACTCAACTTTCTGAATTTTGGAAGTTTGGGTAATAATTGCTTTACTTTCGGTCTTTGGAAAAAAAATGTGAGCATAAAGCGGAAATGATAAAAGTAAAGCCGCCATAACGGTAATAATTCCTAAAAATGATTTTGTTTTCATAAAGTTTGATTTTTCAGTTGTTTCACAGTTGCAGTCAATTTTCTTTTGCGGTTTCAGTTTTTGATACCAAGCAAAAGCAAGCACTAAAATAGTTAACCCGATAAAATATGGACGAAAAGGTTCGAGCCAAGAGAAAGTTGAAGCAAGTCCACTTGTTCCTGCTATGAGAGCCAAAACAGGTGTAATGCAACATAATGAAGCTGCTATTGCTGTCAAAAGTCCAGTCCCAATTAGTTTTCCGTCCGTTACCATATTGTTTCTAAATTTTTTTTATCGTCAAGTATTTTAAAAAATGGGTCCAACATTTTCTCATACTCTTTTGTCAATGAGTAAAAAATGGTTTGCGCCTCTCTTTCGGTTTCAATAAGCTTTCGGTCTTTAAGTTTTCTCAAGTGCTGAGAAATCGCTGAAATTGTCATTCCAAGAATTTCACTCACATCACAAACACAAAGTCGTTTTTCTTCATAAAGAAGAAACAGAATTTTCAGTCTTACATTGTTTCCAGTCAATTCAAGTGCGTTCGACAAATAGTCAAACGAACTGTGGAGTTCCGAAACTCTTTCTTTACAGCGATTGATTTGTTTAATGTCTGCCTGTTGTCGTTTACAAGAAGTATTATCCATAATGCAAATGTAACTAATTTGTTTATTTAAGCAAATGCTAAATTATGAGTATTAAAATTTGGCATTTTATATGTTGACGTAATGGTGCTGTTACTTTTAATTCTTCTAACAATATATTAATAGAAAAATCACAAAAATATTTAGTATAATCATTCTTTCTGCACCAAATGCTGTAAGTTAGGGTCATTCTTGATACGCTCCATTTCACTAACAACAATATTCAGAATGTCTGATTTTATCTGCTTGTAATTGTTTTCTATTTCCTGCTTCATCTTATCCTCGCCCTGCTCATTTACAAAAGATAAGATTTGCGGTATTTGCTGATAGGCTTTGCTTTCTGCCGCTACCTTTTCATTGTCCACTACAATTTCGGCGTGAAATATCTTCTGCTCGATACGTTCATCAAAGTTATCTGATACAGAACCAACAAACAAACCTTGTGTAAGTGTTGAGATTTTGGAAGCCGGAATAAGGCTGTCTAACTGTGTCGAAATAGAGGTAGATTTATCATTGCGGTTAATCGTCATACTCTGGCGTTTCTGTAATACTTTACCGAAACGTTCCGAAAGGCTTTTTGCTGTTTCGCCAACCACCTGACCACTGAATATATTACCGACAGTATTCTGTATTACCTTGCTTTCCTTGTCGCCGTAATCCCTTGTTAATTGCGAAAAATCCTGAAAACCCAAACATACCGCTACCTTATTACTTCTCGCCGTTGCGATAAGATTGTCCAGTCCCCTGAAATAAATTGTGGGCAACTCATCTATGATAACGGAACTCTTTAGCTGTCCCTTTTTGTTTATCAGCTTTACAATCCTCGAATTGTATAAACCCAAAGCTGCGGAATAAATATTTTGACGGTCGGGATTGTTACCCACGCACAAAATTTTAGGTTCTTTCGGGTTGTTAATGTCAAGCGTAAAATCATCGCCCGTCATTACCCAGTAAAGTTGTGGGCTAATCATCCTTGATAGCGGAATTTTTGCCGATGCGATTTGTCCTTGTAACTGGTCTTGCGCTCCACCTTGCCACGCATCCATAAAGGGCGACAAATAATTTTCCAAATCCGGGTATGAAGTTAAAATCGTGAATACATCCGAATACTTTTTATTCAGTAATTCAATGGCGTGAGGGAACGTACAATACTTACCATCTTCGTAGATTTTCAGATACCAAATAATCGCAGCCAAAAGAATAATTGGGCTTTCCACGAAAAAATCCCCTTGCTTCTGTATCCACGACCTGTTAAGGTTTAGCATTATAGTATATGCCGCTTCGTAAGCATCAGAAATGTCCGTCATAAAATCGGGATTGAGTGGGTTGCAACGGTGGCTCTTGCGTGGGTCGTCGAAATTTATCACGTAAAATTTCGGCTGAACTTTGTATTTATCCCGATGCTTCAGTAAGTGATTATAGGCAATAGTAGAAAGGTGGTCAAACTTGAAATCGTAGATATACATACTAAAGCCTTTTTCAATCTGCTGCTTGATGTAGTTGTTTACGATGGCATAAGATTTACCGGAACCGGGAGTACCCAACACTATTGATGCCCTGAATGGATTTACAATGTTTATCCAACCGTTGTTCCATTTGCCTTTGTAGTAAAATTTGGTGGGCAGGTTAACGGAATACTCGTTTTCCATCAGTTTGGTTTCCTGCTGAAAGCTCTCATTCTCATTATTAAATACGTCGTCCATCAGGTTGGTACGAAGCAGGCGGCTCATCCATACGCCCGCCATCAGCAAGGCGATATAACCTAATGAGATAGTAAGCATATACAGGAATGTGCCTGTTGCCGGAGATAGCTTTAACAAAGGTGTGTTCAGGAAGAACAGCACAAAGCCAACGCCCAACGCCACGTAAATTTTAGTCCAGGTTATCTTTTCGTTCTTTACGCCCTTTGTCCCTAAACAGCTTAAAGCCAGTAAGACCAAAGCGAATACTTTGGTGTAAAGAGTGTGTGAAAACAAACCCGCCGTTCGGTCGAAATTGCCTAATATCTTGTTGATTACTTCCAACGTCCAACCACGTTCTAAAAAGAAACCGTAGCAGAACCAATAAAGGTGCATCAGCACCAAAAGAATACTGACTGCCCGCATAAAAGCCATTATCTTGGAAAGCCCTCTTAAATCGTCTTCTCCCTGCATTATCTAAAGTTTTAATGTTCGGGCGTGAATTTAAAGGCTCTATGGAGTGGCTCTAAGAATGTGGCAGCCAGTGGCGTTCTGTGGCAGTGTTTGGCTGAATATTACTTCTGACCTCTTTGGCGTTTTCTTTTCTTCTTCATTTTATTGGCAAAGTCCTGTTCTTCGTAATCTTCGCCCTGGGCTTCGGGCAATAAACCTCCCAGTGCTTCAATCAAACCGTCTTCGTGTTTTTCAGTATGTAAGAAGTCGAACAAATGGTGTGGTTCTTCCGCAGGAAGATCCGCATCATTTGATGTGGATAATTTGGGTTGTAAAACGGCAGGTTCTTTAATATTCGGTTTGATGTTATTGTTCCAATAATCATTAAAGGTGTTGGCAGAAAGTTCTGTTGCCAAACGTGAACCGTTCCAAACTGCTTTGGAATTGTGGTCTATAAATGTGATGCCATAAATACGCCCTGTATCATTTCGGCGCACCACAACGTTAATACCCTGTTCCGCCAACTGCTTTTTAAATGCCTGTTCATCGCTCGTGGTTTTCAGGGCAATGGTAACGGCAGATTTTAGGGTCTGTTTGGTGGGGCTATCTTTCAAAGCCGTTTTGCATTTCGCAAAATGCAGTTCCAAAGCCGGAAGCCCTGCGCTCTTTCCGAACAGCGAAGCCTTGAACGGATGCCCGGCTCTTTCGCCTTTTTCATTTAGCGGAATATATATTAAGCCCTGCTTCATCTCTCCCTGCAATTCGCCCTCGATTTTCTCGGCGGTAATATTGAACAGGGAAAGCAGGGCATTGTATTCGCCCAAAGTTTGGTACTGGTAGTAATTCGGGAGGTGGCGAACGACCGAAGCAATTTGGCTTTTTACATCGCCTGCCCGATAATCTACCGGACGGAAAACCTTATCATTCTGATTGCGCTCTTTGTCTGTTGCGGGTATCAACCCGTGTTTTCTTTCCAGTTCACGGCATACATTCATAGACCGCATTTTCTCGAATTTATCCGAAATCTTTTTGCCCTGCTCGTCCACGCAAACCGATACAATGTGTATATGGCTACGGTCAATATCGGTATGTTTGAATACCACAAAAGGCTGTTCGCCGTAACCCATTTCCCGCATATACTGTTCTGCCATTTCCCTAAACTTATCATCGCTTACCTTATCGTTCGGGTCAGGATTTAGCGAAATATGCAGCGTGTGTTTCTCGGTATTGCGGTTGGCTATCAGGTAAGGTGCAAAAGACTGGGCTAATTGTGCCACGGAATAATGACCGCTTGCGGTTTCAATCATCTTATTGGCAAACAAAATCTGCTCGTTTTCATTCTCCACTTTAAGCTGATTGTACGCCAACGCTCCGTATAAATTTGCACTTCTTCCAATTTTTGCTATCACTTCTACATTATTTTTTTAGGTATTCTTCCTCAAATTTTTCAGTAAGCTGAATGATTTTCTGACACAGCATTGCCATTTCAGCCGTCTGTTTCTCCAGTTTATACAGGAACGCTGCGGCTTTTTTCTCGGAAAAATTCTTGTACAGCACCTTTACAATTTGGTTATAGTTCACACCTATGGAACGGAACTGGCTGTGAAAAGAGGTCAGCCGCATATAAAAATCAACCGTTCCCTTGTCAATCTGAATGGTTTTTATGGTCTTGTCAAAGATGCAGGACGTTATGAAATGAGCCTTTACCTGCATACCTGATTTATCAAACAGGGCAAGAAAATGGGCGTGTTCCTGCTCGTTAAAGGAAATCGTATAGCGGATGGTCGCCGGGTCTTCTTTGGGGCGACGTCCGGTCTTTTTCAATTGCTTTTTGTTGTTATCGTTCATCACTAATCCATTTTAAAATCCATACAAAACCCTGACTTTGGAAGGTGTTTTCTGCCCCCTGCAAAGGGCAAGTTGTTTTGAGTATCGGAAATCATTCCGAGATGCTCAAAACACAACTTGCCGTGTTCCGGTGAACACAAAAATCCGCCCTGCGGGACGGATTGAATGTAACAGGGAAAAACGGCTCGATGCCGTTCCCGTTACCCCCTGATATGTCAAAAGACTTTGCATAAATCCGTTAATAAAAATCACAATACAAAGTAAAGCCATGTTTACGATAGCCTTGCACTGTGCTACAGTGCCAAATGCTGCCTCTGAACGCCAAACACTGCCACCACTATACAAGCGAATGAATTTGATGAGTTCTTTGTCCCTGAATGTTGGCGGGCATGCAGCCCGTACTTCAGGACGAGTAGACGGCGCACATTCAAGATGGCAGGTTATCCTACCTGCAAGATTGCAGGAATGCAAGAGCGCAGGAATGACGGAAAGCGTGACAGCCTGCTATCAGACAATCACGCTTGCGTCACGGATGGAATGACGAACGGAACGAATGCAAGAACGGAATCCCGCCTGATAAGATGCCTGAATGAAAGCATTGCTGCTGTGCGGCAGGAAAGCAGGCAATCAGCAATTCCCGCAGGCAAGCCTGATAGCTATCCTGCAAGAAAGAAAGACAGAACGAAAGCAGGACTGCACGGCTGAAAGCCTGCAAGACTGAAAACAGTAAGATGTAAACTTTAAATTTTAAAAATATGGACACAAAAAAGAAACCTCTGTTCGTTGCCTTTTCCTCTCAAAAAGGCGGTGTTGGCAAAAGCACCTTTACAACGCTTGTCGCCAGTACGATGCACTATCGCTTGGGCTACAACGTAGCCGTATTTGATGCGGATTTTCCGCAGCACAGCCTTATGAAAATGAAAACCCGTGATTTGGCAATGGTAATGGAAAATGAGGCTTTGAAAAAATTGGCGTACAAACAATTTACCACTATCAACAAGAAAGCCTATCCGATAACACAGCATAAAGCAGATAGCGTATTGGATGCTGCACACGAATTTGTAACGGCTTCTGCCGTTCCGATCGATGTGGTGTTTTTTGACCTGCCCGGAACTGTGAACACGCCCGGCATTCTGAAAGCATTGGCAGGAATGCACCATATTTTCACACCCATCACAGCAGACCGTGTGGTAATGGAAAGTACGCTCATCTTCACCCAGCTTTTACAGGACGTGATTATGAAAAAGGGCGAAACTTCCATACAGACCATTAACCTGTTTTGGAACCAGGTGGACGGCAGGGAAAGCACTCCCTTATATGACGTGTACAATCAGCTTATTGAGCAACTGGGGTTAAGCCTGATGCAAAGCCAAATCAAGAACAGCACCCGTTTTCGCAAGGAAAGCGAAGCGGACAGCAAAACGGTTTTCCGTTCTACGGTAATGCCTCCCGATGAGCGTTTGATGAAAGCCTGCCAGTTAGACCTGTTCATCAGCGAATTTTTAAACATCATTCAATTGTAGTGCTATGGAAAAAGATAATAAAAGAAAAGTCACGCCGGACATTAACGAGGAAATGATGATGAACCTGATGGTGGACGGCGTTAAAAAGGACGGCTTACAGCTACCGCCCGAACCTGCTGAAGAGCAGGTAAAGGAAGCGGCAAAAGACGAGGTGCAGCAGGAAGAATTACCACAAAGCAAGCCTGCACAGCGGGAAAGGAACCGCACAAAGAAAAATCTTGACGGAAGCTATGGCGAACACTTTTTGAAAACCCACTCGATGACGAAGCGGGGCGATAAAAGTATTTATATCCGGCAGGAATACCACGAACGGCTATCCCGTATTGTACAGGTAATCGGTAAAGATGCCATACCCTTGTATGCCTATCTTGACAACATACTGGAACATCATTTTGAACTGTTTGAAAAAGCCATTACCGATGATTTCAACGAAAAGTTTAAACCCATTTTTTAAAGCACCTGATTATGGAAATAGTAATTGTGATTTGCCTGCTGATAGTCATTGCCCTGCTTTTGCAGGATAAGATTGTCATTCATAAAAGGTCGGAGCAAAAGCCCAAACAGGAAAAAGTCAACCCGAAGCTGCCCGATATTATGGGGCAGCCCAAGCCAGTAAGAAGCCTTTCAGTGCCAAACACTGCCAATGAAAGCCAAATAACGGAAACGGAGATAAACCCTGATAATTTAGACATTGAATACGACGAAAACGAAAACGTCAGCATTCAAATTCCGCAGGAAGAACTGGACGAAGTTTTCAGCAATATGCCTGATTTGGAAGAAGAGGAAGAAGAATGGAACAGGTACGGAATATCCAGTGGCGATAACGGTTTTGCCCAAGGGGTTACCTACGACGAACTAAGCTCCGTAGGGGCATTGCTCCAAAAAGAGAATTTGGAACAGGCTCAAAAGGAAACAGCGGTAGCCATAGTTCAGAAATTACAGGGAACCGAATTATTCAGCCTACTGGAAAATTCCATTGAGGGTGCTTCCCGAAAAATTGCCGAGCTTTTGGATAGCACACTTTCATCTGAAAGCGACGACGGTTCTTCCACCTTGCGGAAAAGTGATTTGGGTGATTTTGACATTGGGGAGTTTGTTTAAGCTCCCCAATGTTTTTTAAATCATATTTAAATTATTAAAAATTTCTGGGTTATTCGAAATCTACATTTATTTCAAACAATTGCTCTTTGTAAGACTGTATTTTGCTTCTTAACTCTTTTATATACTCATACTTTTCAATTACCTCTTTCTGTTTGGCAACATTTATAGTATCATCTTCGTTAAATGGAATTTTGATTATTACATTTTTCATATTCTTAATGGAAGCACGTAAACCTCTATCAAATCCATATTTATGTTTTACATTTTCTAATTGTATCATTAGATATTCAGGCAGGATTTCATCACATAAAATTCTAATTGTTCCGCAATGGTCCGTTGAAACAAATGGAGTGTTTTTGGGGATAGCATTAAATTCGAAATCTCCATCAATTCCCCATAAAACAAAGTTGTTGTTAAAATCTGTTATATTACTTTGAGTATGAAAGCCCACTGGAACTTTTACATTCGCGCTATAAATTGGTATAGTTCCAGTTATTTTAATCAAATCTCTTTTTACTACCCTTTTGCCAATTGCAAGTTCAAAATACTGTTCATCGGAAAGATTTATTTCTTTGAAAACGCTTGATAGTTTTTCTTTTCCGGCAACTGAACTAAATAAATTCGAGTACTCGGTTAATGTCGAAGAAAAATCGGTAATCATCTCACTCAAGTTTTCGAGTGTAACTGTTTCGTTTTCTTCAATTATTCCAAGTTCAATCATTTCTTCCTTAGACCACCATCTATCAATTGACCAATGATTATCAGGAGTAAATTTTGAAATATCAAAAATCTTGCAGCGTTTATCTGAATTTATTTTCTGAAATCCTACTTTATTACCTTTAAAAAAAGAGTATAAGGCTACTGCTTCGGACAAATCATCTTGTTCAATATTAAACCTGTACACATCACGGCTTTCACCAATTTCACTCACTAAATAAGTGAAAACTGGCTCTGTTTGGACAATTTTTCTATTTGACTTTTTAGTAATACAAAGTAAATAAGTCTTTTTGGGTGTGGTAAAGAATGTTTTTTCTGGCAGTGATATTATTCCATCAATATAGCATTCGTCGATTATGAATTTTCTTAAATTTTTATCGTTTTGGCGATTAAATATTCCATCCGGCACGACAATAAATGCTTTACCATTTGGCTTCAATGCTCTTACAATCCATTCCATAAAAAGTCCCTCAACACCTAAAGCATTTACTTTGTAATAATTTACAAGTTCACCGTCCTTTTTGATTTCCTCTTTTAGATTACTACTTCCGCTTGTTACATAAGGGGGGTTCGTGAGAATTAAGTCATATTCTTCTTCAACAGCGTCAGAAAGTGTTCCCAAAATGGAATTTGTTTTAAGCGTAAAACTTTCATTGAAAAGTTTTGCAAATTCCTTTGTAAGTCCTGTGTTTTCTTTTATTAAATCGGAAAAGTAAATCAGCATATTGGCTTTTGCCAATATTATGGTCTTTTGTTCGTCTTTGTCAAAACCCTTATCAAAACCGTGAATGGTAATTTTTGGTTTTATTCCTTTTTTACTGATGTCGTATAAGTAATCTAACCTGGTAACGATAGGTTCTAAGAGGAACTTCCCAACTCCGCAAGCAGGGTCGCAAATGCTTACACCATCTTTGATATCATCTTTCGCCATTTCAACAATAGCACGTACTACTTTCAGCGGTGTAAAAAATTGCCCCCAGTTTTTCTTACTAATGCTTTCTTTCAGAAAACTCTCAAATAGTTGGCTCTTGAAATCGTAATCAATATGTTCTAATTTACCATAATCACGGAATTTGAGAAGCACCTTTTTAAATACTGTACTATAACCTTTAACCGCTTTTTGGTCTTTGCTTACAAAGATAGTTCCGTTAATAATTGTTGTTTTATCAGCAGGATTTTCGGGAAAGAGGTCTTTAATTTTGGGACGTATTACACTTGCATAATTTTCAAGAATTTCATCAGCATTATTTGTTTCAAAACTGTTTATTAATGTATTGAAACTGTAAATCCCCTGCAATACATCTAAATCACTTAGATATTTAAATATAAATAATTCTACGAATGTGTATAAACAGTTTTCAGGTGTTGCCCCACTAACAGACCATATATCCTGCCAAATTTGTTTTGCTAAATCAGTAGGATTTACAAGTTGTTTAGGCTTTATATTATTATTCAGTTCATTGATTGAATAATTAATTTTTTCAATCAATGTTATGATTTTTTCATCTTTCGGGTTAAAATTGACTTTTAACTCGTTACTCTGTTCGTCGTTAATTCTTTCCCCTGTCAGAGCATTAACCCATACCGTTTCTTTAGTGTCGGTTGCAATGATTAATTTGCAGTCTAACTTCTTAGCGACTTCAATTTCCTGTTTAATTGCTTTATCTTGCTTTGTCTTTGTATTAAATTCAGAGGGTTTTTTATATTCTATAATCGCAACTACGTTTTTACGCAATACAATAATTCCGTCAACTTTTTTCTTTTCGACATTGCCGTAATCAACGTTGCGTATAATGCTATATTCTTTTAAGGCTTTAATAGAAGTTGCCCCAATGTTATAAAAATCCCATTTCCCGATTTTCTGGCAATTCTTCAGTAAATCTCTTTGTAATAATTCTTCACTCATTGGGCTAAAATATACTGCCTTGTTTGGCGTTTATGCTTTTCAAATATTTTACATTATCCTCTGCAACTATAAAAACATTATCGGAACAATGGCTTTTATATGCTTCAGTTGCGAATTTATCCGCATAAAAAAGGTCTACTACTTTTTGTGCGTCTATATCAAAAAGGTTTGCCAGTTCTTTTAATTTTGCCTTATTAAATTTTTGTGTACCATTCTCAATTTTACTAATAGCAAAAGCATTGATGCCAACTTTGGCTCCAAATTCGGTTTGTGTCCAACCGTGCTTTTCTCTTTCTACTTTTATAAACTGTCCGAAACTTGCCATTTTTTTATCTGCACTTTTTAGGCTTGGCCTTTTTTTCGCAAGTTAAGCAGTCTTTTTCAGTTCTACAAGTTTTCTTGAGCTTTGAACAATTAGGTTTTGATTAGTGCCGGAAATTTTGTATGAAAACTTACCCCTATTCTTACTTTCAACAGACATAACTTAAAGGGCAAATTGATAGTTAATTTTTACTTTTTCTTTTTATTGCTACCGACTTACACAAATCCGTAAGTTAATATTTTTTCATTAAATTTGACATAAAGTGACAAGTCATTGAAATGGAACTCCAAAACTTCGGAAAAAGGGTTAGGAAACTAAGAGAAAAGAAAGGGCTGCTGCTAAGACAAGTTGCTGCTATTTTAGAAATAGACACGGCTCTTATTAGTAAAATTGAAAGAGGTGAAAGAAAAGCTAACCGAGAGCAAGTTGCCAAATTAGCAGAAGTCTTAGATGTAGAGGTGGATGAACTTTTAGTTATTTGGCTTTCGGACAAGATTATGGAAATTTTGGAAGAAGAACCGTTGGCATACAAGGCACTTAAAAAGTCAGAAAAACGAATACAAAAGAAGTAATGATATGCAACTAAACTACTTTCCAATTAAGTTTGAGTTTGAAGAATACCAGATTAAGACAGAACCTTATTCAGAAGAACGGCTTAAGGAGCTAAGAGCATTATATAATGCTACTCATTCTTTTTTTAGGAATGGTGACTATATCTATATATCAAACAAAGAAGGAGAAGATACAAGCCTGACAGGAGAAATTATACCTAAGAGAATATTTGATGATAGTCAGGTTACCGCTTCGTTGATTAAACATCTTTTTTTCAGGACATTCAAAGAAAGATTTCCGAACTATATTCCGGTGGATTTTTATCCATTCCGTTTTTTTTCTGCACAAGCTAAAGATGATATTATTTACAATGCACTACCGGAAAATCTTAGGAAGCGTATCGCATATAAAAAACTGATTGAGGTTCAATTACGTCTAACTGAGATAAATGGAATTAAACAATTTGGTTTTCTTATCAATATAAAACGTAATTGGGTATTTAACAAATCTTGTTTAGAACTGCATTCAGAAGGCTATAACTTAATAGGTGTTGATGTTCTGTATGCGGAGATACTTCCAGGTTTAACAGAAGTTCTCGCACCTAATGAAGAACTATTAGGAGTAATTGCTGAAATAGTTGATGATAAGGCGAGAATTGAGACTAACGAAGGAATTAAGGAATACCCTCTCAACCAATTATTCATCAAGAAATCCAAATATAATATAGGTAACTATTTATCATTTGCTATTTCACAACTGAAAAGTGATGAAATAATGAACCTTATTGAGAGTAAACGTTCCGATATTTACAATACAAAAGCGTTGTACGATGAAATTTTAAAAATATCAAACCATTTATTTTGCGAAAATGCAGCCCCCATTTTATTTCACAATAAAGATGGCTTTTGTTTTACAGTTAACAGCCAACCGTTATCGGTATCAAATAGTATTGAGCTAAAAACTCCCACTTTTATTTTTGACCCCGCAGCAACTAAAACAAATAGTTCTAATCCAGACTTAGGCTTGTCAAATTATGGACCATATGATAGTTCAATTTTTGACATTAAAAGTCCTAACGTGCTTTGTATTTGTAATAGAAATAATAGGGGCAATTTCACAAAGTTTCTCTCGAATTTGAAAGATGGGATACCTCAATCTCGATATTTTCAAAAAGGACTTCAGAAAAAATACGATTTGCAGGATGTGATACTTAATATAAGGGAAATACAGGCTTATAGCATTGATGAATATCTAAATGTTATCAGTGGTTATGATGAAAACAAACCGCATTTGGCAATTATAGAAATCCCTGCAAGCTTTAAACGTCAAGCAGATTTAGCAAACCCTTATTACCGAATTAAAGCTAAGCTTTTATCATTAGAAATTCCTGTACAGTTTGTTACATCTGAGATAATAGGTAATCATAACGAATATATTCTTAATTCGGTTGCTCTTCAGATTTACGCTAAACTTGGGGGAACTCCGTGGGTTCTTCCTTCTCAACGCTCCGTTGATAAAGAAATAATTATTGGTATTGGTCATAGTTGGTTGAGAAAAAATCAATATGCCGGTGCTGAACAGAACCGAGTTGTGGGTATCACAACATTTATGTCAAGTGATGGTCAATATCTACTTGGAGATAAAGTTAAAGACGTTCCATTTGAGGGCTATTTTGAAGAGTTACTAAAAAGTTTAAAACAATCAATTATAAGACTTTCCACCGAACAAGGATGGTCTGATGGAGATACGGTTAGGCTAATTTTTCATATCTTCAAGCCCATCAAAAACACTGAATTTGATGTTATTAGTCAGTTGGTTCGTGATATTACCCAATACAAGATTAAGTTTGCGTTCGTTACGATAAGTACTGTTCATCCAACAATGCTGTTTGATATAAGCCAATCTGGAATATCTAAATACGGTAGTAATGTGATAAAAGGACAATATATACCAAATAGAGGGAGTAACGTTGTTCTTGACGAGAAAACTTGTATCGTGCAAATGTTTGGGGCAAATGAATTGAAAACAGCCAAACAAGGTATAAGTAAGCCAGTCCTAATAAATATCAGAACGCCACAAGGAAATTATAATAGTAGTGATTTAAATGATTTGCTGTTCTATGATTTAGGATATATTACCCAACAGATTTTTTCATTCACGTACTTGTCCTGGAGGAGTTTTTTACCTGGCGAAGAGCCTGCGACAATGAAATACTCTAATCTCATTTCAAAGCTTTTGGGGAAAATGAGAAATATTCCAAATTGGGATGCTGATAACTTAAACTATGGTCTAAAAAGAAAGAAATGGTTCCTTTAGAAGAAAGAATAGGTTATTTGGCAAGAGTGAGTGAGAATGCCAAGCTTTCAGCTTTCAATGATTTCTTATCTGGAAAAGTTTACATTACTGCTTCAGGTCAAAACTCCAATGAAAGCGAAGAAATCTTTTATGGTTTAATAGATGCTATTTTATCAAACAATAAACTGAATTTTGAAAGTTACTATAATAAAAAAAATAAGAGTAAGCCGAGCAAAGGTTCTCCAGCACCATTTGTTAATGATGATTTCTTAATCTTTTCCTTAATATCAGGTATAGTAAAATTTAATTTAGATAAAACTTGGATAAAAGATATTGTTTCTATCAGGAACAGAAACTCTATAACAATAACATTTGAAAATATATTAAATGAAAATTATTATAGTACAAGTAATCTACCGGAAATAGTTTTTATGTTTTTAAGCATAAATGGTCAGTCTTTAATGACTAATGATTTTGTAGGTTTCACATACACAAGAATTACCGGAAATGTAAAATTATTTGAGAACAGAAGTGACTTTCAAATCCTATGTTCACTTAAAGCTTACGATACGATATTCTTACTGAAAGACGTTCCTGACAAAAAAGAGGTTGACCTCTTAAAGAAATTTAATGCAAATTTTATTAATCGAATTAAGTATATATCTTGGATAGTTCAGGCAATGCTATTTGGACTGTTGGTTTATGCAATTCTTAAACTTCCAAATTATAGTCCAGAGTCTATAAAATTTATAGATAAGTATAATTATGCATTTACAATTTTTGGAGCATTAGGACTTAGCTTTTTAGGAAATGTAATACCTGTAATTAGGAATACATCTCAAAAGATAATTATGCAGCTATTTGGATATCCTAAAGAAATGCTAAATGACCTAAAAATTAGTAACAACTCATAATGTGATTGTTTTCTGAAATTAATAAGTAACTCGTAGTGCATTATAAAAGGTTGTTCATAATACGAAAAAAAATCGTATATTGTATTGACTACCAATCGAATACACTATGAATAACCTAGATGCAATTTACGATTTTATTTTAAATGAATTAAGAAAATTAACCTTAAATGAAAATTTTTATTTTAAACCTATTAAACCAAAATTGAGTGATTTAGAACTTATTGCCATAAATATTTCTGCAGAATATTTATCATTAGATTCAGAATATCAGTTATTTAGATATCTTTCAAATTCAAAACTAAAAGGAATGATAGAAAGAAGTGTTTATAATCGCAGGAAAAGAAAACTCTTCTTGCATATGGAAAATATCAGAAAGATTATGGTTGATAGATTTCATGATATTGAAAGCATTTTTATTGTAGATTCAATGCCTTTAGAAATTTGCAAAAACGCAAGAGCAAACCGCTCTAAAATCTGTAAAGAAGATGAATTTTCATTTCCAAGCAAAGGATATTGTGCTTCTCAATCGAGTTATTATTATGGTTACAAATTACACGCTATATGTTCTGTTTCAGGAATATTTCAAAGTTTTGATATTTCTACTGCAAGCATTCATGATATCCATTTTTTGCAAGACATAAAGCATCAAATGAACAATTGCACATTAATCGGAGATAGAGGTTATTTATCAACTCAAGTACAAACAGATTTGTTCAATTATGCAAATATAAAATTAGATACACCTATGAGAAGCAACCAAAAAAATTATCACAAGCAGAAATATATTTTTAGAAAATCAAGAAAGAGAATCGAAACGCTATTTTCTCAACTTTGTGACCAATTTAAAATCAGAAACAATTATGCGAAATCATTTAATAGCTTTAAAACCAGAATCTTAAGTAAAATTACTGCTTTAACTTTTATTCAATTTGTAAATGTTTTTGTATTTAATAGAAAAATGAACAAAATTAAAGTATCTTTAATTTAATAATGCACTACGAGTTATATTAATAATTGGAAATATCTTAAGACGCAAAGGCGCTTCGCTCAGCAAAATTTGATTTGCTAAAAGAGTTTCTATTCTTCTTGTTTTATTTTATTGAGAATATCCAGAAGTTCCGAGGATTTTAAAAATCCATCATACTGAAAAATAATTTCGTTCTGAGGATTGAGAATTATTAGACTGGGATAGCTTATTTTCCCGCCCGACAACGTTTCTGCGAGTTCGTGGATCCCGGTATCTTTTCCCGTAGGTTTGTATCGGAATGTTTTTCCGGCAAAGCTAATATCGCGCTTTTCTTCTGCATCCAATATTACAAAATAGAAATTCTGTTGAATGAGATCAGCCACTTTCTGATTATTAAACGTGGTATTTTCCATCGCTTTGCAGTAATTGCACCAATTGGTATGGATGAAAACTACAACATCTTTTTTTTCTGATTCCTGTAAGTTTCCTATCGCTTCAAACTGATAGGATTTGGCCTGAGAAAAGCAAATTCCGGAAAGTAAAATACTTCCCAGAATCGCCAGTCGTAATATGGCATCACGAATTTTCATTTTCTTTTTGTTTCTCAATCAATTATCAATTTTGGCTAAAGCCTAATTAAATTGTAATTTTTGAGACGGGCTAAAGCCCGCCTCTATTGATATTCTCAATTATATTAATCAAAATTAAATCTTACCCCTAAAAAGCCCCTGATCCCCTGGTTTGGCGCGTAAACATATGATGTATCAAAATTTAAAGGATTGTCTGCTGTAGGCTCGCCAAAAGGATCATTTGAGCGAGATATAAGAAAGGGAGTTCCTTTGGCAGGTGTCCAGTTGAGTAGGTTTTTCACACCGGCATAAAATTCAAAATTTCGGACTCCACTATAAGTAAACTGAATATTCTGTATGCTCCACCAAGGTGACATGCCAGGTCTTGGATCCAGATCGCCCTGTAAAGGTAAACGCATTGGGCTGTAAACATTACCGGTATAATCGATGCTCAGATGCCAAGGTTTGATTTTGTACGACACGGCCCAGGTTCCTGTGAACTTTTCTGTGAGCATCTGTTGTTCGGTGATTCCGTTTTCGGTTAATGTGTTTTCCATCAATGTGCCCCCGAGAATGAATTTTAAACCGTTAGAAAATGTCAGGTCAGCATTAAGACTGATACCTTTGCTCACCGCATGCCCATCAAGATTGTCGTAGAGGATTTCATTAGGGTTGGTATCATAATCCGGAACAATCCTGTTGGTAAAATAAGTGTAAAAAGCGGTAGCATCCAACCCTATAAAACTACCGGAATTAAGATAAAATTTCTTAATAAAATTAAGGTTAGCATTATAAGATTTTTCCGGTTTCAGATCGCTAAGAATAATAACATTCCTCGCTCCGGTAAGTGCCGCGTGGTCTTCTGTAAAAAGATTAACGACACGGTAACCGGTTCCGGCATTCAAGCGGATGATATCATTTTTGTTAATCGCCCATTTGTAAGCCACTCTTGGGGTAAAAATATTGCCGTGGATATTGTTATGGTCATAACGGAACCCCAGTAACAGCTTATGTTTTTCTGCCAGCGCAATCTCATCCTGAATAAAAACCCCGGGCAACCAGGTATTTTCAGGTTCATTTTGCCCGTTTGAGTAGGCTGTTGCCGGCGTATTGTCGTCGTAATAAGTATATCTGAGAGCAGTACCTGCCAAGAGATCGTGTCTCCCTATTTTTTTATCCCAGGTCAGCTGCCCAAAAGCGATTTTTTGGTTGGCTATGTAAGAAACATCACCGTAGCGGCTGTCCTGATCGTGATTGATGAAGGAAAATCCAAAGAACATTTTTTCGCTCACCGGTAACTGGTAATTACCAATAATTTCTGCGCGGTTGGTATAGATACTCTCGCCATAGATCTCATCGCCGCCACGGTAGGATTTGTCCCAGCGCATATCACCGCCCCAGCGGTCCTCGTACATATAACGTGCAGCGAGTGTAAACAAACGGTTTTCTTTCCGTTCAAAATTCCATTTCTGGAAAATAGATATCCTGTTTTGCAGGGTGACATCGGTAAAGTTATCATGGTTATTGTCGACCCTGTTTTGGAAATTAAAATAATTGATCCCGGCAAGGACACTTGCTTTTTTCCCGGCATTGAATTTAAATCCCAAATCCACATTATATTCGCCCCAGGTTGTAGAAAACAGATCGGCACTCACCAATGGTGCATTCTGAGGTTTCTTGGTAATAATATTGATAAGACCTCCAACTGCTTCACTCCCATAGAGAGAAGAGGCAGGACCTTTTACCACCTCGATTCTTTCTACCAAAGAATTTGGAATCCCGGACAATCCGTAGACCGTTCCTAAAGAACTCACGATTGGCATTCCGTCAATCAAAACCATCGTGTAAGGGCCTTCTAAACCGTTGATATGGATATCGCCGGTGTTACAGATATTACAATTAAGTTGTGGGCGGACACCATTGACGGTTTGCAGAGCATCAAAAATACTAGGTGTAGGATTTTTCCTAAAAAATGTTGGGGTATAAACCTCTACGGGAACCGGGCTTTCCAGCCTGCTCACGGCCTTCATTGTACCGGTAATCACCACATCTTCTATATCTCCTGTTTTTACAACTTCTTTTTTTGTGGTTAAACTATCATTTTTTACCGCTGGCACAGCCAGGCTATCTACCTGTGAGTAAGCCAATTGGTAACCACCGAAAAGAGCAGCAACTGATAGAGAAAATAATCTTAGCTTCATTTAATTAATATATTATATTGCAAATATATAAAAGTTAGACTAATCTAACAAATTAGTTAGTCGTTCCTTAACAAAACCCACTATTTAATTTATTTTTAAAAACAGGATTAGAAAACAGCATAATTTGTATCTTATAAAATAAGAAAATAATTTTCTGTTTCAGTAGTTCCATCATTTTCTTCATGTTCCAAGCGGTTGCAGCTAGTAATGCATTGATTTGTGGTCCCGTTTCTCCCATGAAGTAATTTTTTGCCAGCCTAAAATCGGTTTTTAAATGTCCGATGATAGGTTCTATTGCCGCTCTGGTTCTAAATTTTTTGCGCTTTGTCTGCTTTTGATAAGCAGTGTCTTTTTTTCTTGGAGTGCTTGGGATGGAGATTTTCACGCCCTTTATTTCTGATTTTCCTCTGCCACCTCTATCGTAAAGGAGTTCTTTTGGGAGCTTTTGACCACCGGTTTCCATCTGTTCCAAAAGTGGTTCTATGGTGTGACCATCGTATGGAGTTTGCAAAAATGCTTTAATCCCGAGAATGATTTTCTTTCCTTTATTGGCAGTGGTGATCAAACCTACTTT
>NZ_JASZ02000013.1 GCF_000735695.2 Kaistella haifensis DSM 19056
CACTAACAGTATCTTGAAAAAGACCACAGGATCGATGCTGTCCTGCCCGCAACGGCCGTAATAATGAGAGGTTGACTTGTAGAGGAAGCTAAAGGGTACTTCCTGACTGATTTTACGGTAGAAATCATCCTGGGGAACGAGCCCCTCCAGGCTGAGTTCGTAGAAGATTTTCGGTTCAAATGTTTTTCTGCCTTGCATACGCTAATTTACGGAGAATAAACGATATATACAATTGATTTTCAATATTTTAAACCCGTTTATAACCACATTTTCTATTTCTGAAATCTTTTTACCGTATCTTTGAAAAGAGGTTGTGCAACAGGCACATAGTATTTGCAAAAGGCGGGATGACGTGCAAACTTGGAGCTTTGCGCTTCTATTCAAGTGTAGTGCTGGTTGACTGTTTTGTGCTCCGAAATCCGCTACGCCGTTTTCCGATAGTAGCAATGCGATCGGCGACCAAATCCAAATCAAAAGTCAGACACTTTATAAATCCATCAGTATTTTATTGACACAATTTCAAATTGCTTTTCCGCTTTTCCCAATTTCAATATCACGCGATCGCCTACCTTTCTGTCCATAAAGATTTTCGCAAGCGGAGAGGTAAACGCTATTTTTCCTTCTGCAACATTTGCCTCATCGACGCCCACGATTTGATAGTGCTGGATTTTGGGATCGGAATCAACCTTAAAGTACACTTCAGCACCGAACCTAACAATATTTTTTGGTTGTTTGGCCAGATTAACAATTTTCGCAGACGAAATTCGATCGAGTAACAATTGCAATTTCGCATTGATTAAATTTACGGCAATACGATTTTCATTCTCGTCCGAAATCAAAGTATTGTCGCGCTCATGAATCATTTGATCACGTTCGGCGAGTAACTGACTGTATCCGAACTCTGTAACGAAGTTTACCGTACCGGGCGGTAAATCGGCGCGGGGCGGAATCATCGGGAGTTCCTCCTGATCACCTTCTTTCACAAATCCTCTACTCATATATTCCAGTTATACATTTATTCTGTTACACTTAAAATTACTGATATATTTAAAAAATTCACCAAATAAACTTGACAATTTTAAGGTTATAAAGTTTGCTAACCTGTTCCAAAAGGCAATTAAGTACAAAGCACGCACTTCAGCCAACAGCCGCTTAGAAGCAATTGCTTCATTGTCTGTAATGTAAATATAAATTTTTAAAGTAACTTCGCATTCTTCAGACGCAACTTTCTTCGAAAGACGCAATTGCACTTAGCGTCGAAGTGTTAGCAGAAATTTTTTGAAAATCCAGGAATTTAAGAACGAATTTGAAGAAATTACTAAATACTTAAAAATAAATGAAGATAAAGTTTATCTAAAGCTTTCTGTCATATTTTTTTGGTTAGGCTTTTCTTCAAAGGACCAATATATTACAAACTCAAAACCATTTTTGACTTGAAAAACCAACACTGAATTGTAAAAATCACCGACGCAAAATAAATAATAAAAAAACCTGAGATACACTCCTGCTGAACGGAAGCTTCGCGAGCTTTGTTACAGAGCTGAACCAACAGCAAATTTTATTATATTCATAAAAAAAGCAGCCTATTTTTGATAAACTGCTTTTTTTATTTTTAAGAGAATTTTTATGGATTCTCTGCTGTTGCATCCCTTGCAAGATCTGCATCATCTGGCATTTTCTCCAAAGTTTTATCCAGGTTAAATAAGGATTCATCTGTTGCTTGGTCACCGCCGGCAATCTTTAATTTGTCAATTAGATTCATGGCTAAAGTTTCTTCTTCAATCTGCTCTTTCACAAACCATTGCAAGAAATTGTAGCTAGCCCAATCTTTTTCTGCCATCGCCATATCCACTAGGGCATATATTTTTTCAGTATTGTCCACTTCATGTTTAAATACCAAATTAAAGCAGTCTGTCAGGTTTTTAGGATCTTCACCTGGAGCAGGAAGCGCTTCCACTTTTGGTTTGCCACCTCTGTTCAGGATATAACTCATAAATTTAATCGCGTGATCTCTCTCTTCCTGCGCGTGGCGGAACAAGAAATTGGCAATACCGCCGTAACCTTGATCTGCCGCCCAAATTCCGTAAGAGAGATAAACATGAGACTGTAAATCTTCAACATTCATTTGTGCACTCATCGCGTTTTCTAAATTGGCTGAAATTCTTTTTGTATCCATAATTGTGTTGATTTTAATATGCCTTTTAACTATCAAAAAGAACTCCATAGAGCCTTTTTCTAAGCTTAAATTCATTCTAAATAATTAAATAAATTTTATTATCGTTGACAAATTTTCAGTTAGTAACATTAAAATAATTATTCCCAATTAAAATACCTACCTTGCAATGAAGATTTTTTTTATCTTCCATTATGATTTTATTATGAAAGACTGTTGATTTTAATTATTTTGGAATGTACGGTGACCAAATTGGCACGTTTAAGAAAAATTTCACTTCCATCATCAACACTTACTTTACTGAAGAACAAAATGCCGAAGTCTAAAAGGAGCAGAAAGAGCCTACGCTGAGCTTTTGAGTTATTGATGATTTTAATAAGTCTATTTTACGCCAATCTTTGTAATTTCTTAATGCAATAAAGAACAATAGTCTCGGGAAAGGAGGGAATTTCTCAAATTTCATAAAGTCCGTCTTCAGTAAAAAAGAAATATTGACATTTTTCGGGGTGATTCTTAGTGTCTAATCCCGTAAAAGAGCTGAAAGCTGGCAAGATCAGTTGTTGCGGAGTTACAATATAACTTGGAAATCTCAAAAACCGATGTACTGCAGTTTTCACTCGAACTCCAGGATGAAAATGTCCTGAAATCACAAATTTTTCCTGATTTTCTAGTTTTTCATGACTGAAAATTAACTCGTCTTCTTCATACGTTGCATAAATTTCATCCACACCCAATTTTTGCAAATGGTCTTTAGACAGTCGATCGTGATTTCCTTTAATCAAAATAATTTTAAGAATCGGGAATTGAATTTTCCACGTATGAAAAATATACAATTCGGAGTTCTTTCCTGCATGTAAAAAATCCCCAACGATTATTAATTTTTGAGGTTGAAAATGATGAATCAAATCACCCAAGCGTTGCAAATCATTCTGAATTAAATTGTCGGGTAATGCAATCCCGTTTTTTCTAAAATGAGCGGTTTTGCCCAAATGCAAATCGGAAAAAATCAACGCAGAAGATTCTTCCCAAAACATCGCACGCTGATTGGTTAAAATAAAACTTTGATTTCTAATGAGTATTTTCTTTTCTGCAAGCATCATTTTTTTCTGCTTTTTTTCTTCAAATTGTTCTCCTGCATTTTTCGAATTCGTGTGGCCAAATCTTCGCTAGACAAGGATTGTCGCAAACTGTCCACTTTAATCGGAAAACTTAATGGCGTAAACCGATCGGAGAAAATATATACAATTTTACTCGTGCTAATTCTCTCGAAAGCACTTACCAACCGTGCTTCTTCTAATTGTTGATTGAAGACTTCGGTGTAGGCCTGCCTCAGCAACAAATTTTCAGGATCATAATCTTCCAACACCGAAAAAATAATGCCAGAAGAGGATTGCAAAGATTTGTTATTTACCTGGCGCCCGGGCATCGTTTGTACAACCATTCCCGAAATTACAGCAATATCACGAAATTTTCGTCTTGCCATTTCGGTAGCATTTACGCTACTGATAACGTCTTGCATCAGGTTTTCTTTGGATAATATTTGATGTAAATCTTTTTCTGATAGTTTGATTTCACGGTCGGAAAACAATTCAAAACCGTAATCATTCATCGCCATCGAAAAACTGATGGGATATAATTTTGAAATGCGATACGCCAATAAACCGGCCATCACTTCGTGTACCAAACGCCCTTCAAAAGGATAAAAAAACAGATGATAACCTTCACGGGTTTTGATTTGTTCCACTAAAAATTCGTCTTCTTTGGGAATGTGCGAAAATTCATTCTGATTGGCTAAAAGCGGATGCAGAAACCGCAGCTCTTTTTCACGAGCATTGGGAGAAAGCGACTCGGCCAATTTTTTACGCAAAAAGAAACTTAAATTGGATGAAAGTGGCAATCTTCCGCCCAACCAACTCGGCGTTATCGCCTTTCCACTCGATGATTTCACGTAAACCGTCATTTCTTTAAGCATAGCATATTCCAAGATTCTGCCGGCCAAAATAAACTTGTCGCCTTTGTGAAGCTTTGAGATAAAATATTCTTCAATCATCCCTACGTAACCGCCTGAAAGAAATTTCACTCGCAACATGGAGTCGCTAACGATTGCACCGATATTCATCCGATGGAGCATTCCAATTTTACGTTTTTCCACGATCAGTTTACCATCTTCTTGAGGAACCACTTTATGGAATTCTTCGTAATTTTTTCCTGTTTTTCCTCCTTGAGTAATAAAATAAATGCACCATTTCCATTCGTCTTCCGTAATCTCAGAAAAAGCATAGGTATTTTTTATCAACGGAAAAAGTTGATCGGGATAAAATCCGCCACCCAGAGCCAAAGTTACCAAAAACTGCACGAGTACATCGAAAGCTAAAACAAAGGGTTCTCGATGCTCGATGATTCTCAATCTTACCGCTTCTTTTAATGCCGATGCTTCAATCAACTCTAAGGAATGTGTGGGAACGAAATAAATTTTTGAGGTTTCAAAAGGGGAATGCCCACTCCTCCCCGCTCTTTGCATAAACCGTGCAACACCTTTACTGGAGCCAATTTGGATGACGGTATCAACTGGTTTAAAATCAACACCCAAATCCAAGGACGAGGTTGAAACCACTGCTTTCAATAAACCAGAACTCAGATTTTCTTCCACCCATTGCCGAAGATTGGCATCAATAGAACTATGATGCAAAGCGATTTGTCCCGCAAAATCAGGATAAGCTTCCAAAAGCAGTTGGTACCACATTTCCGACTGACTACGCGTGTTGGTAAAAATCAATGTAGATTTGCTGTTGAGAATAATAGGAACCACTTCCTGCACCAATTTGCCACCTAAATGCCCTGCCCATGGCAAAATTTCGACTTCAGGAGGATAAACAGAAAGAATTTCTATCTTTTTTTGCTCTTTGGCAACCACTTTCGTTCTTTTAGTGGCATCGGGAATCAATACTTCCAGGGCTTGATCTAAGTTCCCGATCGTCGCCGTGATGCCCCATATTTTTATCTTAGGATTTTCAAATTTTAAAGCTGCTAATGCCAACTCAACCATAACGCCACGTTTGGTGCTCAGCAATTCGTGCCATTCGTCTACCGCTACACATTTTAGATTTTTGAAAAATCGTTGATGTTCTTTTTGAGCGAGCAGCAAGTGCAAACTCTCCGGCGTTACCAGCAGAATATCGGGCATATTCTTGGTTTGTCGCATCTTTTGTTTGAAATCCGTGTCGCCATTTCGCACTTCTACCACCCAATCCAGACCGATTTCGTTGATGGCTTCCTGCATTGCTCGGGCCAAATCTTTGGCCAGGGAACGCAGAGGTGTTACCCAAATAAGTTTTAATCCGGATTTGTAATTTTCAGGATGATTAAAGAAATCGACGATGACCGCTAAAAAAATCGAGTATGTTTTTCCGAAACCCGTCGGAGCAACAACCATTCCCGAATAACCGTTGGAAAAGCGCTGCCACGCTTCGTTCTGAAAAGAAAAAGCCAACATTCCTTTTTCAGTCATCCATTTTTGGACGAGTTGATAACCTTCCGATTGTTGAAATTTTTGGGTCACGTAATGAGTTTTTTTATATCTTCGATATCATCAATCTGGTCCGCAGTTTTATCTCGTCGCCATCGTAAAATTCGAGGAAAACGCAATGCAACGCCCGATTTATGCCGACTGCTGAAACCAATGCCTTCGAAAGCCAGTTCAAAAACCAATTCGGGCTTCACGGTACGCACGGGACCAAATTTTTCTACGGTATTTTTTGAAATGAATTTGCTTACTTCTTGAATTTCTTTATCTGTTAAACCCGAATACGCCTTGGCAACCGTCACCAATGTTCCTTCTTTTTTCACCGCAAAAGTGTAATCAGTGTAAAATCCGCTTCTTCGTCCGCTTCCTTTCTGGGCATAAATAAGAACTGCATCAATCGTCAAAGGATCGATTTTCCACTTCCACCAATCCCCTTTTTTTCTGCCCGTGTGGTAAGGCGAATGGTAGTTTTTTAACATTAAACCTTCGCTGTTGATATCCCGTGCATTTTCTCGGATTTCGCCCAGCTGATCCCAATTTTCAAAAACAATCTTCTCCGAAATTCGGATTTTATCAGATGGATGATTTTCGAGTAATTCTTCAAGCTTTAGACGTCTTTCCAACATCTTTTTAGACCGATAATCCTCGCCTTCCCATTCCAAAAGATCGTAAGCGAAAACTACAATCGGAATTTCTTCCAACATTTTTTTGGTTAATGATTTACGGTTGAGTCGTTTTTGAAGTTCATTAAAATTAAGGACTTTATCGTCTTTGAAAGCCAAAATTTCACCATCAATCACAAAATTCCCATTCCACTGCAAAAGCTCATCACGAATTTCGGGAAACTGATCCGTAACCAATTCTTCGCCTCGCGACCAAATAAAAACCTCATCATTTCTTTTAATAAACTGCCCACGAATTCCGTCCCATTTATATTCAATCAACCAATTTTCGGGCGCTCCCAAGTCATTTAGATCTTTTTCCAAAGCATAAGCCAGGCAGAACGGATACGGTTTTGAGAGGTGCGTTTCGGTGTATTCCCCTTTTACAAGATGTTCAAAATCAACCTCATCGGGATTCCAGTGGCCCATAATGCTGTGTGTTACTGCGCTGGGATCCAGGTCATAATGTTTTGCTAAGGTGTTGATTAAAGTTTTAGAGGAAACACCAATTCGGAAACTGCCCCCTAATAATTTATTGAAAATAAATCGCTCGACATAATCCAAATGTGACCACGCGTTCAACACAAATTCTTTTTTATCGGCTTCAGGAAAATTTTTTAAATCAATGATTTTTTGCATCCATTCGGACAGCGACATTTCGATTTTATCGGTGGGCGGCGGTAAAATGAGGGAAATCGTTTCTCCCAAGTCGCCCACAGAAGAATAACTTTCAACAAAAAGCCATTCGGGAATGTTGGCCACTTCCATCGCCCAGGTTTTCATAAAGGTGGAGTTGACATTTCGCTTGGGTTTTTTGCCTGTAAACAAAGCAAGAAACCACAATTTATCTTGTGAAGACGCCACTTTCAGGAACTCGGAAATCGCTTCCTGCTTTAAGGAAGTTTTATTGGTGCTGTCGAGCGCATTGATTAAAGCGGCAAAATCTTTCATTTCTTTAAACCTAAATATTTTTTGACCTGTTTTTTAAATCTAGGATACTTCAGTTGTAGTTATTTTCCGAAATAAAATGAATGAAAATTGTGTCGTGAACTTATTTTAAAGCTCAAAAAAATAGAATTTCTCGATACAAAATTCTTTCTGAATTCCATTCGAACTGATGAGTTTTTCATATAATTAAATAGCTAGTTCTAAATACTTTCATCGATGTCGGTTTTCTCTTCATCGTCACCAAACTCTGTTTTAATTTCGTCGGCATTAATTCCAATTTCATTCAAATATTTTGAGAAAACAGCTGTTTGACCGTGTGTGATGTGTACTTTTTCGGCTTCGGTGGCTTTAATAGCTTCAATTAAACCCTGCCAATCGGCGTGATCACTCATTGCAAAACCCGCATCGGCACTTCGCCAACGCCTTGCCCCACGAATCTGCATCCAACCTGAACAAATTGCATAAGCCATATTCGGAATTTTCTTCATCGCTGGATTATCCACCAAAGCAGGCGGAAGAATCACAATTTTACCATTGAGATGTTTTTTCTCTTCGCGCAAATCCACCACATTATAGCCGGGAAGATGAACGCCAACACTTTCGTAAGCTTCATTGAGTTTTGCAATAGAATAATGAACATTAAGCTCGCCCACACCTTCCAAAGCTTTCATGATGCGTTGCGATTTTCCCAAAGAATAACCAATGAATACGGAAGTTTTACCATTGGCTCGATTGTGCTCTACCCAATTTCGCATTTGTTTTTCCTGATCCTCCACAGAAAGCCAGTTGTAAACGGGAAGTCCGAAGGTACTTTCCGAAACAAATTCGTGGCATTTTACCGACTCAAAAGGAGTTGACAAACCGTCATCCTGAATTTTATAATCTCCCGAAATCACCGCCACGTAACCTTTATACTCCATCCTGATTTGCGCTGAGCCAATGATGTGTCCTGCAGGATGAAGAGAAACTTTGACGCCGTTGATATTTAGGACCTCGCCGTACTCCACGCCTTGGCATTCAATATTGCGACCAATTCTGGAATAGAGAATCGGTTTTGTAAATTGATGACACAGATATTTTTTCATTCCACCGCGGGCATGATCGGCATGACCGTGCGTGATGACCGCTAAATCCACAGGTCGCCACGGGTCAATATAAAATTTACCCGGAACGCAATAAATGCCTTTGGATGTGAATTTAAGCAACATTGTTTTGATTTAGGATTACAAAGATTTAGGAAACTTTAATACACAAATAATTCTAGTCGGCGATTTTATTTATTCTTTTTCTGCTTAAAATAAATTAATCCTGCGCCTAGTAATAAAGATACTGCCAACACTTTTTTCGTTGTTTTTGAAGGCACAGGTAAGCTTGTTTCGCCATAAACTCGGTGTGGATATTGTGATGGCTCTAAAATATTTCCGCTGTCGTCGGCATTATTTTTATTCATTTTCATCATCATTCGCAGTCCGCCAGTTGCCAAATTGGTTACGCCATGTGGAAATAAATCGTGTGCGAATTTGATTAGGTACGAACTGACATCTGGGAATTTATCTTTTTTCGGATTTTCCACAAGATTAAAGATTGCCTTTGCGGTATCTTTTGGATCGGCAGCGAAAGGCGGAATTTTAAAATCTAATCCTGAATATTTTGCCGAATGCATATTTCCTGTTGAACGCTGAACCTGTGGATACAGATTGCAAATGTGAATTTGAGGATATGTACTGTATTCACTTTGCAGACCACTCATCATGCCTTTAATCCCTGTTTTTGTCGCCGAATAAACCGAACTGAAGGGTGCCGGCATAAAACCACCGATAGATACATTATTGATAAGTATTCCTTGATTTTGCTCTTTGAAAACAGGCAAGACGTAGTACGCGCCATGCATATACCCCATCAAGTTGGTTCTGATCACTTGTTCGTTAATATCCATCGGGATTTCCTCAAATTTTCCGCTTGCCATAACGCCGGCATTATTTACCCAAACATCTATTCTTCCGAACTTTTCCAGTGTATAATCAACCAAGGATTTCACGTCCTCAGCAGAACCCATATCGGTTGCTTTGTAAAATGCCGTCGCACCAAGACTTCGGCATTCGTCGGTAGCTTTTTGCAAACCTTCCTCACCTCTGGCAGCGAGAATAATTTGATAGCCATTTTTTGCGAATAATTGTGCCGTGGCAAGACCGACACCGCTAGATGCGCCCGTGATTACCGCAGTTTTATTAATTAAACTTAAGTCTACTTCTGATGTATTTTTCATGATATTGAATTTTGTTTAAAAAAATTTTAGTAAAAAAAGCCACAGATCTCTGAGGCTTTTATGAATCAGAATATTGATCTGATAAGCTTATTTAGCGACCATTCTATAAATCGCAAGACAAATAACTGCGCCACCTATTGCTACTAAAAAACTTGAAATATTGAAACCGGTCACGTCTACTCCAAAAATCATAGAACCTAACCAACCTCCTACAACAGAACCAATAATACCGATAAGGATGGTTACAATCCAACCGCCAGGATCCGCTCCTGGGTGAATAGCTTTAGCAATTGCTCCTGCGATAAGTCCGAAAATAATCCATGTAAGAATTCCCATAATATTTTGTTTTTTAATGTTAATAAATAATATTTTAGTTATTAAAAAACTTACAAACGCGATGCCAAAAAACCTTTGTCATTAGTCTTTAAAGAAATAATTCTTTAAATATTCAATTTCATCTAACTGAGATTTAACCACTTATTAGCTATTTAAATTGTTTCGCATTTTTCCTGATTTCTCGTAAACCGACTTTCGGAGATGTTGAATTTTACCAACAGGTTGAAGCGCTACCATATTTATAAAAGGATTGAATGATAGTCTTTCCAAATCCAAACCATTCTCTTCTAAAACCTGCAAACAAGTTAATGTTCCAAAATGTTTGAATTCAGTATTCTTCCAGCCTCTTGTCAAAGTATTTATGGGTTGATCTTTTTCGTTATAAGCTAGCTGATAAAAGATATCGTACTGCAATTTTTCTTGATGAAGATAGGCTTTCACATTTTCATGAATGGACTCACTTACTTTAAATTCGGGATCGAAAAGTTTAGGAACCAATTTCAATTTAATCATCTTATTTCCTAATCGATATACTCCAACCGAATAATAACTTCTAGCTAAAATGAAATGGTGAAAATTTTTAACCCAAGTTTTTACCGCTTTGAAAAATGAGAGATTTAACATTTCCAAAAACATGGGTGATACTGCTGAAATAATTCCTAATACTTTAAACGGCTTTAGTAAAAATGAACTCGTGAAAAACTGATTGATTTTTATAAATAACTTCAAAAATCCTTTGACTGAATCTGTAGGAAATACGGGGAAATTAACCAACGGATAATTGACTTCCTTCGATTCGGCTCTATAAATTTTCAATGCAAAGCCAAAGACGGGAAGTTGCTTATCCGATTTTGATATCTTAAGATTTGCATGCGATAAACGGACTGTAGACTCATATGACTCCTGAGGAAAAAATTCTTTAACGGCTTCATCATTGGACGGCTCAAAAACAGCTTTAATGTATGCATAAGACTTTGCATGAGCGTCTCGGGTGGCATAATTCACGTCGCTTATTCGCTTCGATCTTTTAACAAAAAACTCAACGGAAGACAAAGCTTCACTTAATAGAGCCTCCTCTTCCGCCGAAAGTTGATTGTATTTAGGATGGTATGGTAATGAATTTTTCACTAAACATCTAGTTTACCTTCAACACCTCCGTCTTCAATAGAGCTTCCCGTAACTGCCGCAAAAATCATCTTAGACATTGCGATGAGTTTATTTTCCTTAGTTTCATAATAATAACCATCGTTTGGCGAAACTTTAATTACGCTAATACTGGGATCATCTTTTCCATCGAACCAAGCGTTGGCAAAATTCGTCCAATACTTTTCAATAAGTGCTTTATCCTGAGAAATACTCGCTTTGCCCTTAATAAAAATGTATTCGTATTTTGAGTTATTCATGAAATAAAGTTCAACATGAGAATCATTTTTGATATCTTGATTCTTATCACTATTTACATCGCTCAAAAACCAAAGATTGCCCTGTTCATCCACTTCCTGTAGAGCCATGGGTCTACTTTTTGTCTCGTTGTTTACATTTGTTGAGAAAAAACAGGTACCTGCAGATTCTGCGATTTCTTTAATTTTTTCAATTGCCGTCTTTCCGCTTAGATCTTCGTGCGGTGATTGTGCATTTGCCATAATATTTTGTTTTTTGATTGTTTCAAAAGCTGTTGCAAGTATTATGCCTCAAAAAATAAAATAATCATCAAAACAAATTCGAAAAAAAGTTGACAGTAAATAAATGAGCCACCATAATGCCTGCTACAAATTGTCTTAATTATTGTAATCGCTTTGGTAGGATAAGCAGACTTTCCTTACACCTACAAACCCAACAAAAAAGCAAACAAAAGCTTGGAAATGGTTATGCTGACGACTGCTTTTCGCAACAAATCTTTTTATTTTTGAATAAATCATTCAAAAAACATAAATTTGCGAAATATGAATTTTCCAGTTCTCATTCTCGAGTTTCTCAACAAGCATGGTCATGTGAACATTCCGGGTTTTGGTGTTTTCTATCTGAAGAACACCAATGCATCATTGGACAATGAAAATGCTCATATTTTGCCGCCGGGAAAAGAGGTTGCCTTTCGTACAGAAACTTCTGAAAAAGATGAAAATCTGGCGGATTTTATTATCCAACAAAACAATCTTTCCCGAATTGAAGCCGAAATTGAACTCAGAAAACTCACTAATTTTTGGAACTCCACCCTGGAAAAAGACGGTAAAATCGCCATCGAAAACATAGGAACTTTCTTTCTTGATGACAGCAAACTGCGCTTCACAGGCGAAAGAACTGTAAACTTATCGCCGGATTTTTATGGTTTGGAAGAAATCAATCTTTCACAAATTAAAAACTCACGGCCAATTGAAAGCGTAGATGGTGGTGCAAAACCCTATCGCTTCAGCAAAACAATTTTCTGGCTCATTCCAGTTCTATTGGGAATCGGCGTGATTACTTACCTCGGTTTATCGCAACCGGAAATAATTTTCGGCCAGAAATCTTTTGAAAAAGGCTTCGGCAAGCCGATCGAAAAAAAAATTGAAAATCCATCAGCTAAAACGGATTCCGCAGTGGTCAAGCAATTGGCCATAGATTCCTTAAAAACAGATTCAACAGCCACAACCATCGCTCCAGCAAAAAAGTGGAGCTCGAAAAAAAAATCTACTTCTAAATGGAAAAAATCAAGAAAGCCTCAGAATCATTAACGGTAATGACAAATATCGTTTTGCCCAACGAAACCAACTCGCTCCGAAATCTTTTTGGAGGCGAACTGCTCGCGAGAATGGATCGTTGCGCATCGATTTCGGCGGCAAGACATTGCGAAAGACGCGTGGTAACGGCTTCTGTGAACCATGTTTCGTTCAATCATCCGATTCCGGAAGGCGGAATAGTAGTGTTGGAATCCAAAGTTTCGCGGGCATTTTCTACCTCGATGGAAATTTATGTAGATGTGTGGTTGGATGATCCCATTAATCAAACAAAAACGCACACCAACGAAGGAATTTATACATTTGTAGCGGTAGATGAATTCAACCGCCCGATTCCGATTCCCAAAATCGAACCCGAAACCGAAGAAGAGAAACTTAGATTTGATGCGGCATTGAGAAGAAAAGAACTTTCACTAATCCTTTCCGGAAGAATGAAACCTTCGGAGTCCGTAGAATTAAAAAAACTATTTTCAGAATAAAATGAAAATTCTTCAACTGGATAAAAATCATCCGCTCATTACCGAACAACTTTCTGCCAAAGGTTTCGAAATTGATGATGATTTCAGCTCGTCTTATGATGAAGTTTTAAAAAAAATAGATGCGTACGAGGGCATCATTATCCGCAGCAGAATCCCCATTGACCGCAACTTTATGGAACACGGTAGGAACCTGAAATTCATTGCCCGAGTCGGTGCCGGAATGGAAAACATCGATGGCGAATTTGCGACCAAATCTGGAATATCATTAATCAGTTCGCCAGAAGGAAACCGGGATGCTGTAGCGGAACACGTGTTGGGAATGCTTTTAATTTTGATGAACCGACTCTTCATCGCATCCAACGAAGTGAAAAACGGAATTTGGAAACGTGAAGAAAACCGCGGTGACGAACTTCTAGGGAAAACCTTCGGCATTATCGGGTACGGAAATATGGGAAAAGCCGTGGCAAAAAGACTGTCGGGTTTTGGAGTTAAGGTGATTTTCCATGATATTTTGCCCAATCTTTCCGATGAATTTGCAACTCAAGTTTCATTAAAACAACTTCAGGAAGAAGCGGATATTTTGAGTCTGCACCTGCCGATTACTCCCGATACGCGATATATTTTTAATGAAAAAATGATTGCCGGAATGAAGAAAAACTTCTATTTCATCAATACCGCCAGAGGAGAAAATGTGAATACGAAAGATTTGGTAAAAGCGATGAAATCCGGAAAAATAAAAGCCGTCTGCCTCGATGTTTTGGAATTCGAGAAACCATCTTTCGAAAATATCACTGAGAAAAATGAAGATTTGGAATACTTATTACAATCGGAAAACGCCATCGTAACGCCACATATCGCAGGCTGGACGATACAAAGCAAAGAAAAATTGGCGCAAATCATTGTGGATAAAATACTTGCCCAATTTCCGTAATTCTTAACAATTCTTTATGAGTTTCCAACTCTAAAATTTTAGCAAAATCCCTTATCTTGCGGAGATTTTTTTTCATAAAATTTTTTAGATGAAGTTATCCCGCAGATTATTTTTCCTTTTAATTCTTTGTTGTTCTCTTATTTCGTGCAAAAAAGAAAATCCCGCAGAAAACCAGCAAAAAACCACATTGCCCAATTACGGAAACGTCGATCTGGATGATGTTTTCAAAAATAAAGACATCAAACTAAAAAACAAAGATTCCATAGTTTCGGCAATTGATGATTACTACCAAAAAGTTTGGGTAAAAGGCGATTTGTGGGGCGGATTTTTAGTAGCAAAAGGCGACCAAATCCTCTACGAAAGCTACCGCGGTTTTGCACAAGACAATCAGCAAGTCCCAATTAATGATACCGTTGCGCTTCACGTTGCCTCCATATCGAAATCCATTACTGCGATGGCAACGATGAAATTAGTTGAAGCCGGCCAACTGAAATTGGATGATCCACTCACTAAATTCTTCCCGAAATTCCCTTATCCGGAAGTTACGGTTTTCACCTTGCTTTCCCAAAGAAGCGGTTTGCCAAAATATGAGCATTTCATTGAAAAAATTCAACCACAACCTGCAGAACTTACCAAAAAATACATCACCAATCAGGATGTGCTGAATCTTCTGATTCGTTATCAACCAGAACTCGCAAGACCGACCAATACGGGATTTATGTATTGCAATACGAACTATGCATTGTTGGCTTTAATAATAGAAAAAATTACCAAAACTCCTTTTCCCGAAGCGATGCAGCAAATTGTTTTCCGACCGCTGAAGATGAAAAATACGTACATTCTTCAGGAAAAAGATATGGAAAGATCTGCGAAATCTTTTTACCAAAGAGGTCCACGTGTTTATCCTTACGACCGCCTCGATTTGATTTACGGTGATAAAAACGTCTACACCACTCCACGGGATTTGCTGAATTTTTCTAAAGCATTGTTCGCTGAAAATTTCCTTAGAGAAGATTTAAAAAAGATGGTTTTCGAACCACACAGCAACGAAAAACCAGGCGTAAATAACTACGGACTCGGTTTCCGGATGAAGATTTTCGACAATAACGAAAAGCTCACTTATCATAACGGTTGGTGGCATGGAACCAATTCGGTTTTTGCGCATTTGCTGAAGTCGAATGTTACCATTATCGCAATCGGAAACAAATATTCTAATCGGGTTTATACTTCGTTGGCGCTTTCCGGCCTGTTTGAAAATTTCCCGGTGGAGAAAGAAAAGTTCCAGAAAATCATGACTGACACGGAAGCAGCGAAAATTCCGAACGCTACAGATTCGCTAAATACTAATAATGAATCGTACAGCGAATAATTTTCTTAATTTTGTTCAAAACATTTCAATGAAGAAATTGTGTTTTCTTGTCATTCTCAATTTTATTTTGCTGTCCTGCGCACGGGTTGGATCACCAGTCGGAGGCACAAAAGATTCGATTCCCCCAAAAGTCGTAAGTTCCAATATTGATACGCCTCGTGTGAATGTTCCGCGAGATATCAAAGAATTGCGCATCGATTTTGATGAATATATCACGCTGAAAGATATCAACAAACAATTGATTATTTCGCCACCGCTGAAGAAAATGACCAAAATAATTCCTTCCGGAATGGCCAATAAATATTTGCTGATTAAGTGGGAAGATACTTTGCAAGCAAATACTACTTATAATTTCAACTTCGGGAATGCAATTGTTGACAATAACGAAGGAAATGCGCTTCGATATTACAATTTTGCATTATCTACAGGAGAAAAAATTGACGATTTGTACATCAGCGGAGAGCTGAAAAGCTTAATTGAAGATAAAGAGAAAAAATCTGAAGAATCGAACTTGGTTGTAGGACTTTATCAGGAGAAAGACACGATGAATTACCGCCAAAAGCCTTATTACATCACGAAAGCTGATCCAGATGGATATTTCGAACTCAATTATCTGTCGCCGGGAAATTACCATATTATTGCTTTCGACGACGCCAATTCTAATTCGGTATATGATCCGGGAAAAGAAAAAATCGGGTTTTTGAAGGAAAAAGTGAAGTTAGATAAAAACATTTCCGGCCTTAAAATTTATCTTTTTCCATCCCGAAAAGAGCAGAAATATGCCGAAATGAAGGAAACTGCCGGAGGAATTCTAATGACTTTCGAAGGCAATCCAGAAACCGTGAAAGTACTTTCATTAAATGAAAAACTACAAGATTACAGAGTTACTCATTCGCCAAAATCGGACTCAATCAATATTTGGTTTAATGCTAAAAAACAAAACATCGGACTTGAAAGTAGCGAAAATCTGAAGTTCAGCTACGACGATGGCAAAAAACAAGATACTGTTTCTGTCTTCTATCGCTACAACGCGAAAAACGAGATGTCGATTAGCAATGCAAAAGGAAATTTGTTGCCACCCAATCAGGATTTTGTCATCAGTTCGAATTATTTTATTGATCGAATTCAACCTGAAAAATGGACGTTGGCTTCGGATAGCATCCAACAAGAATTTACTGCAAAAATTTCCGACAACAATCCTTATGAAATTCACATAAAATCCAGTTTTAAAGAAGGAAAAAAATACTCGTTGACGGTTCCGAAAGAAAGTATTTCTTCGTTTTATGAAACCATTGCGAAATCTTATCGGTTTGATTTTGAATCCGATAAAATGGAAAATTACGGAACATTTGTGTTGTCAATCACCAATGCTCCGTCGCAGAAATTTTGGGTTCAACTCCTTAGCGAAAACGGTACTGTCGCCTATTCCCGATACGGAACGGAGAATGTTATGACATTTAATTCTTTGAAACCCGGAAAATATAAATTGCGGATTTTGGTCGATAATAACGAAAACGGAATTTGGGATTCGGCAGATTTCGGGAAATTAGAATTTGCAGAAGATGTTTTCGTATTTGAAAAACCGGTAGAAATTCGTCCATTATGGGAAGTTCGAGAGACTTGGGATTTGAAAAAAACCGAGGAGAAACCAACAATTTCAACGCAGGAACCCGCAGAAAAAACCGTCACTACCACTCCAATTTCCAATCAACCTTAATGAAAACTTTCAAGAAAATTGTTTATTGGTCGCTAATTATTTTTGCAGTGATCCAGTTCATTCCGGTGGACAGAACTTTAAAACCTGTGAATCAACAAGAGAATTTCGTTACGGTTTACAATACGCCCAAAAACGTTCAGCAAATCTTGAAAAAAGCTTGTTACGATTGCCACAGCAACGAAACTGTTTATCCAAAATATGCTTATGTAGCGCCAATTTCGTGGTCGGTACAGCACCACATCAATGAAGGTCGGGAGCATTTGAATTTTTCTGAATGGGGAAAATTCAATTCTGATTTAAAGCGTAATATGTTGGAAAATAGTATAAATGCAGTAAAAGACTACTCTATGCCTTTCGCGGGTTATGTTGCGCAACATCCCGAAGCCAATCTCACCAAAGCAGAGCGGGTACTATTGGTAAATTACTTTGAGGAAATTTTAAAATCAGGAAAGTACTGATTTTTAATTTTTTAGCTGTCTCGGTCGGTTGAAAATCGACATAATTACACCCGCGAAAAGTCCAATGGTTTTAATAGCAGAAAATTGGGAATTTTCAGGTAAAAACGCACCAATAATACACAAGGCCGCAGCAGCATACATTGGATAAATGAAATTTTTATTCAACAATGTTGGAGCTTGAAAAATGAAACTTGCGCCGATTAAAACATAAAAGATTTTGTTGTAAAGCAAATCATTGATTTCTGGGGAAAATAGATTGAAAAATCCTACAATCAGGCAGAGTAATGCGGCAATCGATAGTATTCCTTGGATGGTTTGAGTATTGGTATTCATTTAGTAGCTTTCATTTTTGTTAGGGAAATCAACAGCTTTCACGTCTTTTACATATTGTGAAACAGCTCCTGTAATTTCGGTGTATAAATCGAGATATCTTCTTAAAAATTTCGGTGAAAATCCTTGGTTCATTCCCACCATATCCTGGTACACAAGCACTTGTCCGTCGCAATCTGGTCCGGCCCCGATCCCGATCGTTGGTATGCTGATGCTCTCTGAAACTTTTTTAGCCAACTCTGCAGGGATTTTTTCTAAAACCAAAGCAAAACATCCTAAATCTTCCAAAAGTTTAGCATCAGAAAGCAGTTTTTCGGCTTCTGCATCTTCTTTGGCTCTCACTTTATAGGTTCCGAATTGATAGATGGATTGCGGAGTCAGTCCCAAATGTCCCATCACAGGAATTCCGGCATTTATAATTTTCTTAATCGATTTTTGAATCTCTACTCCACCTTCAATTTTGATGGCATGTGCACCGCCTTCTTTCATCATTCTAACCGCAGATTCCAAGGCTTTTTCCGAGTTACTTTGGTAGGAACCAAATGGTAAATCAGCAACAATAAGTGCTCTTTCCACGCCACGAACCACGCATTGCGTATGATAAATCAATTGATCTAGCGTAATAGGCAAAGTAGTTTCGAAACCCGCCATCACATTTGCCGCTGAATCTCCGATCAGGATAGAATCTACACCACCGGCATCTACCATTTTTGCGGTCGTATAATCGTAAGCAGTAAGCATGGTGATTTTTTCTTTGTCGAATTTCATTTTTCGCAAAGTTTCGGTGGTAATTTTTTTTATTTCTGAATGTACAGACATGGTTTCTTTTATTAAAAATGAATATTATGAGATGATTTTTGGCGTAGAGCACCTCTGAAATCACATCACAACGTGACCTAATTTAATGAGTTTATCGTGATTTAATATTTTTAAATTTCTACCTTCAACCTCAATCAAACCATCTTGTTTAAATTCTGAAATTAATCGAATAGCACTTTCGGTAGCGGTCCCGATGATGTTTGCAATTTCTTCTCTGGTCAATGAAATTTTGATGAAGCCCTCGGGATCCGTTCCCAGTTTTTGTTCTAGGAGCAAAAGGATTTCCGCCAATCTTTCTCGAACTGTCTTTTGTGCAAGGAAAGTTACGGTGTTTGCAGACTCGCCCAATTCGAAAGCAATTTTCTGAAGCATTACAAATGAAAGTCTAGGAGCTACTTCTAAAAGATGAAGGAAAATATCAGAAGGTAAAAACTGTGCTTCCACCTCGGTCATTGCTTCAGCTTTTGCCTGAAAATCTTCGCCACAAAGCAAAGATCGGTAACCAATTAAATCGCCTTCTTTTATGAATCTTAGAATTTGTTCCTTGCCATAAACCCCTTGTTTAGACAATTTTGCGGTTCCTTTGCTTAAAAAATAAACACCATTTGGGGTTCCACCATCCTCGAAGATGGTTTCTCCTTTATGAAATTTAAGATTTTGTTTTGCGGAAAGGTATGAAGTAAAATCTTCCAGGGAGAGCATTTCTTTGAAGGATTCGTCACTGAAAACTTTTTGTAAATTTTCTTCAATGAGCGTTTGTTTTTCTAAAGACATTATTTTATGACATTTATCAGCAAAAATAGGTTTTTTAAACCCCAGAGACAAATTTATTTATCATAATTTTGCAAGTCAAATTTATAGGAAAGTGTCTGAAAACTGTTTTCATTGTGGCCAGAATATTGAGAAAGAACGCATTGCATTTGATGATAAAATCTTCTGTTGCAATGGGTGTAAATCCGTTTATGAAATACTGAATATCAATAATTTAAGTAATTTCTACGAACTCAATAAGCGCTCGGGAATTCGACCAGATAACGAGCAGACATCCCAATTCGACTACCTCGATACGCCAGAAATTTTCAGTACGATAACCGATTTCTCTGAGGGCAAAACCAGTCTTGTCACTTTCAAAATACCAGTGATCCATTGCTCTTCTTGCATTTGGCTGTTAGAAAGTTTGCATACTTTAAATCCAAATATCCATTATTCCCAAGTAAATTTTACCCGGAAAAACGTTCAAATTTCTTTCAACCACGAAGAATTAAAACTCAGCGAACTTGCAAAATTTCTCACCAATTTAGGTTATAAACCGGTTGTGAACCTAGAAACTGCTGACAAAAAAGAAGAAGTCCTCGATAAAACTTTGCTTATTAAATTGGCAATTGCCGGTTTTGCTTTCGGGAATGGAATGTTCTTCAGCTTACCGGAATATACGAGCCAATGGGCAGGAACTACCGATTACTGGATGGAAACCTACAAGAATTTGTTCCGATTCATCATGTTTCTTTTGGCAACTCCTGTGGTTTTTTATTCCGCTTCAGATTATTTTAAATCTGCTTGGTATGGCTTGAAAAATAAAATAGTAAATATTGATGTACCGATTGTTTTGGGAATCATCATGCTCTATGGACGCAGTATTTATGAGGTTGTCACAGATTATGGAGCCGGATATTTTGATACGCTGTGTGGACTTTTATTTTTCATGCTGCTCGGAAAAGTTTTCCAAAAAAGAACGTATAGTGCATTGGCCTACGACAGAGATTACAAATCTTTTTACCCGATCGCTGTAACAAAAGTTGATTTCAACGGAAAGCAAGAGAATATTTTGCTTTCGGAGTTGCAAATCGGCGATAGAATTATGGTAAGAAACCAGGAAATTATCCCTGTTGATGGAATCTTAATTAATGGTGAAGGAAATATTGACAACAGTTTTATCACAGGTGAAAGCGCCTCCATTCCGAAAAAACCTGGCGACAAGATCTTTGCCGGCGGAAAACAATTAGGTTCTGCGCTGGAACTTGAAGTCATCAAAACGGTAAACCAAAGTTATTTGACTCAACTTTGGAATAAGGAAGCCTTCAAAAAATACGAAACCGGACTCGACACTTTAACAAATGAAATCTCCAAATACTTCACTTTCATTATTTTAGGCATCACATTAATTGCCGGAATATACTGGGGAAGAATCGATTTCGAAAAAATGTTTCAGGTGATTGCCGCGATTCTTATTATCGCTTGTCCGTGCGCTTTGGCGCTCTCTGCTCCGTTTACTTTCGGACATGTGATGAGGATTTTGGGTAGAAATAAATTCTATGTAAAAGACACCCTCACGATTGAAAAACTTTCGAAAATAGACACTTTTGTTTTCGATAAAACCGGAACCATTACCCATCACAAAAAATCAAATATTAAATATGAAGGCGCTGAACTCCAAGAATTTGACTTAAAAAACATTAAAAGTTTATTTAAAAATTCCAACCATCCATTATCGAAATCAATTTATGAATATTTGGAGGTGAATGACGAATATTTTCCGATTGAAAACTTCAGGGAAATTCCAGGGAAAGGTTACGAAGCCATGGTTCGGGGAAATCATTACAAGATAGGATCCGCAAAATTGGTTGGGAAAGTCTCCGAAAACTTAGAAACAGCAGTTTACATCAGTAAAAACGAGGAGTTTTTAGGAAAATATATTTTCAAAAATGAATATCGGGCAAATTTGAATTCGTTGTTTCAGAAGTTAAATTCCTATGAAATCCACATTCTCAGCGGCGACAATTCTTCGGAAGAAAAACAACTTAAATCAATGATACCCAATGTTAGGGGAATGGCATTCAACCAAAGTCCGGAAGACAAGTTGAATTACATTAAGAATCTACAAGATCAGCAGCATAAAGTTGCGATGCTGGGTGATGGCTTGAATGATGCCGGAGCTCTAAAACAAAGTAATGTAGGAATCGCGATTGCTGATGACACCAATTCTTTCACGCCTTCTTCGGATGTGATCATGTCTGGTGATAAACTTGAACTTTTTGATAAGTATTTGCTGTTTTCGAAAGATGCAATGCGAATTGTAAAATTCACTTTTGGGATCAGTTTTATGTACAACATCATCGGTTTAGGATTTGCTGTGACCGGTCATATGTCTCCCATTTTCGCTGCGATTTTGATGCCGATCAGTTCGATCAGTGTTGTGGGGTTTACTTCGATTGCAACTTGGGCTAGAAGCACAAAGTACTTTAAAATCAGGAAGTAAGTGACCTGATTTTTATTTAGAAATATTTTAAATTAACTAAATTTAACATTTAATGATTATTATCATTATTTTTCGCTAAATTTGGGGGCGTTTTATACGTTAATATTGCATAAAAATGGACATCTTATATTTAATGATTCTTTGCAGTGTAACTTTAGCTGTTATCTTTTTGATCATTTTTATAGTGAATGCGAAAAAGGGACAGTTTGAAGACGATGAATCACCAGCGGTTAGAATTCTTTTGGATTCGGAAATCATCAAGGAAGAACCGGAAAAACAGGGAAAAAAAAATAAAAGTATAGCAGAAAAAAAGTGATTAGTTTATATGGAAACACAAAAATTTAGTTATGACAACAGCATTGTGCGTGCGTTCCTTTATGCAACCATAGTTTTCGGACTTGTAGGTTTCTTATTGGGTCTTACTGCAGCATTAATGCTTTTCAACCCGGAACTTCCTGAGTTTTTCTTTGGGACAGATGATGCTACCATCAAAAGTTTGCAGAGTGGTAACCTTCAGGGATTAATCAACACCCAAGGAGCCTTTGGTTTTGGGCGAATCAGAATGCTACACACCAGTGCAGTAATTTTTGCATTCGTTGCGAATGGTTTTTTTGCCGGAGCTTATTATTCTATGCAGCGATTACTAAAAACCAGAATGTGGAGCGATACGCTTTCTTGGATTCATTTCTGGGGATGGCAACTGATGATTGTTTCTGTGGTAATTACTTTCTTGATGGGTATCAACACCTCTAAAGAGTATGCAGAACACGAGTGGCCAATCGATATTTTGATCACTGTGGTTTGGGTTATCTTCGGAGTGAATATGATTGGAACCATTGCTGTGAGAAGAGTTCGTCACCTATATGTTGCCATTTGGTTCTACTTGGGAACTTGGGTTGCAGTAGCAATGTTGCACATATTCAACAACTTAGAAGTGCCATTATCTTTCGGCGGTTGGAAATCTTATTCCGCTTACGCAGGGGTAAAAGACGCTTTGGTACAATGGTGGTACGGGCACAACGCGGTTGCGTTTGTTTTGACAACACCAATTCTGGGCTTGATGTACTATTTCTTACCAAAAGCAGCAGACAGACCTGTATTCTCTTATAAATTATCAATTATTCACTTCTGGTCTTTGATCTTTGTTTATATCTGGGCTGGTCCTCACCACTTGCAATATACTGCAGTACCAGGTTGGGCACAGGCGTTGGCTACAGGTTTCTCTATCATGCTTATCGCTCCTTCTTGGGGTGGAATGCTTAACGGTCTCCTTACTTTGAGAGGTGCATGGGATAAAGTAAGAGAAAATCCTGTTCTTAAATTCTTTGTAGTAGCAGTAACTTGTTACGGTATGGCTACATTTGAAGGTCCATTATTAGCAACTAAAACATTAAACAAAATCGGTCACTATACCGACTGGGTTATTGGTCACGTTCATATTGGAGCGTTAGGATGGAACGGATTCATAACTTTTGGTATGATTTATTATTTGTTACCAATCCTTTGGAGAACCAAACTTTGGTCTGTAAAATTAGCGAACTGGCATTTTTGGTTAGGAACTTTAGGAATTATTTTCTATGCAGTACCATTGTACATTGCAGGTTTCCAACAAGGATTAATGTGGAAACAATTCAACCCTGATGGAACGTTGGTTTACAAAAACTGGTTGGATACCGTAACTGCCATTATCCCTTATTACCAAATGAGATTTGTAGGTGGTGTGCTTTATATTTCCGGAGCTATTTTAATGGTAGTAAACGTAATCGCTACGGTAAGAAGCGGCTCTTTCCAAAAAGAAGTACCAGCAGAAGCTCCTGCACTTGCAGAGGTAACCAAGAAGAGAAAAGAAGGAGAAGGTTTCCACCTATGGTTAGAGAGAACTCCTTTGTTATTAACCATATTGTCTTTTGTAGCAGTAGCAATCGGTGGCTTTGTAGAAATTGTACCGACGCTAGTTATTAAAGATAATGTACCTACGATTTCAGCAGTAAAACCATATTCTCCGTTGGAATTAGAAGGTAGAGATTTATACATTAGAGAAGGTTGTAACTCTTGTCATAGCCAAATGATTCGACCTTTCCGTGATGAAGTTGTAAGATTCAACGGTAAAAACGGACAATATTCAAAAGCGGGAGAATTTATTTACGACAGACCATTCCTTTGGGGATCTAAAAGAACAGGTCCGGATTTGCATAGAGAAGGTGGTAAAAACCCAAGTTCTTGGCACTATAAACACATGCTGAACCCAAGAGTAACATCCGCAGGTTCCATCATGCCACGTTATCCTTGGTTAATTGCTAATGATTTGGATAGAAGCCAAATGGTTGATAAAATCAAATTGATGAAGAACACATTTGATGTTCCTTACACCAAGGCGCAAATCGATTCAGCAGATCAGTGGGCCGATAACCAGGCAGCATATATTGTAAAACAAATTTACTCGGAAGCAACCGACGTAAAAGAAGCTTACGAACAAAGAAAAGCTGCTGAAGGGGCTAACTTTACTCCGCTTGAGAAAAAAGAAATCGTCGCTTTGATTGCGTATTTGCAAAGATTGGGTACAGATATCAAAACTACTGAAATCAAAACAGCAAGTACTAACTAATCATTAAAAAAAGCATTCAATGATACCTCAAAATGTAAAAGAAATACTTGGAAATAGTGAAAACGTTGGCTTTTTGCAAACAATAGCAATGTTATTTTTCCTTGTCTTCTTTCTAGGGATTGTGTATTATGTTTTTTCTCGTCCGAAAAAGCACTACGACGAGGAAGCGAATGCACCTTTACAAGACGATATCACTGAAGACAACAACTTTTAAACTATCTACAAATGAAACAAAGAACGCCGGTATACGTTACCATACTCATAATACTTTGTATTTTATATATTGTATTTTACATGTTTGTTCAAAATGCGTCTTTTCTTAGCTCTCCGTATTTTTGGGGCACAGCAGTTATTTCTACTATTATCGCCCTGATCCATAATTCAATAGGAGACTTAATTGAAAATGCAAAGTTTAAGGCACTTTCCGAAGAGGAGAAAAAAGCTTATCTAGAATCTAAAAAAGTTCCTTACTTTAAGGCACTTTACAATAGTGCATTCAAAAAGCAATCTGCAACTGAAGAAAAAGACATTCTGATCGACCATGGCTTCGACGGAATTATGGAACTTGATAACCAATTGCCAAAGTGGTGGCTCGGCCTTTTCTGGTTCGGTATTGCCTATTGTGCAATTTACATGGTGTCTTTCGCTTTCACGGATTTTGCACACCAAGAGAACGAGTATGACGAAGAGTATAAAGCACAAACCGCAAGCATCGCTGAATATGTAAAAAATACACCTCCGCCAACCATCGAAAATGCGGTGTACTCACCTGAAAATATCGAAGCAGGTGCAGAGGTTTTCAAAACCAACTGCGTTTCTTGTCACGGCGACGGAGGAAAAGGAGGAATTGGTCCGAACCTGACTGATAATGCTTGGATTAATCAACCAGAAAAAACTTTGTTTAAAAACGTATTCCATGTGGTTGAAAATGGTTCTCCAAACAACCCCACCATGCAAGCTTGGGGAAAAAATGGTGTACTTACCGGATTTGATATCCAAAATGTGGCAGCTTATGTTTATCATATTAACCAAGAACAAAAACCTATTACTCCTGCTGAAGGCGGTGCTGCACCACAAGGTACACCTGCCCATTGGGAGAAGTAAGTAATCGAGTAAAACAATAGCTTTTGAAAACATAATTCGTTATTTTTGTAAAATAAAATAACGGATTATGTTTTTTTATTTAAAAATAAATAACAATGGCAGAAGATCAAAATTTTAGAGGCGGACAAGGACAAGTAGTAGATCCCGAAACTTTCAGAGATTCGGTAGGAACTATGGATAATGCAGGGAAGAGAAAATGGATTTTTCCTCGAAAACCTAGTGGGAAATATACTAATTATAGAACCATAGTAGCATATTTCCTATTGGCCGTATTTTTTATCCTTCCTTTTTTAAAAATCAATGGCAATCCCGTGCTTCTCATCAATGTAATTGATCGGCAGTTTTTCATTTTCGGGCAACCGTTTTTCCCGCAGGATTTCTTTATTTTAGCGTTAGGAGCAATTACTTCTATTGTTTTTATCATTTTGTTTACCGTAGTTTTCGGGCGAATTTTCTGCGGATGGATCTGTCCACAAACCATTTTTCTTGAAATGATTTTCAGAAAAATTGACTATTTAATCGAAGGAGACCGAAACAAACAAATGAAACTCGACCGACAAGAATGGAATTCTGAAAAAATCTGGAAGAGATCCTTGAAATGGTCAATATTCCTCATTATTTCCTTAATCATCACTCATTGGATGTTTATGTATATTGTGGGATATCAAGAAGTCTTTAACATGGTTAAAGAAGGTGCTTTCAATAATTTTACCAGCTTTTTGGTAATGATTGTCTTCACGGCCGCCTTTTATTTCACTTTTGCATGGTTCAGAGAGCAGGTCTGCACCTTGGTTTGTCCATACGGAAGATTACAAGGGGTGCTTATTGATAAGCAAACCATCAACGTATATTACGATTTCAAAAGAGGAGAAAAGCGTTCGAAATGGAGAAAAGGCGAAGACCGAAAAGCACAAGGAAAAGGCGATTGCATCGATTGTTACCAATGTGTTGTAGTATGTCCAACCGGCATTGATATCCGAAACGGACAACAACTCGAGTGTATAAACTGTACCGCTTGTATTGATGCTTGCGATGAAGTAATGGTGAAGGTAGGTTTACCACCAGGTTTAATTCGATATGCTACAGAAGATGAAATCGAAAAAGAAGTTCCTTTCAAATTTACCGGAAGAATGAAGGCTTATTCTGTTGTTTTGTTGCTGATGCTTGGTTTTTTAGGATTCTTGCTTAGTAATCGCGGTACTATGGAGGCCAAATTCATCAAACCGGCCGGTTCTACGTATTTTGTGCGAGACGGACAGATTACCAATATCTACAACTACACCTTCCTTAATAAATCCAATAAAGACCAGATCGTAACCATAAAAATTATGGAGCCAGCTCACGGAACGGTAACATTAAGTACAGCCGATAAAATTCTTCTCAAAAAAGATCAAATAACCAAAGGAACAGTGAACATCAGTTTCCCGGAAAAGGAAATTAAACTTTCCAAACAGAAAGTGAAAATAGGGGTTTACGATCAAAAAGGAGAACTACTGGATACCTTCGAAACCTATTTTGAAGGTCCATTTAAATTACAATTTTAATTAAAATGCTAAAAAAACTCAATTGGGGGCACGGTGTCGCAATAGCGCTCGGTTCTTTCATCATATTTATTCTTTTTTTAATCTTCGTTTACTCCAGCGGAATGAAGAATTCCGAACTTATTTCGGATGATTATTATCAAGATGAACTCACCTATCAACAAGTGATTGATGCTAAAAATAACGCAGAAACTTTAAGCCAAAAACCTGCTTATAGCCAAGATAAGAATGGAATTACAATTGTATTTCCACAAAGTGTAAGCGTTAATGATTCTAAAGTGAATTTCACGCTTTTCCGTACCGACGACGGAAATCTTGATGTGAAAAAAGAAATTACTTTGGACGGAAGTAAGCAATTTACTATTCCTTCGAAAGTACTTTCAGCAGGATCATACACCTTGAAAGTAAGTTGGAAAGAAAACAAAAAACCTTATCAACTCGATTACGACGTTCAATGGAAATAGCACTCATCATTTCGGCATTGGGTTTAGGATTCGCATCCGGTTTCCACTGTATTGGAATGTGTGGTCCTATTGCACTTTCAATGGGATTGACCAAAAAACAAGCCACCAATTATTACCTCCAGAATCTTATCTACCAGTTGGGAAGAATCGTAACTTATGCTGTGTTAGGCGGAGTTTTAGGAATAATAGGACAAGGTTTCCAAATGGCAGGATTCCAGCAATATTTAACTATCATCGTTGGTGTCATATTGATATTAATGGCACTGTTTTCATTTGGCGGAAAAGATTTTGCTTCCAAAATTCCTTTTCTCTCTCAATTCCTTTTTACCGTTAAAATGAACTTGGGAAAACTTCTTCAAAAAGCCGATTACAAATCTCGTTTCACCACAGGTATTCTCAATGGATTATTGCCTTGCGGAATGGTTTACATGGCTCTAACAGCAAGTTTGGCAGCAGGCGGAGTTTGGCAAAGTTCAGTTTTTATGGCGCTTTTCGGGTTAGGAACTTTACCATTTATGTTTTTCGTGGTTCTTGTAGGAAATTTAATGACAACTGCATTAAGAATAAAAATACTAAAATTTGTTCCTGTAATGATGATCATTTTGGGAGGTCACTTCATCCTTCGCGGATTAGAAATAGGCATTCCGTATGTTTCACCAAAAAAAGAAGCATTGCAAGTAATTCACAACAATTCCATTGATCACCAACAAGGTAATCACCACAGTTGCCATTAATTATTAATTGAAAAAATAATAATTCACAAAAATAAAACCACCGCAATCACGGTGGTTTTCTTATGTTTTAAAGTTTAAATAATTTTAGTCGATCAACTCAAATCTAGTATAAGCTGCGATTTTCTCTGGAATTCGAATTCCGTTTTCTGTTTGGTTATTTTCCAAAAGTGCTGCCATAATTCTTGGCAAAGCCATTGCAGAACCATTTAGAGTATGAACCAATTGAGTTCTTCCTTCGCCTTTGAAACGACATTTCAAACGATTTGCCTGGAAGGTTTCGAAATTGGAAACGGAAGACACTTCCAACCATTTTTCTTGCGCTGCACTCCAAACTTCGAAATCGTAAGTCATCGCTGAAGTAAAACCCATATCTCCGCCACAAAGTCTTAAAATCCTGAAAGGTAGCTCTAGATCAGTCAAAATAGATTTTACGTGTTCAACCATTTCTTCCAAAGCTGCGTAAGAATTTTCAGGTTTTTCTAAACGAACGATTTCCACTTTCTCGAATTGGTGCAAACGGTTCAAACCACGAACATGGGCCCCATAACTACCAGCTTCTCTTCGATAGCATTGTGAAAATGCGGTGTTTTTGATTGGCAACTCTTTCTCATCCAACAAAACATCTCTGTACAAATTGGTCACAGGAACTTCCGCAGTAGGTATTAAATAAAGATTATCCTCGTTTACAAAATACATTTGACTTTCTTTATCAGGAAGTTGTCCTGTTCCGTAACCAGAAGCTTCATTCACCACATGAGGCGGATTCACTTCCAAATAACCGGCATCGGTGTTTTTATCAAGAAAATATTGCACGAGCGCTCTTTGCAATCTCGCCCCTTTCCCGAAATATACCGGAAAACCTGCTCCGGCAATCTTCACACCGAGTTCAAAATCAATTAAGTTATATTTCTTCGCCAATTCCCAGTGCGGAATAGCACCTTCGTCCAAACCTTCTACATCATGAGATTGGTAGATGATTTCGTTGTCATCAGCGGAAGTTCCCGCAACTACTTTTTCGTAAGGAATATTCGGAATTAGATAAAGAATTTCCAAAAGTCGGGCTTCGGTTTCTTTTAAATTTTGCTGAAGGTTTTGCGAGTTTTCTTTAAATTCTGCAGTTTTAGATTTAGCTGCCTCTGCTTCTTCTTTTTTTCCATCTTTCATCAGAATTCCAATTTCTTTTGAAATTTTGTTCATCTCGGCCAAATTCTGGTCGAGTTCGAACTGGAATTTTTTTCTTTCGTCATCGGCAGAAATAGCTTCATCAACCAAGTCCAGTTGTTTGAAATTTCTTTTCTGTAAACCCTGCAAAATGCGTTCTTTGTTTTCGCGCAAAAAATTAACCTGTAACATAACGGAGTGAAAATTGTATAATTATGATTTTAATAATCGGTTCGATGACCAAGTGATCGATTGAGCACAAATTTAGTGATTATTTCACGATTTTTACGATGTTCGGCTGATCTTGTACTTTGGTAAATTTAAGTTGCCCATTATACCAAACGTTTGCCACCTGAAAAAGCGTAGGAGAAGAATTATAGTGCACAATCATCGTGTCATTAATAGAATAGTTGGTAGAATCGTTGATAACTTTGGTCATTGCTAAAGCGATTTTAGATTCGTAAATTTTCTGAGAAGCCGAGGAATCGACAAGAACTCTTCGGGAACCGGCAACATATTCAATATAGCTTATTGTATCAGCATCTTTTTTTTGATTAAAACTCACCGGAGCATTATCGGTAATTCCATAAACGTCGTTCATGGAAATGTTCGTGTAGCCACCCTTCAAATTGGAATTCAGCATATCTTGACCTGCCGAATCAATATAAACCTGAAGTATCTGATCGATCTGCTGCACCTCCACATCATCTTTTCTACAAGAAAGAAATGCCAAAAAAGCAACGAGAAATAAGAAAAAAAGATTTTTCATGAAGGCAAAGGTAAATTATTTTGATAGCTTAGTGCTAGATTTGGTTTTAAAAAAATGGCTTAAAAGTAAATTTATTTCATTTTTAGAGAACAAAAAATCTTTAACATGAAACTCGGTTATCTGGTAAAATCGCCAAAATAAAAGCCCTGAAGAAAGGCAATAAGAAACCGTGGTTACAAGACACGCTCCGCGAACTCCCCATTTTGGAATTGCGTAAAACGAAGCTATAACTGTGAAAACCAACCCAACCAAAGATTTGATATTCAATATTTTCAGCTTATTAATTCCCGCAAAATAATATCCGATAATATTACTTACCGCAATCGCCAAAATTCCTGGTGAAAGAAGAATCATTATTTCTTTGGTTTGAGTGAAATCTTTACCAAAAATAAACGAAAAAATATCTGCAGGAATGAGAAGAATTATGACCAAAAACGAAAAAGTAATTAAAAAACTAATTTTCAAATTGACTTTTGTTTTTTCAATCGCTTCGTTGTGGTTATTGCTATTTACCAAATCTGCATAAAGTACAATTGACAAGCTTTTGCTTACCATCCAAATCGCTTCTGAGAGAGCAATTCCGACCGAGAAAATACCCACACTGGCAATTCCTTTGAAAAATTCAAGAAAATAAAACGAAAGTCTGTAATTGAGAAACTGAAGAAACGCGCTTAGTTGTGATTTCCAGCCATAATCAAATAATTTGTTGCGAATTTCTTTGGAAAATTTAATCTGTGAAATAGTGCATTTTTTCAAAACCTGCATGGTGCTCACCAAAAATAAAATACCAAAACAGATAATTTGACCTATAAAATAGGCGTCAACAGAGGTTATTTTAACAAGATAAACAAGAATAATGATGAATAAAACATGGCAAACCTGCTGTAAAACAGTGTAAATATTAAAAAGTTGGATATTTTTTTGTCCGACAAATAAATTGATATTTGTAGCTAAAAGCGACGATAAAACGCTGAGAGCTATTAAATAATTGGAATATTCGATGGTATGATAAAATCCAATAATAATCGGAATCAAAAACCCAACAACGATTGACCATAAGTAAGCAAAAGGTAGAATTTCTTCTGTTTTATACTTCGGTGCAAAATAAGAAATACTGCTTCCTACAAAAATGTTAGCAAAAAAACTGATAATGGTAAGATCGGCTATAACAATGGAAATCACTCCTTTTCCTTCGCTACCCCACATATTGGTGCTGTAAATCACCAAACCGAAATTAAGTAACAGAATAAAAAAACGGGACAAAAAAGTCTTCAAAACCGCATAATGTTTCATGCTACTTAATCGCTTTTTTTATGAAATCTACAAAATCGTCTTTTATGGCATTCCAGTTATAGTTTTTCTCATATTCAACTATTGCTTGATGGGCGTGAGTAGAATAAATCTCAGGATTTTCTATATATTTTATAATATGATCCGAAATGGCGTTTGAATCTTTTGGATCAACTAAATGCCCAAATTTAGAAACATCCATGTGAATTCTAGTGGCCTTCAAATCAGTATAAATCACTGGCTTTCCGGATGCAGCATAATAAAATATCTTGATGGGAAGACAATGATGATTCTCAAAATTCAAACTTCTTAAATCAAAACAAATATCGGCATCAGCATAAGAAGACGTGAAACTTTCAAAAGAGGTCGGTTTTGAAATTGCAATGTTTTGAAATTGATATTTTGACAAGAGCTTCTGAAAATAGTGCTCGTCTTTTTCCTTTCTGGCTCCTCCAACCAACAAAATTTTAATCTCTAATTCTGGCTTTTTTTTCCTTAAACAATCAATTGCTTCAAAGAAATTACCAATACCTTTTTCTTCAGAAAATTGTCCGGTATAGCAAAGTGTAATTTTATTTGGAGATAAATTATTGATTTTCTGATGGATATAAACATCATCAGGATAATACGGTGATGTCAATTTCTTTTTAAATGGAAATAAATAAGCCAACGGAAACTTTTTGGTTTCCTCCCCAAAAATATAGTGAGAACTCAAAAAACCAGCATATAACTGAACCAAAAAAAACTTTATGGCATGAACAAATTTCATGGGGAAAGAAAATCTTTCTACCATCCTCATCGAAGGATACCATTCTGTGATATCGTAAACTAAATGAATGTTTTTTCTTTTTACAAAATCCTTCGCAGCAATTACAGCGATGGGTTCTGAGCAAATGATAAGATCCGGATCAAATGAATTAATGACTTTCTTAAATGCTTGAATTTTGTTCTGAATGGATGTTTCCAAAATAGAAAACGACTCAATTTGAATTCCCTCTATTTCACCGGAAAATTCAGAACTTAGGCTGCATATTTTTATCGAAAAGCCATTTTTTAAAAGTTCTTTCGCTTGGTGAAAAAATATTCTGTCATCATCAAACCGATGCGAAGAAGTAAGAAATAAAATTTTTGACATAAGTCTTCATTTGATTCGCTGAAAAATTCTTAATGATAATTCTAACTAATCAACATAAATCCCTGCCCAACTTCTATTGAGAGGCAATAGAAAATCGCTGAGAAAAGCTACATAAGTATTCTTCGAGAAATCGAATACTTCGATGTCGGTTGAAATTGTTTTTTCTTTCAAACCTTTTCGGAAATCTTGCAATTTCATGGTTTTGGTTTCTCCGTTTTCGATGAAACATGCTTTCATTCTATCAAATAATCCCAATTCAAATTCCGAATCCAATTCTCTCATGATAGCTCCTAAAGCATCGATGCTGCAGCCGGAAGCAGCTTCTTTTTCTTCGTCAACACAAATCACAATAAATTGATTTTTCTCGATTTTAAAGGATGAAGAAAGTGGTTTTCCGTGTGCAGCCCAAGTTGCAAGAAAATCGTATAATTTTTCGGTAATTATTTTGCTTTCCTTAGGTGAAAAAGGTCGTGATGCAGGATATACTATTACTCTATAATCAGTGGTTTCTACGATATTTGATTCTTCTATTTTCATTTTAATTTTTTAAAGTATAAAATTACGCAATTTTCTTGATTTGGTGTTTCCCATATTTCTTGCTCAATGCAAATAAGAAAATGATGAATAAAAGCATTACAAATCCAATGAAAAACCTTAAAGTCCCGCCTTGTGGGAAAAATAGAAATTTAATAAAAATGTTTACAAAAAACAAGGAAGCCAAAATTCTTATCCATGAATCTTTTGAAATATAAAATGTTGCTCCTAATAGAAAAAGTGAAAGGAGGGTAACTTTTTTAAAATTGATGAATTTCAAAATAATGAAATCCCGATATTCTACGAAAGTAAAATCTGCTTTTTGAGCAGAAATAATTGGTCTTCGGTGGATGAAAGTATCATAAAACACATCTTTCCAACCCGGATAATGATAAAATTTTATGATAAAAAGGTAAATCAACATTAATGAAAAGCCTTGTAAAATAAGATGAAAACCTATTTTTTTATCTTTTTTCAAATAATCATATACAAAAACAGCGAAAAGATAAGTTAGTGCGAATAAAATAAAATCTGGCCGAATAAGAACGCAACAAAGCAAAATTATATATCTCCAGACCTGATTTTTATTTTGAATAACATTGATGACAAACAAAAGCATGAAAACCAATAGAAAAATATCCGGTGTTGGATTCTGCGCCATACTTCTTACCGCTGGAAACCACATTAAAAACAAACTCAAAGATGCCGCTAAAAGATGATTGTTCGGAAAGAAATATTTAAATAAATAAAAAAGCAGAACTCCACAAAAGAAGTAAGAAAATATATTGAGTAAAAGTACCGCATGTGGCCCCGAAACTCCTAATTTATAGAGAACATAAACAAACGCGTTGTATCCTATTTTGATTTGATAATAAGGCAATTGCTCTCCAAAAGCCTTAAAATTCTTCACAAAAACCTGGTTGGCTTCATTATAAGCAATTATATCATGATACTCTCTGGGAGACGCTTCTTTTTTTATTGTGCTATAAACCAGCTCATGAACATATTCTGGATTTTTGGGATATTCCCAAGTATAAATACTTCCCAAATAACCGGGCATATCCCAATCGTAAACTCTATTTTGGTAACAAGAAACAGTTAAAACACCAAGTACAAAAAGAAACAGACAAGATATAATGTACTTTATGTTCACGTTTGAGTTTTATAATTTCCTTAAAATTTTTTAAATAAATATTTTAAAGCCCTCAATATTACAAATCCTCCGCTTCCGCAAGAAGTTCTACGATATCTTTTACGGCGACTTCATTGTTTTTATTGAAATGTTTCACTCCATCAGTCATCATGGTGTTGCAGAAAGGACAACCGGTAGCGATGATATTTGGAGTTTCTGCTAAAGCTTCTTCCGTTCTTTCTATGTTGATGTCTTTGTTACCTTTTTCAGGTTCTTTGAACATTTGTGCACCACCGGCTCCACAGCAAAGTCCGTTGGATTTGCAACGTTTCATTTCTACTAATTCCGCATCTAATTTTTCTAGAAGCATTCTTGGCGCTTCATATTCATCATTCCCTCTTCCGAGATAACACGGATCGTGGAAAGTGATTTTTTTGCCTTTAAAGCTACCTCCTTCTATTTTCAATCGGCCTTCTTCCATCAATTTTTTCAGGAATTGGGTGTGATGCATTACTTCGTATTTTCCGCCTAAACCTGGATATTCATTTTTAATAATATTGAAACAATGCGGACAAGAGGTTACGATTCTTTTCACCTCATAAGCATTCATAATTTCGATATTGGTTAATGCCATCATCTGAAAAATGAATTCGTTTCCAGCTCGTTTTGCGGGATCACCATTGCACGATTCTTCTTGACCAAGAACCGCAAATTCCACTCCTACTTTGTGCAAAATTTTGCAGAATGCTTTGGTAATTTTCTTCGCTCTATCATCAAAACTTCCTGCGCAACCAACGAAAAATAAAACTTCCGGTGCTTTCCCTTCGGCAGCATATTCTGCCATTGTTTTTATTGTGAAATCCATGTTTTTATAAGTAATTAGTAAGGAGCAATTTTAAATTTATCCGATTTTCAAATGTTTTAGAACTTAGTTTTCGGTTGCCCATTTTAGTCGATCAGCTTGGTTGTACTGCCACGGTGCAGCATTGTTTTCAATATTGGTCATCATCAGATTTAATTCCTGTGGCGCTGAAGACTGCTCCATCACCAGGAATCTGCGCATTTCAAAAATAATAGACAACGGATCAATTAACACCGGACAGGCCTCCACACAAGCGTTACAAGTGGTACATGCCCAAAGTTCCTCTCTTGAAATATAATCGTCGAGTAACTTTTTGCCATCATCGACAAATTTTCCGTTTTTATTAATGTTTTTACCCACTTCTTCAATTCTGTCGCGGGTGTCCATCATAATTTTTCGTGGTGAAAGTTTTTTGCCTGTAATATTCGCCGGACAAACCGCCGTACATCTTCCGCACTCTGTGCAAGAATAAGCATTCAACAACTGAACCTGATTCAAATCGAAAATATCATTGGCACCGAATTTATCAGGAACTGCGTTCGGATCTGCATCTGCAGGAGCTGCGTAAGGATCAGCGTTGGGATCCATCATCAGTTTAATTTCTTTGGTAACCGAATCCAGATTATTGAATTTTCCTTTCGGCTGTAAATTCGCAAACCATGTGTTTGGAAATGCAAGAATAATATGCAAATGTTTCGAATAATAGAGGTAATTCATAAAGAAAAGAATTCCCAGGAAATGAAACCACCAAGCGGCTCTTTCGATAAAAATTAAGGTATTATCGCTAAAATTATTGAAAATTGGAGCTAAAATATTGGACGAAATCGGGAAACTTCCGTGTTCGGCAAGAACGCCTCTTTGCTGAAGAACCCAATCTGCGGCATTCATTGTAAAGAAAGCCATCATCAATGCAAATTCGATAATTAAAATCCAGTTTGCATCAATTTTTGGCCAACCGAAAAGTTCTTTCATGTTGAGTCTTTTCACTCCATAGAAATTTCTACGGATAAAAAATACCACGACCGCAAAAACCACCAAAAGTGCTAAAACGTCCAAAGTCGCAGTAAAAGCAGCATACAAAGAATGTCCTAAAATCCCTGAAAGAAAACGGTGGGTACCGAAAATTCCATCAACAATAATTTCTAATAATTCAATATTAATGATCACAAAACCCACATAAACCAAAATGTGCAAAAATCCGGCTATCGGACGTTTGGTCATTTTGCTCTGTCCGAGCGCTACTTTTCCCATGGTTTTCCATCTTTCGGACGGATGATCGGTTCGATCGATGGCTCTTCCGAGTTTGATGTTACGATAAATTTCTTTTAAACTTTTAAAAAAAAGTCCAAAACCTGCGATAAGGGCGATCAAGAAAATGATATTGTCAATATATTGCATATTGAGAGGTTTTTAGTCTTTAGTTGGAACTGTTTTTCCCAAATACAGAGAAATTGAGGTATCTCTTTGGGTTTTCTTTTAAATCAAGAATCAGTTTATTTAGGTTTTGCGAAGATTCATTTAGATTTCTGTAAAGTTCTTCATCTTTCGTCAATTTTCCAAGCGATCCTTCACCATTCTGTATGCCGGAAATAACACCATTTAATTTATCTGCAGTAAGACTGAGTTTATCAATTGTATTATTAAGCTTTTGCACATCAACTTGTTCTGCCACTCTTCCGTATTTATCAATCGCAGTTCTTGCGCTAATCGTTGCTAAATTTGCATTATCGAGAACTTGCTGAACACGCGGATCATTGTTAGCGAGCAACGCATTAGTTTGTCGAGATGTTCCTTCGAAGGAAGCTACGGTTCGGTTAAGGTTTTGCAATAAAGCTTTAATTTCAGCTTTGTTTTGATCATTCAAAATCTGGTTTGCATTATTGGCAAGAGAATCTACACGCTTCAAAACAATTTGCAATTGATCTTTCACCGGACCCACTTGCGAGGAAATATTATTCATCATCGAAAGGGTGAAAGCTCCAGCCAAAGTATCGCCATCTTTTGCCATCGGATTTCCGTAAGCAAGATTGACACGCATTTGCTTGCCAGACATTAGCCCTGGTTCGAAGATTTCAAGGGTTGATTTTTTGGAAAATATAAATTCATCATCCACCGTAACCTTCACGACAAAGTGGATTTTACCATCTTTCTCAGTCACTGGAACAATCTCATCAACTTGCCCTACCTTTAAACCGTTGATTGAAACAGGATTAGAAGCCTCCAATCCTTCAACATTGTCGAATTTTGCGTAAAATATATTATCGGTAGTAAATAGACTTTTGCCTTTCATAAATTGGAATAAAATGACAAACCCTACGATCGCTAAAAGTGCGATTAATCCTGCTTTTATTTCTTTTGAGTACTTCACTCTGATTTATTTTTTTAATGAACAAATATAATACATTTTACTGAAACGCAATTTTTGTGCCTTGGTTTAAAGACACCAAAAGCGACCTTAGAGAGTCGCTTTTGATTTTATTGCTAGTAAGGAGCTTATTGTTGTGCTGCCTTGTTATAAACTTCGATTCTATAATCTTTAATTTTGGCATTATCCTGAAGGCTTTTCAGCAATGCTTGCCCAAATTGTTGTGCATTTTGGCTTGCAATAGACTGCGCAATCTGCTTTGCATCTCCGGGTTGCTTGTTGATCGTTTCAGATTTTTTCACCAAAACATAAACTCCGGTTGCTCCTTCCACAGGGTTCGAAAGTTTTCCTTTTGCCACTCCGAATGCTGCTCCAGCTACTTTAGGTTCCATTGCTCCAGCAAGTTGCGGGCTTAGCAAATTCACTTGTGCAGATTGTTTTCCTGTAGAGAACAATTTCGCGATTTGATCTAATGAAGTTGCTTTCGCTGCGGCAATTTTATCTGAAATATGTTTTGCGATCAATTTATTCATCACAATTGGTTCGATTTGTTCCCTTACCGCTTCTGCATCAGCTGTTCCTGCATCTTGTACGCCGTTCAAATAAACAATAACTCGGTCGCCGGTTCCATCCACTGTGAAAATGTCTGTATCTCCTTTTTCACGTTTTTTATCGAAAGCCCAAGCGATGATTTCTTCATCTTTATCGGTTCCTAAACCTGGTAATTGCCCTTGGAAACGGCCAACTTCTTTCGGATTGAAAAATTGGTAATTATTTTTCTTTGCAATATTCGCAAAATCGTTGAAGGATTTCCCTTGCACCTGCTGAATGAATTTGGTTGCTTTCGTATAAACTTCGTTTTCTGTTTTGTCAGATGCTTTAATTGCTTTCACAAGGTTGGCAACTTTATAGGTCATCGCTCCAGATTTTTTATCTTCGATATTGATGATGTGATAACCGAAAGGCGTTTCCGCAATACCGGTAGTTCCTTTTGCGTTAGAAGCTAGGAAATTTAAATATCCCGGTGCGAAAGGAGTTTCAGGAGTTGTCCAACCTACGCTTCCGTTTCTTTCAACAGCATTTGGTTCGTCAGAAAGTTTTAAACCTTCCGCAAATTTTGCCGGATTTGCTTTGATTTGTGCCAACAAGTCTTCTGCAATTTTTTTCGCTTCTGCCTGAGTTCTTGTTGCTGTAGAACGTTCCGCTCCTTTGTAAGCAATCAAAATATGTTTTGATAGTGTAGAATCTGAAGTTTTCTTATCTAATAATTTAGAAACAACATAGAAATTTTGCTCTTTATAAGGTCCGAAAGTAGTTCCAGGACTTGCTGCTGCTACTTTATCTTTAATTCCTGAAGGAAGTTGGTTCGCTGAAAAATATTGTGGATTAAAAGGCATATCCGAATTTAACGCAACAAACATGGAATCGTTTGCTGTATTTTGGAAATTTTCTTTTCCTCCGCTCACGTCGCTTCCTTGCGAATAAAGTTTGGTAATTTCAGCTAAAGTTGCTGCATCGTCAGTCGCACTTGCTGCTGCAGGGAAATATACAACTCCTAGATTTCTGCTCGCATCTCTTTTGAACATGATCGGGTGAGCCTTGATATAATCCTCCAAATCTTTAGTAGAAACTTTTATAGGATTTTTCTGCGCATAAGCGTTATAATCAATTTTTACATAATCGATATTAGCAAGTTGATCTCTCTGCTTCATCATTTCTTCCGCTTCTTTTTTACTTACGGTAATACCGGTTGAAACGTTCGCAAAAAGTTGTCTAGCCATCATTCTATACTCAATAGCTTTTCTGGTTTTCAACCAATTGTTGTACATCTCAACATTTCCGCTGTTTTTCAGCTCTTCAATTTGCTTCTTTATTTCCTGACTTTTGAAATTGCCTTTAGCATCAAAATTTTCAGGATTTTGGGCAAACATAGGATCATATTGCAATTGATTCCAGAACATCTCTTCTGTTAGCGTAAGCCCCATTTTCTCAAATTGTTGTTTGATTAATTTGGATTGCACCAACATTTGCCATGCTTGTTCTTCTAAACCAGAAGTTGGTTGACCTTGTTGCTGAGCTTGCTGTTGCAATATGAAAAGCTGATCATCAAAATCTTCTTTTGAAATTTCTTCGCCATTCACTTTCCCTAAAACACCTGGATTCGCACCAAACAGTTTCTCTAAACTATCCGGGTTTACTACGAAAGCCAACATCGCCAATGCGATAATTCCCATCAAAAGCCAAGGTCTGTTTCTAATCTGTCCTAAAACTGCCATTTTATTTATATAATTTTTATCAGTGTGCGAAAATACACATTTTTAACAGATTAAGAAAAAAATTAATCCTTTTAAAAATAATTTTTACCAGAAATGGAAATTTTGGCTAAATTATCTAATGGCACAATGCTTGTGAAATTAGATGCGCCTAATTATTTTAGGGAGTTACAGAGCAAAACTTTCAATTTGCTTATTAATACATTTTAATTAACATGACATTTTGTCATTCTATAATATTATGAAAGAATTTGAAGATTTCAATTTTGATGAAATAATGGATGAAGGTTTCAGCATTGTCGCTGAAGAAATCAATATGGATAATGATGTTGATCTTTCCGAAAATTCGGAACAGAAGATTTTTCCGATTTTACCGGTTAGAAATATGGTAATGTTCCCGAAAGTAGTCATCCCGATTACGGCGGGCCGCGAAAAGTCGATCAAACTTCTCGAAGAAGCACAGAAGAACAACGAATATATTGGAATCTTGAGCCAAAACAATTCGAGCATAGAAGATCCCACTGAGGATGACCTCTATAAAACCGGTACTTTAGCAAAGATCATCAAAATTATTAAACTACCGGAAGGAAACGTTACGGCGATTACTCGGGGTTTCCAAAGATTTACCGTTAAAAAATTCACCGAATCCAAACCTTATTTTAAAGCGGAAATTTCCAAACTAAAAGAGGTTAATTCTAAAAAACCAGAAGAATATGCTGCGCTTATAGAAAACATCAAAGATTTAGCGTTAAAAATTGTCGATTTGGATCCAAATATTCCAAATGCAGCAAATTTCGCGATCAAAAATATGAGCGACAATGAAGATCTGCTGAACTTTATTTGTACCAATGCAAATTTTTCTTCAGCAGAAAAACAAAAACTTCTGGAAGAAAAAAACCTGATGAACAGAGCCGAGAAATGTTATGAACTGATGCATAATGATTTCCGAAAACTGGAATTGCGCAATCAAATTCATCAAAAAACAAATCGCGAACTCGACAAAAGCCAGAGAGAATATTTCCTGAACCAGCAAATGCGCGCCATTCAGGAAGAGCTTGGCGGCGGCCCAGAATCCGATATTGAAGAACTTTTGCAAAAGGCAAAAAAAATATCATGGAACGAAGAAGTAGAAAACCATTTCCAAAAAGAAATCAGCCGACTTCAGCGACAAAATCCAAATTCACCAGACTATAATGTTCAGCGAAATTACCTCGATTTTTTCACCGAACTTCCGTGGGAATCTTATTCGAAAGACATTTTCGATATTAGTAAAGCCGAAAAAGTTCTCGATAAAGCACATTTTGGATTAGAAGACATTAAAAAAAGAATTTTAGAACACATGGCGGTCCTAAAACTCAAAAACAATATGAAATCGCCAATTTTATGTTTGGTTGGACCTCCGGGAGTTGGTAAAACTTCCCTCGGAAAATCTGTTGCAGACGCACTTGGCAGAAAGTATGTGAGAGTTTCTTTAGGCGGTTTGCACGATGAATCCGAAATTCGCGGACACCGAAAAACCTATATCGGTGCGATGGCAGGTAGAATTTTACAATCAATAAAAAAAGCAGGAACCTCCAATCCGGTGATCGTTTTAGATGAAATCGATAAAATCGGACAGGGAATTCACGGAGATCCGAGTTCCGCTTTACTAGAAGTTCTCGATCCGGAACAGAATAATTCTTTCTATGATAATTTCCTAGAACTGGGTTACGATCTTTCTAAAGTAATGTTTATTGCGACCGCAAACTCACTTTCTACCATTCAGCGACCTTTGTTGGACAGAATGGAAATTATTCAGATTGCTGGTTACACTTTAGAAGAAAAGGTAGAAATCGCCAAAAGACATTTAATTAAAAAACAACAAGCAGAAAACGGGCTTGATACAAAATCTTTCAAACTCGGAAATCCCGAACTGAAACATATTATAGATGCACACACCTCGGAAAGTGGCGTGCGTGGTTTGGAAAAACAGATCGCTTCGGTAGCAAGATGGGTAGCTTTGCAAACCGCTTTAGAAAATGTGTACGATCCAAAAATCACCATCAGCAAAATTGATGAAATTTTGGGGGTTCCAAGACCAAAAAGTTTATCAGAAATCACCGGAGTTCCCGGTGTGGTAATAGGTTTAGCATGGACGCAAGTTGGTGGAGACATCCTTTTCATTGAAAGCATCTTGAGCGAAGGAAAAGGAAATCTCTCAATGACAGGAAATCTAGGAACGGTGATGAAAGAATCCGCAACCATCGCGCTGGAATACATCAAAGCAAAGCATGATGAATTGGGCATTTCTTCAGAAGATATTCAGAAGAAAAACATCCACGTTCACGTTCCGGAAGGCGCAACACCAAAAGATGGTCCCTCTGCAGGAATTGCAATGCTTACTTCTATTGTTTCAAGCTTTAAGAACAAAAAAGTAAAATCTCATCTTGCGATGACCGGCGAAATTACACTTCGCGGGAAAGTGCTTCCAGTTGGCGGCATTAAAGAAAAATTACTCGCTGCAGCAAGAGCCGGAATCACCGAAATTATCTTGTGTGAAGCGAATAGAAAAGATGTTGAAGAAATTAAAAAAGATTATCTAAAAACTCTTAAAATCAATTACGTAAACCGCATGAGTGAAGTAATCGACCTTGCAATTGAAAAATAATTTCAATAGAAATCGATAATTAAGTAATCTTATTTTTCAATTAATAGCTTAATTAAGGAAATTATAAGACTTAAATTATTTTTGCTTTTCTCATTAATGTTCGTCAATGCAGGGCTCGACAAATTTTCCATGACATGCGGATGCTGTAAAATTAAAAACCATTTTTAATTAGTATTAAATTTAGCTTAATCGACAAACTTCGCCTCCGGATTTTCCGGAGGTTTTTATTTTTCCGTAAATTTGTGGCGTTTAAATTCCTTATTTCATTAAAAATATATGTTACCAAAAATAAATCCGACTCAAACTTCCGCATGGATAGCATTAAACCAGCATTTTGCTAACACCGATTTTGATCTGCGTTCGCTTTTTCAAAACAATCCGGAGCGTTTCAACCAATTTTCGAGAGTTCGTCCGAATTATCTATTTGATTTTTCAAAAAATCTTATTAATGATGAAACTTTCGAATTATTAGTAAAATTAGCCGAAGAAACCGAACTGAAGTCTGCAATCGAAAAAATGTTTTCCGGGGACAAAATCAACGAAACCGAGGGAAGAGCTGTTTTGCATACGGCATTGAGAGATTTTTCAGGAAAAGAAATTCTTGTAGACGGACAAAACATAAAACCCGGAATTGAAAAAGTGCTACATCAAATGAAAACCTTTTCCGAAAAAGTAATTTCGGGAGAACACAAAGGGTATTCAGGAAAAGAAATTACCGACGTGGTGAATATCGGAATTGGTGGATCGGATCTGGGTCCAGCGATGGTTTGTTCTGCTTTAAAACATTATAAAACTCGATTAAATGTACATTTCGTGTCGAATGTCGATGGAAATCATATCGCCGAAGTGGTGAAAAACCTCAATCCAGAAACCACTCTTTTCATCATCGCATCGAAGACTTTTACCACTCAGGAAACAATGACCAACGCGGAAACAGCGAAAAACTGGTTCTTAAAATCCGGAAAACAAGAAGATGTAGCCAAACATTTTGTAGCTTTATCAACTAATATTCAGTCCGTTAAAAGCTTTGGAATTGCAGAAGAAAACATTTTTGAATTCTGGGATTGGGTTGGCGGAAGATTTTCACTTTGGAGCGCAATCGGTTTAAGCATTGTGCTTGCGGTAGGGTACGAAAATTTCGAACAATTACTAAAAGGCGCACATGAAGCGGATATCCACTTTCGAACCGCAGATTTCAAGGAAAACGTTCCTGTTTTAATGGCACTATTGGGAATTTGGTATCGAAATTTTTTTAATGCCGCAACTTATGCCATCTTGCCTTACTCGCAATATTTGGATCGTTTTCCCGCTTATCTGCAACAAGGTGACATGGAAAGTAACGGAAAATGCGTTGACAGAAATGGTGAATTTGTAGATTACAAAACCGGTCCAATTATTTGGGGAGAACCGGGAACTAATGGTCAGCACGCGTTTTACCAATTGATTCACCAAGGCACGGAACTGATTCCGGCGGATTTTATTGCTTATGTGAAATCTTGCAATCCTATTTCTGATCATCAGGAAAAACTATTGGCAAACTTTTTTGCACAGACTGAAGCCTTAGCTTTTGGTAAAACTGAAGCCGAAGTAATTGCAGAATTTGAAAATCAAGGTAAAAAAGAAGAAGAATATCAACATTTGATTAATTATAAAATCTTCCACGGAAATACTCCAACAAACTCATTGTTATTCAATGAATTAACTCCTTTTTCCTTAGGAGAATTAATTGCGCTTTACGAGCATAAAATTTTTGTACAAGGTGTAATTTGGAATATATTCAGTTTCGATCAATTTGGTGTAGAATTAGGAAAAGTTTTAGCCGGGAAAGTACTTTCGGAACTTAAAAATGAAGAGCTGGTAAGCTCTCATGATTCTTCTACCAATGGTTTGATGAATTATTTTAAAGCAAATAAATAATCTGAAATCAATAAAAAGTAAAAATAAAATGGCACAAATCCTCGATGGTCTTAAAGTTTCGAAAGAAATAAAACAAGAAATCCGCGCAGACGTAGAAAAAATCGTCGCTAACAAGAGAAGACCACCACATTTGGTTGCAATTTTGGTGGGAAGCAACGGCGCAAGCATTGCTTATGTTAATAACAAAATAAAAGATTGCAAAGAGGTCGGTTTTAAATCTTCTTTGGTGAAATTCCCGAGTACTGTTTCGGAATCGGAACTTTTAGAAAAGATTGATGAACTCAACAAATCGAAGGATGTCGATGGATTTATTGTACAATTGCCTTTGCCTAAACAAATCGATCAGGAAAAAATCATCATGGCGATTGATCCAAGAAAAGATGTAGATGGTTTTCACCCAGAAAATTTCGGGAAAATGGCTTTGGAGATGGATACGTTCTTGCCCGCAACTCCATACGGAATTCTCACATTATTAGAACGTTACGGAATCGAAACCAAAGGAAAACACTGTGTAATTATCGGAAGAAGTCGCATCGTTGGAAAACCAATGAGTATTTTGATGGGCCGCAAAGATTTCCCCGGAAATTCCACAGTAACCCTCACGCATTCTTACACTCCACATATTGAAAAATTCACACAAAACGCTGATATTGTGATCACTGCATTAGGCGATCCAAATTTCCTTAAAGCCGAAATGATCAAAGGAGGTACGGTAATTATCGACGTGGGAATTACCAGAGTTGACGATGCTTCGGAAAAAGGATATCATCTCGCAGGGGATGTTGATTTCGAAAGTTGTAAAACAAAAGCTTCTTGGATTACACCAGTTCCCGGCGGTGTAGGTCCTATGACCAGAGCGATGCTCATGAAAAACACCATATTAGCTTATAAAACCTCAGTTTATAATGATTAAAGAAGAAGAAAATATATTACTAAATGAAGGAAAAATGCTCCCTGTGATGGAGCATTTTTACACTTTACAAGGAGAAGGTTCGCATACCGGAAAGGCTGCTTATTTCATCCGTCTCGGCGGTTGCGACGTGGGTTGCCATTGGTGTGACGTTAAGGAAAGTTGGGATCCAAACCTTCACCCACTGATGAATACTGAAGAAATTGCCCAAACGGCAGCAAAATACTGTAAGACCATCGTTTTAACCGGCGGAGAACCACTAATGTGGAACCTTGTTCCGCTTACTACCCGTTTGAAAGAGTTGGGATGCACCATTCACATTGAAACTTCCGGTGCTTATGACATGAGCGGAATTTTGGACTGGATCACGCTTTCACCAAAAAAAAACGGACTTCCAAAAGAAGAAATTTATGCCAAAGCCAGTGAATTAAAGGTCATTGTTTTCAATAATAACGACTTCAAATTCGCGGAGGAACAAGCTGCAAAAGTTTCGGAAAACTGCAAATTATATCTACAAAGCGAGTGGAGCAAAAGAAATGAAATGTATCCAAAGATCACCGATTTTATTCTCGCGAACCCAAAATGGCAGGCTTCCGTACAGACTCATAAATATTTGAATATCCCATAATTTATATTAAATTTACTTTTTATATAAGGATTTATGCAAAAAATTCGATATTCTCGGTATTTTAAGATCGTTTTCATTCTTCTTGATGTTATTGTAATTACAGGGGTTTTCTTGTTTTTTTTTATGAGAAACAATGAGGTGCGATATGATCAAAATGTTTGGGAACAAAATGCGTTATCGATTATTTTGCTTACGCTGTTTTGGATTCCTCTTAGTGGCAGAACCAAATTATATTCCGTTGCTCGAAACATCACCTACACCATTTACCTAGAACGACTTGTAACTCACATCTTTATTTTTATTTTTGGGGTAATTCTTTTGGCAAAAGTGAGCAATAATGATTTTCTGAAATTGGATCGTTTTTACATTGCGATTGCATTGTTTTTATTGCTTTTTTTTATTAAATCTTTGGTGTTTTTCACCCTGAAATATTTAAGAGCAAAAGGGATAAATTATCGAAATATCATGTTTTTAAATGATGATCCTGCTACGGAAATCCTTAGAAATATTTTAACCGAAAGAAAAGATTATGGTTTTCGCATCTTCGAATTTCCTGACAATGAAGAATTTAGCTATAAAAAACTAGTTGATTTCTGGAAAGAAAACGGAATTCACACCCTATATCTCTCATCTTTAAGATTCGAAAATCAGCAGGAACAAGAAATCCTGCGATTGGCAGAGCGCCACAAAGTGCGTATTTCATTGATCCCTAGTATTGCCAAGAACAATTTTTTTCAGTACGATTTGGGATATGTCGAGATGCAACCTGTTTTGATTAGATCCAAATTTCCCTTAGACTTTTTTACCAATATCATCATCAAAAGAACATTTGACATCATTTTTGCTATTCTTATTTTAGGACTGATTTGCACTTGGCTTTTCCCATTGATTGCAATTTTGATTAAACTCGACAGCAAAGGTTCCATTTTTTTTCTTCAAAAAAGGTATGGATTTCATGATCAGGTTTTCCAATGTATCAAATTTCGTACGATGTATGAAAATGATGGTTCAACCACGAAAACAACTCAGGAAAACGATAAAAGAGTGACCAAAATAGGGCGTTTTCTTAGAAAAACAAGTTTAGATGAAATGCCACAATTTTTGAATGTTTTGCGAGGCGAAATGTCGGTAGTTGGACCAAGACCGCACATGTTATTGGTAGATGATTTTTATAAACTAAAAATCGGAAGATACTCGATAAGAAGCTTGGTAAAGCCTGGTATCACAGGATTAGCTCAGGTGAATGGATTGCGCGGCAATACTGGTGATATTGAAATTAAAATGAAAAAAAGAATCTTGGCGGATGCTTTCTATGTGAAAAATTGGAGCATAAGTTTGGATTTAGTCATCATTTTTAAAACCATTTTTTTGGTGATTGGTGGAGATAAAAACGCCAATTAAAAAATTGATAAAATAAATAAAACACTAATTTAGCAGAATGTTAAAAAAACTTTTGGGACATGTAGGAGCTTACTTTCTACTGCTGTCAAAAACGATAAAAAGGCCACAGAAATCTTCGGTTTTTGGCAAACTTTTCATGCGGGAGATTCATGATTTAGGTGTCAATTCCTTTGGTTTGGTACTTTTCACCTCTATTTTTGTGGGAGCTGTAGTCGCGATACAGATGTACAATAACTTTAGCGCTTCCACCTTCCCTATTCCCAATTCATTCATTGGATATGCAACAAAAGTAGTTTTGATCTTGGAATTTGCGCCTACCATCATTTCGGTAATTCTTGCCGGAAAAGTAGGTTCATATATCGCTTCAAGTATTGGTACAATGCGGGTTACTGAACAAATTGATGCTTTAGATATTATGGGGGTTAATTCTCCTAATTTTTTAATTTTACCTAAAATTTTGGCAAGCGTAATTTTCAACCCGTTGCTTATCGCCATCAGTATTGTATTTGGTATTTGGGGAGGATATTTAGCCGGAATTGCAACCGGAAGCTGGAGCAAAGCCGACTACATCACAGGAATCCAAATGTATATGCCAGAACATTTCATTTGGTATGCATTATTTAAAACTGCAGTTTTTGCATTTTTAATTGCCACAATTCCAGCATATTTCGGGTATAATGTAAAAGGAGGCTCACTAGAAGTAGGTCGGGCAAGTACACAAGCTGTGGTGTGGACGATTGTTTGCATCATTATCACCAATTTAATATTAACTCAAATGTTCCTCAGCTGATGATTGAAGTAAAAGATTTAAAGAAAAAGTTCGAGGAAGTGGAAGTATTGAAAGGAATTACAACTACGTTTGATACCGGAAAGGTAAACCTCATCATCGGGCAAAGTGGATCCGGAAAAACTGTTTTCCTGAAATGTTTGCTGAATGTTTACCAACCAAGTTCCGGAGAAATACTTTTTGACGGAAGAGACATCAATAAAATGTCGCGCGACGAAAAACAGATCCTACGCTCCGAAATCGGAACGGTATTTCAAGGAAGTGCGCTTTTCGATTCGATGACGGTGGAAGAAAATATCACTTTCCCACTAGATATGTTTACCGACCTTACTTACCGAGAAAAGAAAAGACGTGTTTTCGAAGTAATCGGAAGGGTTCACCTTGAAAAAGCAAACCGCAAATATCCTTCAGAAATCTCCGGAGGAATGCAAAAAAGGGTGGCCATTGCAAGAGCGATAGTGAATAACCCAAAATATTTATTCTGCGACGAACCCAACTCTGGGCTAGATCCATATACATCGAATATCATTGATGATTTACTCTTGGAAATTACCAAAGAATATAACACGACGACAATCATTAATACCCATGATATGAACTCGGTAATGACGATTGGCGAGAAAATTGTATACCTACGTTTAGGAATTAAGGAATGGGAAGGAAACAAAGACATCCTCATCAATGCAGGAAATAAAAACCTGATCGATTTCGTTTATTCCTCGGAACTTTTCAAGGAACTTCGAGAATATTTCTTAGAAACCAACAAAACTTCCATCGATAATATTATTACAAAATCTAATGAAAATGAATAAAATACTTAGCATCGCATTACTCTCTGCATCGGTATTTGTATCGGCACAAGTAACTTTATCTGGAAAGGCAAATTTGCTTTTTAAAACCGATAAGCCAACTTGGGAAAATATCAAAGGAACTGCAGTTACAGCATACAACAATTCAGGGAAAAACAATGTTGGTTTCAATGTTGGTTTATCTGCAAAAATCAATTTGCCGGCTTCCTTGTTTGTAATGCCTGAAATCTATTACACCACTTTCAAATCAGAATTTGAAGTGCCAAAAACTGCTGGAACAACTCTTGAAGTGAAAAGCAATCGCGTTGATGTTCCCGTACTATTAGGATACAATATTATAGGAGATAATTTAGGTGTATTTTTAGGTCCGGTTGCTTCCTACAACCTTGCTAAGGAAAATCAGTATGATGATTTTAAGGAAAATGCACTTAGTAATTTCACGGTAGGTTATCAATTAGGTGCGCAAGCTAAGATCCAAAAATTAATTTTCAATGCAAGGTACGAAGGTGCTTTCACCAAAGACCAAAGAGAATTTATCAACAACAATTCCGGTATCAACGAAACGATTCGTTATGACACGCGTCCGAGTTTATTCATGGTCGGAGTCGGTTATCAGTTTTAATAAAAACTTTATTTAAACATAAAAAAATCCTCAGAATTAAAAGTTCTGAGGATTTTCGTTTGTAGTATTTTGGAATGTTTGCTGCTTCGCCAGTTCGGCAGCTTGTTTTTCTAATTCTTCTTTTTCTTTTTTCAGTTGTTTCAATTCTTGGCGCTTCTGCTCTGCTTTCAAAGCCTTTCCTTTGCTTACATAACCAACGATTCCACCGATAATTAACCCAATTCCAATTCCCGCAAGAATTCCCATTAAACTGATGGGTTCAAATAATTTCACGAAAGAAAATTCCGGCAATAAATAATAAAGTAAAAATGCCACCGCCAATAGTAGGAAACCAATAAAAGTTAAATTTTTCATAGTCTTGATATTAAAAAACCTTTCCAAAAATAAGAATTTTTCGGAAAGGTTTGTGATAAATCTTTTTTTATTATATTTTAAATTTTCCCGCCTGCATTTTTATAATATTCCAAAGCTTTCGGCATGTGTTTATTTAAATCTGCTCTCCTGTTTTCAGGACTTGGGTGCGTTGAAAGAAATTCAGGTGTTCTGCTGCTAGAAGAAGAACTTTCCATTCTCTGCCAGAAAGGTTGCGCCTCACGAGGATCGTAACCCGCCATTGACATTAGATAAAGTCCCATTTCATCAGCTTCCAACTCTTGGTTTCTACCATATTTCAAGAGTGCAACTTGCGCTCCGATCGGATAAACCTGCTGAAAGATTTGAGCCATCTGTCCGCTGGTTAAAACGCCGCCTACAATTCCGCCAACACCCTGTGCAACCATTGCCTGAGAAATTCTCTCGTTACCGTGTCCGGCAAGTGCGTGAGATACTTCGTGTCCTAAAACTACTGCTAAACCTGTATCTGTCTTAGAAATTGGTAAAATTCCGGTATAAACTGCCACTTTTCCGCCCGGCATACACCAAGCATTTACTTGTTTATCATCGATGAGATTAAATTCCCATTGATAATTCGCAAGATCGCTTTCGCGACCGATTGAGCGGTAGTAATTGTTCGCTGCATTTTTTATTCTGGCGCCTACATTTTGAACGCTTTTCGCAGCCGTAGTTCCGCTAATCACTTTCGATTTTGATAAAGTTTCTCGATATTGTTGCAAAGCCATCGCCGTAATTTCTTGGTCATTGGCCAATTGCAAAGATTTTCTACCGGTAATCGGGTTCGTGGTACAAGCCATCATCATCAAAGATAATGCACCGATTCCTAAAATTCTATTAACATTTTTCATAATAGTTTAATATTTTAATAGTGTTCTATAAACAATTTTTATTCCACAATTTTCGTTTTTAAATTACTAGCATAATTTTTGCATTAAAAAACAAAAAAATAAGACAATGAAAAATTTATTCAAGATTATAATGCTCGGCGTATTGATGGCGATTTTCAATGCTTGTAGCTCCCAAAATACCGCTGCAAATGCGAATATTTCAAAATTACTTAAAGAAAATGAGTTCACCTTCATTGCGCAAAGAGCCAATCCGGCCAGTGCTGATGTAGTAAATGTGCTAACTTCAATGCCAAATTCCACCTCCACACAAGTATTAAACCTAGATTACGGTTACTCCTTGAAAATCATGAAAAACGAAATTACTGCAGTTTTGCCATACTTCGGAAGAATGTTTACTTCAAATTATGACAATACCAATAATTCCTATCGATTTACTTCAAAAGATTTCACCCTTACTCAAAAAGCAGGTAAAAAAGGAAGTACAATCTACTTCATCAATACCAAAGATCAACAGAATGTTCGAAGAATGATTCTGGAAGTTTTCCCTAATGGAAAAGCGTATCTCAACATCGATTCAACCGACAGACAACCCATTTCTTATGATGGATACATTCAAGAAAACTCGAAATAAATTTTATTTTTTTAACAGATTTTCTACAAAAATTTTGGCTTCCGAACTTGGATTAGATTTCAATTCGGAGGCCTTTTTTTTGTGTTCTAAATAATGATTTTCCGAAGAACCGGATTCCTTGGTCTTTTGCAAAATATATTCCTGCACCCAATATTCAAAGCGTTTTTCGGCTTGTTGCTTCCTGGCTTGTTCAAAATTTCCGTTCTTTATTTTTAAATCAATAAACTTGGAAATCGAATTGAAAACCTCTACCAACCCCTTATTGTTCAATGCAGAACCAAGCAAAACCGGTATTTTCCATCCTTTTTCTTTAGGTTGCAAAAAATGCAAGGCACGCGACAATTCGGTCTTCGTTGATTTCGCTTTCTGAAGATTGTCCTCTTCTACTTTATTAATAAAAATCAAATCGACCATCTCCATGATTCCTCGTTTAATTCCCTGAAGTTCATCACCTGCGCCAATGATTTTCAAAAAAAGGAAAACATCGGTAATATCCGCGACCAAAACTTCACTTTGACCCACTCCAACGGTTTCTATCAAAATATAATCGTAACCCGCTGCTTCGCAAATCAACATGGTTTCGAAAGTCGTGTTGGCTACTCCGCCTAGAAATCCGGAACTTGGAGAAGGACGTATAAACGCATTTTCCTCTTTTGAAAGTTCTTCCATACGTGTTTTATCGCCCAAAATCGAACCTTTGTTCAACGAAGAACTCGGATCGATGGCCAACACTGCAACTTTTTTTCCTTTTTCAATCGCCAACCTCCCGAAATTTTCAATAAAAGTCGATTTTCCAGCACCTGGAACTCCGGTAATTCCAACCCTCACACTTTTTCCGGTGAACGGTAAAATTTCCTTTAAAATAAGTTCAGCTTGTTCGCGATGTTCCCGTTTTTTGCTTTCAACCAAAGTGATGGCTTTCCCGAGGATGCGCTTGTCGCCGGATTTTATGCCTGTAATCAATTCTTCGGTTGAAAATTTTTTCATAAACTCAAAAATACGATTCTTTTACGAAATTATTTCAATTCCAAGTCCCGGTTTTTCGGATAAAATAAGTTTTCCGGAATCCATAAAACTGCCTTTTGCAAAATCATTTGAAATTAAATTAGCCCCATCCAAATCAGCAAAATTACATAAAGATGCAACGGCAATTCCCGCAGAAATCCCAACCGATGATTCTGTCATACAACCGATCATGACTTGATAATTGAGTTTTTTAGCTTCCGAAATTAATTCCAAAGCAGGCGAAATCCCGCCACATTTCATCAACTTAATATTGATTGCAGCATAATGCGGACGCAGTTTTTCAAGGGAAGAAATGTTCTGGCAATCTTCATCCGCCATCCAATTTGCATGAAGATTTTTATTTAAAATTTGATATTCACCAATCGGTCGGGGTTGTTCCAAATAAGAAAACCGAGAAGTTAGTTCGTTGTTTTGCAGAAAATTACAATCATCATCCGAAAAACTTGTATTTGAATCTAAAGCAATCTCTTTTCCGGTATCGAGAAGTTTAAAAATATTTTCGCGATCCAAACCATTACATTTTACTTTAAATTTTCGCCAATCCGAATTTTCGATTTTTCTAATTTGCTCCTCAATCGAAGCGATGCTTATGGTGTAAGAAGATTCTGTTAATCTATTGATTTTTAATTCATTAATGTCTGAAAAAGTCTTATTTTCTAATTTACCGAACAAATCCCAATACGCACAATCCAGAGCAGAAATAAGAAAAGAATGAAGTTTTAACGATGACAGAAAAAGATAAAAATCCTTCGGATGTACGATTTTTTGACTTTCAATTTGAGATTGAACGTATTTTAATTTCAAAATAAATTCGTCCAGATTAATTCCATAATAATTAATGGAAACACATTCGCCAAACCCGTCACAATTGCCATAAGAAAGCTTTACCAAGAGTGAATCCCGAAAATCATAATTTCCGTAAGAAATGGAAAAAGTTTCTTTTAATTTAAGTTTTTTGGTAAACCAATTAAGCTTCATTGAGGTAAAAATTTTGAAGGAAAAATAACGTACTGAAACAAATTTAGATGAAAATTGACTATTTTTGGATAAAACAAATATTAATTTATGAAAAACCAACATTCTTTCAAAAATTTTAAAAATACTTTGAAAACACTTTTAATTGCTGTTTCCGTGACCGGTTTTCTCGCTTCTTGTACGCCAAAACCAGCCGTAGCAGAAGGAACCAAAACCGACAACGCCGAAAAACTTGCTGCTGGAAAAACCATTTTCCAAAACTCTTGCGGCAGATGTCATGATTTACCAAATCCTACAGCGCATTCCGCGCAAGATTGGGTGGGAATTATGAACAGTATGGCGCCAAAAGCAAAACTCAATGATGAGCAACACGCTTTGGTGTACGATTACGTGGTTTCTGTAAAAAAATAAAATGCTGATAAAACCAGAAATTTCTTGGGAAGATTTCGAAAAAATAGACATCAGAAGCGGAACAATTATTTCCGTTTCTGATTTTCCGAAAGCCAGAAATCCTTCTTACCAACTAGAAATTGACTTTGGTGAGTTAGGAATTCGAAAATCTTCGGCGCAAATCACCACTTTGTACCAAAAAGAAGATTTGATTGGAAAACAGATTCTAGCAATCGTGAATTTTCCTAAAAAACAAATCGCCAATTTCTTCAGCGAATGTTTGGTTTTGGGCGTTTATGGTGAAAATAACGAAGTTACATTGCTTTCAACATCGTTTCCTGTGAAAAACGGATTTAAGGTTGGTTGATTTTTTTTAGGAGTTGAAAACTAAATTTTATTCATTAAAAAAACACAAATCATGATTCAAAATATTCCTTTTGAAAAAATACTTTTCCTCGACATCGAAACCGTTCCGCAATACGGAAATTGGGAAGATCTGGATGAATCTTCGCAAAAACTTTGGGACAAAAAAACCAAAATGCAGCGAAAAGAGGATTTTTCTGCGGAAGAATTTTACACGGAAAGAGGTGGAATCATGGCAGAATTTGGCAAAATCATCTGCATTTCTGTTGGTATTTTAGAGAAAAACGAGAAATTGATGATTAAGAGTTTCTACGGCGATGATGAAAAAAAGTTTTTGGAAGAATTCGGTTCCATTTTCAACCATCCGAAACTTCGCGATGTTGTTCTTTGTGCTCATAATGGGAAAGAATTCGATTTTCCGTGGATTGCGAGAAGGTTTTTAATTAATGGAATTCAACCGCCGAAACCTTTCCAAATGTTTGGAAAAAAACCTTGGGAAATTCCTCATCTCGACACGATGGAACTCTGGAAATTCGGTGATTATAAATCATACGTTTCCCTAGAATTGTTGGCGCATGTATTCGGAATCCCCACTCCGAAAGACGATATCGACGGCTCAATGGTTGCATCAATTTATTATATAGAAAAAGACTTATTTAGAATAGTTCAATATTGTGAAAAAGATGTCTTAACTTTGGCAAATATTTTCCGGCGCATGCGACAGGAAGATTTACTTGAAAAATTAGAAAAATAATTTGCTGAAAAGTCTTAAAAACAATACAGCTATCATTGAAATGAAATATACCGACGACCAGATTGCCGATATCGGCGAAAATATCATCAAAGCTTTAAAAACCGTTTACGACCCCGAAATCCCTGTTGATATTTACGAATTGGGATTGGTTTACGATGTACAAATTTCCGATGAAGGAGCCGTGAAAATCATCATGACGCTTACCACGCCAAATTGCCCGGTGGCAGAATCGCTTCCGGCGGAAGTCCGCGAAAAAACTTCGGAAGTAGAAGGCGTAAAAGAAGTAGATTTGGAACTCACTTTCGAACCATCATGGAACAAAGATATGATGAGTGAGGAAGCTCGTTTCGAGTTGGGAATGCTTTAATTTTTGGCGATCTCCTTCCCGCTCCTGCACCACTCGCTCCAGGAACCTACATAAAGAGCAGGAATTTCCATTCCTGCATAAGCCATTGCCAGAATGGTGTGACAAGCCGTAACGCCAGATCCGCAATGGATAATTAACTTTTCAGGATGATTATTCAAAATTTTCTGATAATTTTCTTTCAGGATTTCTGGTTGTAGAAATGTACCGTTTTCGGTTAAATTTTCTGTTAAAGGAATATTGATTGCTCCCGGAATATGTCCCGCGATTGGATCAATCGGCTCCGATTCTCCGTTGTATCGATAGGCGTCGCGAACATCAATCACCGTGGCAGATTTTTCAGAAAGTAAATCTTCAACCTCATCGATATCTGATGTTGGAAACTGCCATTTTTCAGGAATTCTGATGGTGCTTTGATGAAAATGCTCATTACCGGAATTCATTTCAAGACCTGCTTTTTCAGCTATTTGAAAACCGCTATCCAAAACCTGTACTTTTTCAATTCCGAATGCATAGAGCATCCACCAGCAACGTGCTGCGGCATTCGCACCATTTTTGTCATCATAAATCACTATTCGAGAATTCTCGGAAATCCCCAACTCTGAAAGTGTTTTAGCAAAATCGAACAAATCTGGCAGCGGATGTCTTCCTCCCTTTGAAGCATCTGATGAAACGGTAGCCAAATCTTTTTCTAAATCTACAAACCTCGCTCCTCTGATGTGTTTTTCAAGGTAATTTTGATGAGCATCTTTCCCGGATCTCGCATCAAGAACAATTATATTTCCTTGATTTACAATCGATTGAAATTCTTCAATGGCAATGATGGGTTTCATAGAAATCTTTAAAAATGAAAAATATCTTTTGCTTTATTCCATGCGCTTTCGAAGTTTAATAAATTCAAAGAATGATCTATTTTTTCTGAAGCCATGAAATTAATCACTTGTTCTGTCGGCATATTTCCCACCAAATCGTCTTTGGCCATCGGACAGCCGCCAATTCCTTTGATTGCTGAATCAAATCTTCGGCAACCTTTATCATAAGCTGCTTTCAGCTTTTTGTAAGAATCTTCGTATCGGTTATGAAAATGCGCACCGAAATCAATTTCCGGATATTTCTTAGGAATTTTTTCGAATAGTAGTTCAATTTTTTCCACATTTCCGGTTCCGGTTGTGTCGGAAAGCAAAATATTTTTGATCCCGATTTCATTAAAACGATTCGCCCAAAAATCAACATCTTCCAATTTCCAAATTTCGCCATAAGGATTCCCAAACGCCATTGAAAAATAGATATTCAAGGTTCTTCCGTCAGTTTTTAGCAATTCTGAAATTTTTAAAATATCATTAAAAGCCTCTTCCTGATTTTTGTTGGTATTTCGGTATTGAAAAGTTTCGGAAATGGAAAAAGGAAAACCCAAAATATCAACCTGCTGATGTTCCAAAGCTTTTTCAGCACCACGATAATTCGCGACAATCACCGAAAGTTTGGTGTTGGAGATCGATTTGTCAATTTCATCAATTACAATTCCCGAATCTGCCATTTGCGGTATCGATTTTGGAGAAACAAAACTTCCGCAGTCCAATACATCGAAACCCACATCCATCAATTTGTTGATATAGTCAATTTTTTTGGTTGTCGGGATAAATTCGCCCCAACCTTGCATCGCATCTCGTGAACATTCGGTTAAAAACATGAGTGATTTTAGGTTTTCTCAAAGATAATAATTTTTTTCAAAGCAAGTCTTTTTAAAGAATTCCCACAGGAATTTGGGTTAAAAATAGCCTTAAATCGCCATTTCCGAGTTGCAAAATCCTTACCTTTGTTAAAATTAAATTTAATCGAAATGAATACGATAGAATTCAATCTTGAGTGGAAACTCAAACTCCAAAACCGTTTTATCAATTACGTAAAAATCTTTTCAACCAGCGACGCAGAGAGCGACACAACCCCGTCCACCGAAAGACAATGGGATATCGCAAAATATATTTTTGAGGAATTGAAAACTTTAGGGTTAAGCGATGTTTCTTTGGATGAGAACGGATATATTTATGCTTACGTTCCCTCTAATCTGGAAAATGATGATGAGCCGGTGGTAGGTTTTATTTCTCATTATGACACTTCGCCAGATTTTAATGGGGAAAATGTGAAGCCACAAATTTGGGACGATTATGATGGTAAAGATCTATTATTGAACAAAGAAACCGGTTTTATCCTTTCTCCGTCGAAATTTGAAAGCTTAAAAGATTATGTAGGAAAAACTTTGATCACAACTGATGGAACCACTCTCCTCGGCGCGGACGACAAGGCTGGAATTGCAGAAATCGTAACTGCGGCGGAATATCTTTTAGCGCATCCTGAAATAAAACACGGAAAAATAGCAATCGGCTTCACTCCAGATGAAGAAATCGGAAGAGGCGCCCATAAATTCGACGTTGCAAAATTCGGTGCAGAATGGGCTTACACCATGGATGGAGGCGAAGTTGGCGAGTTGGAATACGAAAACTTCAACGCAGCCGGAGCAGTGGTGAAAATTCACGGTTTGAGCGTGCATCCTGGTTATGCATTCGGGAAAATGGTGAATGCTTCACTTTTGGCAGCAGAATTCATCAAAATGCTTCCGGAAAACGAAACCCCTTCTACAACGAAAGGTTTCGAAGGTTTTTACCATTTAATGGAAATAAAAGCGGATGTTTCTGAGGCGAAGTTGCAATACATCATTCGTGATCACGATGAAGCAAAATTTGAAGCAAGAAAAAAAATTATGGAGGAAAAAGTTGCTGAATTCAACGAAAAATTCGGGAAAGGAACGGCTGAAGTTGAAATTAAAGAGCAATACCGAAACATGAAGCAACAATTTGAAGGTAAAATGCACATCGTAGATATTGCGGAACAAGCAATGAAAGACGCGAATATTGAGCCAAAAATAAAAGCAATTCGTGGCGGAACCGATGGCGCACAACTTTCTTATATGGGACTTCCGTGTCCGAATATTTTCGCGGGCGGAATCAATTTCCATGGTCCGTACGAATATGTAGCTTTGGAAAGCATGGAAAAAGCAGTGAAAGTAATCATCAACATTGCGAAAGCCATCAAGAAACAATAAGTAAAAACCTCATCAAGAAAAAACCTCATCTTTTATCGGATGGGGTTTTTTATTTGGAATAAAATGCCAATAACCACTTTAATAGAAGTGGTTTCCGAAGTATTAAAACAAAAAAAAAGACTTACATTTCTGTAAGTCTTTGCTCCTCTTGCTGGGCTCGAACCAGCGACCCTCTGATTAACAGTCGGTTTTATTGTGTTTTATTATAATTTGCTTAATCTTTATTATGCTTTATTTTCTTTGATTATCAATTGTTTACAAATATTTTTCTTGTACAGTATTTTATAATATTTTACTTTTGGAGCGCAAATGTTCGTGAAATGTTCGTGAAAAAATTTTTGTAAAACACGATAAACAGGAACATCTGAAAAAAATGTTCGTGAAAAACGATAAAAATTGACACAAAATGGTAAGTTACACCTTTACACTTGCTCCAAAAGCGAATAAAACAGGGGAGAGAAGTATCATAATTTCATTTATAAAAGACCGCAAAAACACAAGTCTTTCAATCGGGAAAACTTGCAAGGAGAAGGACTGGAGTTTTGACGCTTGTCGTCTGAAAACTTCGCATCCCAATCACGCTAACCTCAACAAATTTATTGAGCGCAGAATTAAGATCATTGACGAGATTATCGACGATTTCGATAAAAATGGAATCTACTTCACGCTTCCTGATCTCATCAATAAACTAAAGACGAGCAGCGGACAAAGCATTTCCTTAACCTATACGAGTTTCCACGAAGATTTGATTAGAAATCTTTTGGCATCGGATAAAACTGGAACAGCGAAAGTGGAAAAAGATACTCTGAATGCGCTGCAACGGTTCTTTGGCAAAAAAGACATTAGCTTTAATGAATTGGATTATTCTAACTTGAAAAAATTTGAAGTCTATTGCATTTCTCGCGGGAATAGGGAGTCCAGTATCGCGATTAGAATGCGGACTTTGTCCGTTTTTTTGGTCATTCCCCATTTCGGAATCAAGATAATAAGTTGCGGGGGCTGATAAAGTCTTACCATAATTTTTTGTGAAATTTGATAAAAAAATTACCATTGTTAGGATTAAAGTAAATTTGAATTGATGAATCATAACGTTAGGTTTGTAAGTGTTTCAAAGTACTTAGAGCCTGTTTAAAAATTAAATTAGAAAAATTCGTATGGCGTTTATTTTATAAAATAATCTTATAAAAAACTGATTGTCAGTTGTTTATGTTGTTTATTTTCCGTAACTTGTTGGTTACTAATCAATTAAATTACAGTGAAAAATTACTCGACAAACATTTCTGACAATCAGTGGCAATTTATAAAAAAGACTTTGAACCTCAATGACAG
>NZ_JASZ02000014.1 GCF_000735695.2 Kaistella haifensis DSM 19056
AAAAGAAAGATTGGAGTTTTGCATGATTGTTCCGCTTTTCAAAGAGGTTCTGCTGCGGCATTTCTTGCATTCGTAAGTCCAAATGCTTTTAATCCAGAAATGCTCCTTGTGGCCGCATTTGCAAAATACTCCGATTTTGTCTCTCTGAGCCTTAAAATGAATTCTGCAATCTTCTTCTGTCCCAAAATGAGCCGTAAAACTAAATATATCCATATAATTACCTAAATTACAGTCAAATATAGTGAATTATTCCTAATTACGGATATTCATAAAAAAAATATCCTCAAATTATAATTTTACCAAAAGAGGTTTCAATTTATATTTAAGGATATGGTTAAAATGATAACATTACCAGTAAGTTAAAATTCTGATATTTATTATTTTAGTTTCGGTTCTCGATCCCAATTTCTGTGTTGTTTTAAAGTATTTATAAATTTTTTAACATCACTAGTCAGGATAAATGCTTTATCGTCTTTGCCTGCCTTTGCAAAAAGTGGCGCCTTAGAATAAAACATTTCAGAACCATTACAGCCGCCAATCACTTTGCAATGTTTGATGGCATCATTTGCAAATTCCACCGCGTTGGAAATTTCTGATACCGCCTTGAAATTTTGCTCACCGCCCACAATATATACTGCGTCAAAAAGGACAGAAGCTGTATTAAAGTAAGTGTCCTTTACCTCAAATTCCTTTCCTTCGCTATCTTTCACTTTTCCTAATTTTGGAGCAATAGGGCAAGCTTCAGCTCCTTCCTTCTCTAATTCATTATTAAGTTCGGCAAAAGAACCAGCATCAAAACCATCCGTAACAAAAACCGCTATTTTTCTAGATTTTATACTATCTTTTTTAGTATTCGCCATACTTAAAGCGTCCGATTTTTTGGTAGCTGGCTCTTTGATTACTGATGCCACATCTGCCGGACTTTGGTCTGCATTGTGTACATGGTTATCTACTGGTACTGCTTCTTTCGGTGCCTCTAAGCCTAATTTCTCTGCCACATACGATGAAAGATCTAAACTGATATTGCTAAGTTGCTGAACGACTCTTTGGCGAATTGCCGGGGATTTTACCTTTGATAATTCAAATGAAAATGCGTCTTTTATATGATTTTTTTCGTACGTGGATTGGGAGTTAAAGAACATTTTTGCTTGACTGTAATGGTCCCGGAAACTTTCGCTTCTGCCTCTTATGATATGTGCATCAATTTTTTCACCATGAGAAATGAAACCGCCTTCTGTTGCTTTTGCTAAGAAAGGACAGCCACCTGCAACCGAATTTGGAGTGTAATGCGATTTTTCTTTATAGATTCTATGCTGTGCAAAACCATCCCGAAGTGTATTATGAGCATCATTTAATGGTCTGTTGATTGGAAGTTGAGTGAAATTAGCTCCGCCTAATCGATGCATTTGTGTATCGTGATAAGAAAAAATTCTTCCCTGCAATAAGGGATCATTACTGAAATCAATCCCAGGAACAATATTTCCCGGAGAGAAAGCGGACTGCTCGTTTTCCGCGAAGAAATTGTCAGGATTTCTATTTAAAGTCATCTTCCCAATAATTTCTACAGGAACTAATTCTTCAGGAATCAATTTGGTGGGGTCTAGAATATCAAAATCAAATTTAAACTCATCTTCTTCAGGAATAATCTGTACGCCAAATTCCCATTCTGGGAAATTGCCTTTTTCAATGTTTTCCCATAAATCTTCACGGTGGAAATCTGAATTTTTTCCGGAAATCTTTTGCGCTTCATCCCAACAAACGGAATGTACACCCAAAACCGGCTTCCAGTGGAATTTTACAAAATGCGCTTTCCCTTTTTTATTTACTAATTTGAAAGTATGCACTCCAAAACCTTCCATCATTCTTAAGCTTCTCGGGATCGCTCTGTCGCTCATCGTCCACATGATCATGTGCGAGGCTTCCGGAGATAGAGAAACAAAATCCCAGAAGGTATCGTGAGCGGATGCGGCTTGTGGCATTTCATTATCAGGTTCCGGTTTTACAGCATGCACAACATCCGGAAATTTCATTGCATCCTGAATGAAAAATACCGGTATATTATTTCCAACGAGGTCGAAATTACCCTGGTTGGTATAAAATTTTACTGCAAATCCTCTTACATCTCGAGCCAAATCTGTCGAACCTTTAAATCCTGCTACAGTGGAAAGCCTCACAAACACTGGGGTTTCTTTTCCGACGCCATTGAGAAAATCGGCGGAAGTGTATTCGCTCATATCTTTTTGAAGGGTGAAAACCCCATGCGCCGCCGCAGCTCTCGCGTGCACAACCCTTTCTGGGATTCTTTCCCGGTCGAAATGTGCTAGTTTTTCTCTCAAAAGAAAATCTTCTAAAAGCGAAGGTCCTCTTTCTCCTGCTTTCAAAGAATTGTGAGAATCATGTACGGGAATGCCGTGTTCTGATACGAAAGTTTTTCCGTCGTTCGAGATGAAGTTTTTAGAAAGGTCATCAATTTTTGCGCTGTGATTTGGTTTTTCTTTTTTCATAATATAATATTTATTTGCTTTGATTTTTTTTATCTTTTTCGAGTACCTCACTACAATTGCATGTACTACGCCGTTGCTTTAAAGTAAATAACCAGCAATCCTTTTAATGTTAAAGGAAAATTTAATTTAAAATCCATCTCATACGGGCTATGCTAATCAATTGTAATCAACACTAATGCGTTCTCTGAAAAGTCCCAGGTAGGATAATTAAATTCCTATATAATAGAAGGGATCATTTCTACATTTGCTATCAAGTGTCAATGTAAACTCCAAATTATTTTACCGCATAGAATCATATTTTGATTAACCATGAAAGGTGCATCATTTAACTTTTTAACCATGGCAAATTAAATGCCATTTTTAAATTGTATGAATTATTTTTTTGTGAAATTTTCGTCCGAATGATAAAATAGGCCAACAGATTGATCATTCTATTTTTTTTTTAAAAGTCCATTTTATTTTTTAATAGTTTATCAATGCGATTAACTTCATTAAAATTTTTCTATTTTTTAAGATCGAAATTCAATATACAACAATTTCCAATCCTTCATTTTTACAAGGAAACAAGATTAGTTTGATAGTCAAGTTGGTATAAAAAAGAAAAGCATTTTTTTTGTCTCTAAAAATTAATTTTAAAATCATAATTTAAAACTTTTAAATTTTATTTAAAGTTAATAATAAAGTTGTATGAAAATTAATTTATTTGACAGAAAGTTTACATATTATTAAATATGATTATTGCATGCATTTTCCTAGCATAGAAAATTGTGCTATAGAGTGTTCGCTTTATGGAACGGTAGAGTAGAAGACGAAATTTTTTGTAGCTATTGCGAAAATTGCTAAATCCATTACCTCAAACCTTCTAAGGATAAGGGTATTTTATAACGTATATGCGTAAACAAAATGCTTCCAACAATTACCGTTGCACCAATTTGCACTCCGTTCGACAATTAAGTATCTTTGCCAACGAAAATGATGCACGATCATTCAAGTTTTCATGCGCTGTTGAAATGCCGTATCTAAATGAGAAAGCTACAGATACTTCTTTTTCAGATGATTTTAAATGATTTATCGGACCTGCGCAAAATGATCAACAATCAGCCAATATTTCCATACCATGAATAAAGAAAAACAAATTTCAGGGCTTTGCCAACTTAGTGCATTTCTGTTGAATTTTTTAGATAGAACCCCTGAAAATTATACCGAGGATGACGAAAAAATTTTATCAATTTTAAGAAAATCGGAGATCGAAAATTCGTGGTTTACCCTGGAAAATCAAAAATTTTCTTTAAGACAATGGGCGAATTTATTGACGCAAGAAAAATTAAATCAATGGCTTTCCAATTATAAAACGCCGATCCATTCTAAAAAAGTAGGATTAATTCTTGCCGGAAATATCCCAATGGTCGGATTTCATGATGTGATCTCGGTGGTTTTGAGTAATCATATTCCACTGATTAAATTATCTTCCAAAGACCGACAATTACTGCCTTTTCTACTGCGAAAATGGAATGAATTCTCTGAAGGAACGGTTCCATTTCAGTTGGTTGAAAAACTTGAGGATTTCGATGCGGTAATTGCTACCGGAAGCAACAATACAGCGAGATATCTTGAATATTATTTTAAAAATCACTTGAGCATTATCCGCAAAAACAGAACTTCGATTGCGGTTCTGAAAGGCGACGAAACCGAAGCGGAATTGCAGCTTTTAGCTGAAGATATTTTTAGGTATTATGGTTTGGGATGCAGAAATGTGACTCGACTTTTTATCCCTGAAGAGATGAAAGTTGATATTCTTTTTGAGAATTTTTTAAATTTCAAAGAAGTCATCAACCATCATAAGTACGCTAATAACTACGAATACAACCGCGCAGTTTACCTGCTTAATCAAGTGAAATTCTGGGATAATAATTTTGTGATGCTGAAGGAAGATAATGATTTATTTTCTCCTCTTTCGGTGATTAATTTTTCAAGATATTCCTCGATCGAAGAAGTAGAGCAATTTATTGGTGAAAATGACGAAAATATTCAAGCAGTTGTTGCAAAACAAATATTGGGATTGGATTCCATTAACTTTGGCGAAGCACAAAATCCGGGATTGGAAGTTTATGCGGACAACGTCGATACGATGAGGTTTTTAGAAGTAATTTAAGCCAATATATCTTGCAAAATATTACGATAAAGAATGAATTTCTGAAAGTAGAAATCTGCCCAAAAGGAGCGGAATTGGTTTCAGTTTATAAAGGTCAGGAAAATTTTTTATGGGAAATCGATCGAAGTTTTTGGGACAAAACTTCGCCTGTTTTGTTTCCGATTGTTGGCGGATTAAAGGATGGTTCCTATGAATTTAATGGACGAAAATATCAATTGCCAAGACATGGTTTTGCTAGAGATTATGATTTTGAAATTACTGAAAGTACGGAAGAGTCTGCGACATTTACTTTAAAACATTCTCACCAAACGCTTGAAATTTATCCATTCGAATTCACTTTAAGTATAAAATATTATATCCTTGAAAGTAAATTATTTATTCAATATATCGTAACCAATACTTCAAGCATCAATATGTATTATTCAATTGGTGCGCATCCAGCTTTTTCTATCGTTGGAAGTTTCGTGGATTATAATTTGGAATTTGATCGAGCAGATAATTTAACTACTTATAAATTATCGAACAATTTATTTTCCGGCGACACGAATGAAATTGTTTTGGAGGACAATGTTCTTCCGTTGAATTATTCGTTATTCGAGCAAGATGCAATCGTTTTAAAAAACGCTACCACTTCTCATTTAACTCTGCTTAAAAATAAGGTTCCAAAATTTAAAGTGAGTTTTCCTGATTTTCCATTTCTAGGAATTTGGACCAAGAAAAAAGCCCCTTTTATCTGCATCGAACCATGGCTTGGACTCGCAGATATTCATCACACATCTGGTAAACTCGAAGAAAAGGAAGGGATTCTTTCTTTGGCTCCAGGATCCACTCAATCGCATCAGTGGAATGTAGAATTTTATTAATTGAAATTTATTTCTGTTTTGGATTCAGCAAGGTGGCAAACACCATTACTTCGTCTCCGAACTGGTCTTCGATTCTTTCGGTGATATTTTTCAGCTCAATATCAATGAATTCTTGGCGTTTCTCCGTGTTATCAAACATTAGTAAAAGATTGGTGTTCTTACCCTCGTTAATCATGTCGCTTTCTACATCGGAAAGGATGTAATTTTCCACATCCATCAGGTTTTCGATCATTTCGAAGAGCGTGTTTTCCGTGTAGCGATCCCATGATGAACTGATGTTGCTGGTAGAATGAAAAGTAAGACTTAAAACGCTCATTTTTTTTAACTTTTTTTAAGATTTATTGTCGATAATTCTAGCACAAAAATCGGTAAAATTTTCGTAAATTAGCCCGTTCTTAAATGTAGAAAAATAAGAATAATTAGGCATTTTTATAAATGCTTGATTTTCAATTTATTAAAATAGATTATGCAAAAAGAAGGAGAAAGGTTAATACCTATCAACATTGTTGATGAAATGAAATCCTCTTATATCGATTATTCGATGTCGGTAATTGTTTCCAGAGCTTTACCCGATGTAAGAGATGGCTTAAAGCCCGTTCACAGAAGAGTTTTATATGGTATGTACGGATTGGGGGTATTTTCGAATAGGAAATATTTGAAATCGGCAAGAATCGTGGGGGATGTTTTAGGTAAGTACCATCCACATGGGGATTCCTCGGTATATGATGCAATGGTACGTATGGCACAACCGTGGAGTTTGCGTTATCCACAAGTTGATGGACAGGGGAACTTTGGTTCCATGGATGGGGATCCGCCTGCAGCAATGCGTTACACGGAAGCAAGATTGAAAAAGATTTCCGACGAAATTCTAGCTGATTTGGATAAAGAAACCGTTGATTTCCAAAATAACTTCGACGACTCGCTTACAGAGCCAACCGTAATGCCTACAAAAATCCCAAATCTTTTGGTGAATGGTACTTCGGGTATCGCGGTAGGTATGGCGACCAATATGGCACCTCATAATCTTTCAGAATGTATCGATGCGATTGTTGCCTATATCGATAATAACGAAATCACCATCGACGAGCTGATGAAACACATCATCGCTCCGGATTTCCCAACTGGTGGTATTATTTACGGTTACGATGGGGTTCGCGATGCTTTTCATACCGGAAGAGGGCGTATTATTCTTCGTGCTAAAGTAAACTTCGAAGAGGTTGGCAACAGAAATGCCATTATCATTACGGAAATCCCTTATCAGGTGAATAAAGCCGAAATGATTGCCAGAACAGCAGAACTGGTGAAAGACGATAAAATTCCGGGAATTTATGAAATCCGGGATGAGTCTGACCGAAGTGGTTTAAGAATCGTGTACGAACTGAAGAACGATGCAATCCCGAATGTTGTTCTCAATATGCTATACAAATACACTTCATTGCAAACTTCTTTCAGTGTGAATAATATCGCATTGGTAAAAGGAAGACCTGAGCAGTTGAATTTAAAGCAAATCATTCATCATTTTGTAGATCACCGTCACGAAATCATCGTCCGAAGAACCGAATACGAACTTAGAAAAGCCAAAGAAAGAGCGCATATCCTCGAAGGCTTCATGAAGGTCATCGGAACTCAGGATGATTTGGATAAAGCTATTGCCATCATTCGTCACAGTTCGAATCCAGCTGAAGCGAAAGATGGATTAATGAAGGAATTTGATCTTTCCGAAATTCAGGCGCAAGCGGTATTGGATTTAAGATTGGCGAGGTTGACCGGAATGGAGCTCGACAAAATCCGTGCGGAATATGAAGAAATTATGAATTTAATTAGAGATTATGAAGATATCTTATCCAACGAACCTCGACGTTACCAAATTATTAAAACCGAATTATTAGAGGTTAAAGAAAAATACGGCGACGAGAGACGTTCCGAAATCGATTATTCAGGAGGCGAAATGTCGATTGAAGATCTTATTCCGGATGAAAAAGTAGTTCTTACAATTTCTCACGCTGGTTATATCAAAAGAACGTCTCTTTCCGAATATAAAATTCAAAGTAGAGGCGGCGTAGGAAACCGTGCTGCAACAACCAGAGACGAAGATTTCTTAGAATACATCGTGGCGGCGACCAATCACCAATACATGTTGTTCTTTACGGAAAAAGGAAAATGTTTCTGGCTAAGAGTATTTGAAATTCCTGAAGGTTCCAAAACAGCAAAAGGAAGAGCGGTACAAAATTTAATCAACATTGAACCGGATGATAAAATTAAAGCGTATATCCGAACCAATGATTTGAAAGATGTCGATTACATCAACCAAATGAATGTGGTGATGATTACCAAGAATGGTACCATCAAGAAAACTTCTTTGGAAGCGTATTCCAGACCAAGAACCAACGGGGTAAATGCCATTGAAATCCGAGATAATGACCAATTATTAGGAGCAAGATTAACCAATGGAAATTCCGAAATCATGATCGCTACCAAAAACGGAAAATGTATCCGTTTTCCAGAAGAAAAGGCAAGAGCAGTAGGTAGAGGATCTATCGGAGTTCGCGGAATTTCTTTGGAAGATAATGATGAAGTTATTGGTATGATTGTTGTGAACGATGTGCAGAATGAAACCGTTTTGGTAGTTTCCGAAAAAGGTTATGGTAAACGTACCGCAGTGGAAGATTACCGCGTTACCAACCGTGGCGGAAAAGGGGTAATTACCTTAAATATTACTGAAAAAACAGGTAATTTGATTGCAATACAAAACGTAACTGATGAAGATGGATTAATGATCATCAATAAATCCGGAGTTGCCATAAGAATGGGAATGAACGAAATCCGCGTGATGGGTAGAAATACACAAGGTGTAAAGATGATTAACCTTAAAAACAATGATTCCATCGCGGCAATTGCCAAAGTGGAAATGGATAAAGATGTAGAAGAAGTCGAAGAAGCAGAAAATCCGGAAGCTGAACTTCCAGGTGCTGTAGATTCGGTACTTCCTGAATTTAAAGATGCTCCTCAAACCGGTGATAACGCGATAAGCAATATGGGCGACGCCGAATATCTAAAGAAAATCGAAGAACAGGAAGCAGAAGAAAATAAAAAAATAGAAAATGAAAATGATTCCGAGGAATCAGAATAGGACCAAACGTTTTTTTTAATTTAAATATCATGAAAAAAATATTTTTAAGCATTGCTCTAGTTTCAGCAACCATAGCATTTGCACAAAAGAAAGAAATCGCAGCAGCTGTGAAAGCAATTGATGCGGGAGATGTTGCTACTGCCAATGCGCAGATCTCAGCAGCTGAATCGGTAATGGCAGGCAAAATCCACTTGTTGGAGCCTTCTGTTCAGGAGCAATATTATTATGCAAAAGGGTTAGCGCTGTTGAAATCTGGCAAAAACGCCGATGGTGCAACTTACCTTGCGAAAATGAGCGACTTGGGTAAAGAAAAAATTTACAGCGGAAAAGATGCTTCTAAAAACAAGGTGTATTTCGTTGGAAAAGCTGCAGCTGACCAATCCGGAATCCAAGGTTTGAAAGAAGAATCCTATACCACTACTTTAACAGGAAAAATTGGGAATACCATCAATCCACTGATCGATGCTGCCAACAAATCAGCAATGGACGCGTATAATGCTAAAAACTACGCTGCCGCTGCACCTAAATTTAAAGAAGTGTACGACTTGTTGAAAGCTGGTGGACAAGATAATAAACAATACCTTTATTATTCAGGATTAAATTATGCTTTGGCTGAAAAAAAACCTGAAGCAATCGCTGTTTACAATGATTTGATCAATTCTGGATACACTGGAGAAAATACTTCTTATGTTGCCAAAAACAAAAAATCAGGTGCGGTAGAATCTTTGGATAAAGCGTCTTGGGATTTGTACAAAAAAATGGGTGCAACTTCCGATTATACCGATTTCAAGACCGAAACTACTCCAAGCATTGAGAAAGAATTGTACGAAACCAATGCAGCTTTGTTGATCGAAGCGGGTAGAACGGATGAAGCTTTAGCATTAATCGAAAAAGGATTGAAAAAATTCCCTTCAAGTGCAAAACTTTCAGAACTTCAAGGAACAGCTTACTATAAATCGGGGAAAATGGATGCTTTCGTGGCAAACTTAAAAGCTCAAACCGAGAAAAATCCTACTGATGCTAACAACTGGTACAACCTTGGAGTGCTTCAAAGCAAAGATCCTGCAACTGTGAATGATGCCATCGCTTCTTATAAAAAAGCAGTGGAGTTGAAACCAAATTTCGCACAAGCTTGGCAAAACCTTACCTATGTTACAATGGGCGACGATGCTAAGGCGACTGATGAATACAACGCAGCAAAAAAAGCCGGTAAAACTGAAACAGCCAACAAAATCATCGAAGCTAGAAGAGCTAGATTGGCTACTACTTTACCATACGCTGAAAAATGGTACGAAAACGATCCGGAAAATATCGATGCGGTGACTTTGTTGAAAGGTCTTTATTTATCCAATAAAAAGGAAGCTAAATTCCAGGAATTTAAAGCAAAAGAAGCTTCAATGAAAGCTGCCGGAAAATAATCCGTAACAGTTTTTTATAACTTTATTATCAAGTGTACTGAACTCAGTTTCAGTGCACTTTTTTTGTTTTAATAGCTAATGATTTTATGATGGATGTTTTATTTTAGGAAAAATTTAAGTCTTAAAACCATCTTGAATTCTCATTTTCTTCGTAAATTCACGCAAAATTTAAAGATTATGAATTCCTTAGAGAAAATATCGGCATTGCGCCAAAAAATGACAGAAAACCACATCGATGCCTTCATCGTATATTCCGCAGATCCGCACATGAGCGAATATTTGCCCAAAGAATGGCAAGAGCGCAACTGGATTTCCGGATTTACAGGTTCCGCGGGTTTTGTAGTTTTCACCAAGGATAAAGCAGGATTGTGGACGGATGGTAGATATTTTGTTCAAGCTGCTGCTGAACTAAAAGATTCCGGAATCGAACTGATGAAAATGGGTGAGGAAAACACTCCGGATTATATCGATTGGATCATTTCACAACTCCCGAATGGCGGAAAAGTCGCTGTAAATGCAGTAGCAACTTCACATGCCAACTGGGAAGATCTTCACCAAAAACTATCTCGAAAAAATATAGAACTGCTCGATTTACCTTTGTTAAAAGACGTTTGGACCAACCGTAATACGGACGCTCAGAAAAATCCGGTGTTCGTTCATCCGGTGGAAAGAGCCGGAAAATCTGTTGCCCAAAAACTCTTGGATATCCGTCAGAAAATGGAAGGCCTCGGTGCTTCAGTTCATATTATTTCCAGTCTTGATGATGTTGCGTGGACTTTAAACTTAAGAGGAAGCGATGTACAGTCGAATCCTGTGTTTTTAGGATATATTATTTTGACTAAAAATGAAGCAAAACTCTTCGTAGATCTCGAAAAGCTTGATGTTGATGCTAGAAAACAAATGGAGGATTCGCAGGTAAAAATGTTGCCTTATGAGGATTTCTACACCGAACTTCAAGCCATCCAAAATGAAAAAATATTGGTTTCTCCGAACAGCAACCAATCGATTTTCGAAGCTTTAAAAGAGAAAAATACTTTGATCATAGCACCTGTTCCTGGAAATTTAATGAAAGCCATTAAAAACGAAACCGAATTACAAGGATTCCGCACCGTGATGCAACGCGATGGAGTAGCGATGGTGAAATTCCTCTACTGGCTCACTCACCAAGCCGGAAAAGAACCGATGACCGAATATTCAATTGGTGAAAAATTGTATGGTTTCAGAAAAGAAGGTAAGAATTTCGTGGGCGAAAGTTTCGGAAGCATCATTGGATATAAAGAAAATGGAGCGATTATGCACTATTCTGCACCCAAAGAAGGCAGTAAATCTGTGACCAATGATTCCTCAATTTTAGTAGATTCCGGAGGTCAGTATTTGGAAGGAACTACCGACATTACCAGAACTTTGGCTTTAGGAGCGGTTTCAGATGAGTTCAAACGCAATTCAACTTTAGCTTTGAAAGGATTAATTCAACTATCTATGGTGAAATTTCCTAAAGGAACTCGAGGCGTTCAGTTGGATGCTTTCGCGAGACTTGCGCTTTGGAAAGAAGGAAAAGACTATAACCACGGCACCGGACACGGTGTTGGAAGTTTCATGAATGTTCATGAAGGTCCCCAAAATATCCGCAAAGACATGAATTTCCAGGAACTGATTCCGGGAATGGTCGTTTCCAATGAGCCTGGTTTCTACCTCGAAAATCACTACGGAATCCGTCACGAAAACCTAATTGCCGTAAAAGAAGTAGAACAAACCGAATTTGGAACTTTTTATGAATTCGAAACCCTTACCATTTGTCCGTTTGACCGCAATGTGATCGATGTTTCCTTACTTACAGAACCGGAAATCAACTGGCTCAATGCTTACCACGATTGGTGTAAAGAGAAATTAGCCGACGATTTGGAAGGTGAAGTGAAAGAATGGTTTTTAGAACTGGTAAAACCTCTTTAAATAGAATTTAAAACCCTTTGAAAGTGCAGCATTTGTTGCACTTTTTTTATTTTTAATGATCATTATTAAAGATAAATTTCATTTAAAATGGAAAGAAATAGGTCGAGAAGTTTTGCTTAAATTTGCAACATGAACAAAGACACCATCTGTGCATTGGCGACTGCCAACGGAATAGGAGCGCTCGGAATCATCCGCCTTTCCGGGGATGACGCGGTAAGTATTGCCCAAAAATCTTTCAAAGGGAAAAATCTGGAAAAACAGAAAAGCCATACCGTACATTACGGCTACATCGTGGATGGCGAAGAAATCATCGATGAAATTATGGTTTCGGTTTTTTTGGCTCCAAAAACGTTCACTACAGAAAATGTGGTGGAAATTTCCTTTCACGGTTCGCCTTTCATTGGGAAAAGAATTCTTGAAGTTTTAATTAAAAACGGAGCGAGAATGGCGAAAGCCGGCGAATTTACCATGCGTGCGTTCATGAATGGAAGAATTGATCTTTCTCAGGCAGAAGCGATTGCAGATATAATTGCCAGCGAAAATGAAGCGTCCAGAAAAGTGGCGATTAATCAGCTCAAAGGAGGAATAACTAGCGAAATTTCGATTCTAAGAACCGATTTGCTCAATTTTGTATCGTTAATAGAACTTGAATTGGATTTTGCAGAAGAGGATGTAGAATTTGCTGACAGAACAGCACTTACCGGTCTTTTAAAAAGAATTGAAGACAAATTAAAATCACTTATCGAAAGTTTCGAGTACGGGAATGCGGTGAAAAATGGAGTAGCAGTGGCGATTTTAGGGAAACCCAATGCTGGAAAATCAACTTTGTTAAATGCCCTGCTTAAAGAAGAACGAGCGATTGTAAGCAATATCGCAGGAACAACCCGCGACACGATCGAAGAATTGCTGCACATTAAAGGAAATGCTTTCCGGTTGATTGATACCGCGGGTTTAAGGGAAACTACCGATGAAATCGAGAAAATCGGTGTGAAAAAAGCCATTGAAAAAGTGGAGCAGGCGGAAATCCTGATTTATCTCATCGATTCTGCAACCAATGATTTTACCGAAGATCTATTGATGATTAAGCCCTTGCTTCGTGACGATTTAAAACTCATCATTTGTGCGACCAAAATTGATGAAGTCGTACCGTCACAGCATGAAAAAATGGAAGCTTTGCTAAGACAGGAAATCGCACAGGAATTTGATTTCATCAAAATATCAGCACTGGAAAACCAAAACCTTCAGGATCTGAAAAACGAGCTTTCCTCTTATGTTGAAGAGCTTAAAACAGAAGAAAATAATGTCGTAATCACCAACCAACGACACTTTCAGGCATTACAAAATTCCCTGGAATCCGTTCAGAAAGTAGAAGAGGCGGTACACACCAAAATCTCCACCGAACTCTTGGCCTACGAACTTCGCAACGCCCTGGAATACCTCGGCGAAATTTCCGGAGAATTTACCAACGACGAAGTCTTAGGCAATATTTTTTCTAAGTTTTGTATCGGAAAGTAAATCTACAAACCTTCCAGTCCATTTCCAACGTTTTAAGAGTCTTCAATCTAATATCAGGATACAGTAGTTACAAGAACATTTACGGTTTAAGATTTTTTCTTTTGTTTTCCTTTAGTTATATTTAACGATTAATAAAATAACCTGCTCAGAAAAGAAATAATGGCAACGAAAACAGCTGTAAAAACGAAAAGTACCGAAGAAATCCTGTGGGATTCTGCCAATAAATTAAGAGGTTCTGTAGAGCCTTCTGAATACAAGCATGTTGTACTGAGTTTAATCTTCTTAAAATTTGCGAGTGATAAATTCATCAAACGTAGAGAAGAATTGATTGCAGAAGGTAAACAAGCCTTCTTAGAAATTCCTGAATTTTATCAGGCGGAAAATGTCTTTTATCTGCCGGAAGAATCGCGGTGGACTTTCATTATGGAAAATGCCAAGCAGGAAAATATCACATTGATAGTAGATTCTGCCCTGAAAACCATTGAGCGTACCAACAAATCTCTGGAAGGTGCATTACCCGATAATTATTTTTCCCGTCTTGGCCTGGATCAGTCTAAATTCTCGGCTTTGTTGGATACCATTAACAATATTGATACCCTGAAAGATGAAGCCCGCGATATTGTAGGACGTGTTTATGAATATTTCCTGAGTAAATTTGCCATTGCTGAGGGGAAAGGAAAAGGAGAATTTTATACCCCGAAATCGATTGTTAATCTGATTGCAGAAATGATAGAACCGTACAAAGGGAAAATCTATGACCCTTCCTGTGGTTCGGGCGGGATGTTTGTACAGTCGCTGAAGTTTATTGAGAAGCATAAAGGAAACAAAAAAGATATTTCTATCTACGGTCAGGAGCTTACCAATACCACCTACAAATTGGCGAAGATGAACCTTGCCATCCGTGGGATTTCTTCTAATCTGGGGAACAAAGCAGCAGATACTTTTGGCGACGACCAACACAAAGATTTGAAAGCCGACTACATAATGGCGAACCCGCCTTTTAATTTAAAAGACTGGCGTGCAGACAGCGAACTGACTACCGACCCAAGATGGGCAGGGTATGAAGTACCACCAAAATCCAATGCCAACTATGCGTGGATTCTGAATATGATTTCTAAACTCTCTCAGAATGGCGTTGCCGGATTTATTTTGGCAAATGGTGCTTTGAGTGGCGGTGGCGAAGAATATAAAATCCGGAAACAGATTATCGAAAATGATTTGGTGGAAGCGATAGTTGTTTTACCTCGGGATATGTTTTATTCAACGGATATATCCGTTACACTTTGGATTCTGAACCGCAATAAAAAGGAAAGGACTTATGAAGTGAACGACGGTATTAAAAACTACCGTAGTCGTGAGGGCGAGGTTTTATTTATTGATCTACGAAGATGGGGAACTCCTTATGAAAAATCATATGTGGAATTTATAGAAGAAGACGTTAGAAAAATAGCAGATAATTATCACAATTGGCAACAGATTGATTGGAAAACAACTTATCAAAATATCCCTGAATACTGTTATAGCGCAAACCTTGAAGAAATAAGAAACAATAACTATTCTTTAACACCAAGTAAATATGTTGAATTTGTAGACAGAGATTTAAATTTAGATTTTGATATAGAAATGAAACGTATTCAAAAGAAGTTTAAGAATATAATTCAAGAAGAAAAAGAATCTCAAAATGAACTCATAAATGCTTTTAAAATATTAGGCTATGAAATATGAGAAATTAGGTAAATATATTCATCTGATTGATGAAAAAAACACAAATTTTGAGATAAAAGAAGTTTTAGGTATAAATATACACAAAGAGTTTATGCCTTCTGTGGCAAATGTATCACAAACAGATTTATCAAGATATAAAATAATCCGAAAAGGACAATTTGCTTACAGTGCTATGCAAGTTGGTAGAGATGAAACGATTCGCATAGCCTTATATAAAAAAGATAAACCTTCGATAATATCGCCTGCATATCAAGTAATATCAGTAAATAATTTAGAAGAAATTTTTCCTGAATATATAATGCTTTATTTTCAAAAAGCAGAATCAGATCGATACGGATGGTTTATTAGTGATGGGAGTGTTAGGGCTAGTTTAGACTTTGAAAGATTATGTGAAATCGAAATTCCATATATTCCAATTGAAGACCAAAAAAAATATGTAGATGTTTATAATGCTTTGCAAAAAAATCAAAAAAGCTATGCTGATTCTTTAGAAGATTTGCAATTTATTTGTGATAATTTTATTGATAAATACAAACTGTCAAACGCAAAAGTGAAAATTGGAAGTTGTGTTGAAGTGATTGATTATAGGAATAAAGATTATACTTATAATAATGTATTGGGTATTAATGTACACAAGGAATTTATGTCTTCCAAAGCAAATTTGACTTCTACAGATTTGTCTACATATAAAATTATAAGCAAAAATCAATTTGCATACAGTTCAATGCAAGTGGGACGTGATGAAACTGTAAGAGTTGTGCTATATGATAAGGAAAAACCTGCAATTATTTCTCCCGCATATTCTGTATTTCAAGTGACTAATAAAGAATTAATGCCTGAATTTTTAATGTTATGGTTTTTTAGAGCAGAATTTAATAGATATGGATGGTTTATTAGTGATGGTAGTGTCAGAGCTAGTTTGGATTGGGAAAGATTCTGTGAAATAGAAATTCCTTTGCCAAGTAATAAAGAGCAAGAGGCAATTATTTCAATCTATAAAATTTTAGAAACACGGAAAAGATTAAATAAAGAATTAAAAGAATCTTTAAAACCACTTTGTCCTATATTAATGAAAGATGTTTATGATAAGATTAATAGAAACTAGATTAAAAACTCACCCAACTACAAAGCTTGTTGTTGTCGCGGTTGGCGGTTGGGGAGGAAGTGATTGCTTAAAATAAAAACTAAAACTGATAACTATAAAAACTACATATGGCTAAAATTTTACTTCCTGAATTAAGATTATCCTATTTTAATAAAGTAGGTGTAAAAAATATTGTTGAACAAATTATTTTAGAGAAAGCTTATGTAGATTATTTTTTTCAAAATAGCTACAGAGGTTATGTTGTTGTTATAGTTGATGGAGCTCCAATTTGTATTACATCTAATAAAGATTTTCAATCGCCTAATTTTGAATTCATAATTCTTTCCAATAAGAAGCCAACAGATCAAAATTTAGAGGTGGAAGGAGAAATTGTTTTGAAGAGATGGTTGAAGCACCCTTTGAAAAGAGAATACTCTAATTCAGAGATTGTAACCTCCTGGACAAGGAACTTTAATTTTTTAGAGGAAAATTTAGATGCTAACATAAATGGTTTACGGGAACCTCAAATTGCTGCACTTTATTCAATTTTAAGTCATTTGAAAGTCTCTGAAGAGATTGGAACTATTGTGATGCCTACTGGTACAGGTAAAACTGAAACAATGTTATCTACCTTAATTGCGGGTAAATTAGATAAAATAATTATAACCGTTCCCTCAGATGCATTAAGAACTCAGATTTCAAATAAATTTTTAAAACTAGGTTTGTTAAAACAATTTGGAATTATCAATCCAAGTGTTATTAATCCTAAAGTTGGAATTATATATCAAAGTTTTCAAAGCAACGAAGATTTACTTGAATTTATCGAAAAGTCAAATGTTATTGTAACAACAATGAATATTTTGTCAAATTTTCAACCCAGCGTATTAGCTACTTTAAATGATAATATTTCAAATGTTTTAATTGATGAAGCACATCATGTTGAGGCAAATTCATGGAAGCGTGTTAGAAAAGCTTTTGATAATAAGAAAATTTTGCAATTTACCGCAACCCCTTTCCGTAATGACCAAAAGCGAATAGAAGGAAAAGTAATTTTTAATTTTAGTTTAAAAAGGGCTCAAGAACAAGGCTACTTTAAACCAATTAATTTTTTACCAATAAGAGAGTATGATCTAAATAAAGGTCACAAATTAATTGCACAAAAAGCAGTTGAAAAACTTCGGGAAGATCTAGCAAATGGATTTAACCATATTTTAATGGCCAGATGTGTAAATACTGTAAAAGCCGCAGAAGTGTTTAAATACTATGAAGAATATGAAGATTTAAAACCAATATTGATACATTCGTCGGTAGCAGGTAAAAATGAAATTTTACAAAATATAATTAATGGTGAACATAGAATCATAGTTGCTGTAAATATGTTGGGAGAAGGTTTTGATTTACCACAACTAAAAATTGCAGCGTTTCATGATATTAGAAAAAGCTTACCAATTACTTTGCAATTTGCTGGAAGATTTACAAGAACTTCAATAGATGATGAGTTAGGCAATGCAACTTTCATTGCAAATTTGGCAGATTCTGAAACAGAAAACGAATTGAGTGATTTATACGCTCAAGATTCGGATTGGAATACTTTATTATCAAGACTAAGCTCTGATCAGATTGATGAACAAATAGATTTTGATGAATTTATAAATGGTTTTCAACATTTGGATAATTCTAAAATTCCTTTTCAAAATATTAAGTTTGCTCTAAGTACCGTTGTTTACAAAAATCTAAATCCAGATAATTCTTTTGATTTATTAAATTTTAAAAAAGGTATTAATGGCTATGATGAATTAGAGTATAAATTTGATGATTATAACCCAGCTGAAAACACTGTAGTGATTATTACTGCGTCAAAATCTGAAGTTGAATGGGTAAATTATAAAGAAGTTTTCGGTTTAGATTGGAGGCTTACAATATTATACTACAATGAAGAAAATAATCTTCTTTTCATTCATAGTTCTGACAAATCTAGCCTATATCCTGAGCTTGCCAAAGCTGTCTTAGATGATAGATCTGAATTAATTCACAAGCTATTAGTATACCGAAGCTTCTACGATGTAAATCGTGTATCACTACAAAATGTAGGATTGAAGGAGTTTTTAAATAGGAAAATAAGGTTTACAATGCGTGTAGGAACAGATATTCAAGATGCTCTTTCTTTAGCCGAACAACAAAGAGGCGAGAAAGCATTTGTATTTGGTTCGGGCTTCGAAGATGGAGAGAAGATTACTCTTGGTTGTTCTTACAAAGGGAGAATTTGGAGTTATATGAGAGGAGACCTTAAAGATTTTATAAACTGGTGTGATAATTTAGGAAAAAAGTTAATTGACGAAGATATTGATCCAAATCAAGTTTTACGTGAGACTTTGATTCCAGAGGTTATTACTGAAGTTCCTCATCTGTATGCAACATATATTGATTGGGATGATAATTTCTATAATTTTCCTGAATCAAAAATAGAAATAACTATCAATGGTATTTTTAATTCTGCTTATTGTACAATTGAGATAATAAATCAAAACGATCACGGAATTATTGATTTTCAAGTTGTTTCACCCAATGGTTCTGCAAAATTTAGAAAAGAATTATTTACAGATACTAATAATGATGGAAGCAATTATCCAAACTTTAGAATTATCAAGTTAGATGTCGCTCAAAGCGAAGTGAAGATTGCGTCAAAAACGTTTACCCTTCTTGAGTATTTCAATCAATTTCCACCAATTATATGGTTCGCAGATGGATCAGCACTTCAAGGAAATGAATATATTCAATTAAAACAACTTATTCAACCATATCCAACAGAAAGATTAATTGATTGGAATTGGGATGGTATAGATTTAAGAAAAGAGGCGCAGGGAATTCATCCATTAAAAACAGATTCGATTCAATATAAAGTTATACAAGATCTAGTAGCTCAAGATTTTGATATTGTTTATGATGATGACTACTCGGGGGAAATTGCAGATATTATTACTATAAAAGAATATGATAATGAAATTAAAGTACAGTTTTACCATTTGAAATTTGCAAAAGATGGTCTAGTCAACACAAGAGTGGATAATTTTTACGAAGTATGTGGTCAGGCCCAGAAATCAATTCATTGGAAGCATAAGAGTGGGTTTGAATTCTTTCAACATTTATTGAGAAGAGAAGTTAAAATTAGAAACGGTCAGGAGCGAAGTCGAATTGAAAAGGGAACCAAAGAAGAACTAGAAAGATTCTTAGCAATTGCAAAAAATAAAAAGCCAATGAATTTTGAGATATTCGTTGTGCAGCCAAGTTTGTCAAAACAAAATACGTCAGAATCAATAATGACTTTGCTTGGTGTAACCGCAAATTATTTAAAAGAAGTTGCAGATATTGATTTAAAAGTAATCGTAAATGAATAATCTATTTCTGGGTATTATCATCAAAACTAGCAGTGGATAAGTAAAAGAATTTTTAAAAAATTACAAAATGAAATTTAAATGAAAAAATATAAATATACAGTCCCTAAAGGTTATAAAGGAATTGCAAATGATATCATTTTAGAATTCAATACAAATTTAGCAGTTATAACAGGGTTAAATGGCTCGGGTAAATCTACAATTCTGAAGTGTTTATATGAAAATTATCCAGATAGAAGCAAATGTTTTATAAAAACTCTTCAAACTATTGATGAAAGGAGAAAAAGTGTTACTTATAGTAGCGGAGTTAGATTGAATGATGAGATTTCATTTGAAAGAGTAATGGAAGACATCGAATCTATTGGTCTCCGAAGAAGAGGGAGAGCAGACTTACTTTTTTTAGATAGAACAGATTTTTATTCATCATTATTCGACACAGACAGTATTTATTATCAAAACGGGTATTCATACTTAGAAGCAATTGCTAAATTATTATCAGACTATCAATTTGATGAGTTGGACAATATAAAAAGTTGTCTAGGACTTGTAACCGAAAAAGATATCAATAATAAATTGATTAATGAGTTAAACCAAAATAATGAAGATAATATAAAATTATTTGGAGTTAAAAAAGGCAGAAATATTTTAGAAAAATTTAATTCTTTAGGATTTAACGAAGATCAAAATTTGATTCTTAGAAAGAAGAAAAAAAGTATAGAAGAGAGATTTAGAATTGACTTACGAAAGAATTCAAGAATACACAGTGAAGAAGCCTTGAAGAGTTATGTTTATGATTTGCTTACTAGAGAATTTCGGTCTATAGAGTCTATCGTCCACAAGATGTCAAATAAAATATTTCAAGATTTTAAAACTAAAAATTCCCGACGAAAAATAAAGAAATTATGGGAAGAAATTAATGACGAGCTCCAAAAGTATTCAGAAAAGGGGTATTTTAAATATAAACTTGTTCCACCTAAAAGCTATGAATCTTACTATGAAATAGCATTCGAACATTTCAATAAACATTCAAAAACGTATATACATTTTGACTCACTTTCTAGTGGTGAAAAAATTATTTTTGAGTTGATTTGTTACTATTTTGCTGCAAAAGAATCAAAATTAGAAATGATTATGCTAGATGAGTTTGATGCCAATTTGAATCCATTGCTAGCTGAAAGATATATTGCTGTTATTAAAGAACAATTCAAAAGTATAAATGTTATCCTTACTACGCATTCACCTTCCACTGTGGTTGAAGTCGCACCGGTCGAACTATTTGAATTGACTGATTCTCGTGAATTAAAATGTGCTTCAGATGAGGAGGGTAAAAGAGATATTTTGAAAAGATTAGCTCCTAAGTTTGTATATCATGGTGAATTTGGGATTTTAGAGGACGTCTTTAATATTAAATATGAATTGATAGTATTTGTTGAAGGAAAAAATGATGTTAAGAATTTTGAATCTGGGATAACGGAAGAAAAATATAAATTTATTGATTCTAGAGGTGTGGGTAATATGCCTGATTTGGTCAAAATATTTAAAGTGATACCTTTTTTTCAAAAATTAGCCGAACAAAAACAGATAGTTTTTCTTTTTGATTTTGATAAGGAAGGTACTGAAAATTTGGTGAAATGTCTTCATAAAGATGATAACCAGCAATCTGTTTATCAAAAATTTGCTCAAAAGGAATATTATTGTAAAAAAATTGAAAATGAACTTAATATATATGTTTCACACTTAATTCCTGATGAAAACCACTCTTGGCATACTAAAGACGAATATAGGCATCAAGAACTAAAACAAGAAGGTAACGAAGGCATAGGTAGACAACTTGCTCTTTTAAAAAGAATTAAGTCTGGTTATTATGATTTAATTTAAAATACATGATTAATGAAATACACCGAATCCCAATTAGAAAAATCATTCATCCATCTTCTGAAAGGAGAAGGCTATGAGTACGTAAATGGCAAAGACGTAGTTCGGGCATCGCATCAGGAGGTTTTGATTCGGGAAGATCTGAGTGATTTTCTGTTGTTGCGTTATCCCGATTTGGAAGCGATTGAGCTGGAAACTCTTATCAATGAACTGGCGTATCAACCTGCTTCCAATCTGTACGACAGCAATAAATACATTGGGAAACTGTTGGCAGACGGTCTGATTTTTAAGAGAAACAATCCTTCTAAAAAAGATTTGCACATCCGCTATATCGATATTGATGAAAGCACTCTTTTGAAAACCAATCGCTTCAAGATAGTGAACCAATTGGAGATTCAGGGAAAAGAACTGCGCATTCCGGATTTGATTCTGTTCATCAACGGGATTCCAGTAGTGGTTTTTGAGTTTAAAACAACAATAGAAGAAGAGATTACCATCTATGATGCTTACAAACAACTAAGCATCCGCTACCGAAGGGATATTCCGGAACTGATGAAATACAATGCGTTCTGCATCATCAGCGACGGCGTGAATAACAAAGCGGGTTCTCTGTTTGCGCCTTACGATTTTTTCTACGGTTGGCATAAAATAACAGGCGAAGAAAAGAAAGCACTGACGGGAATTCATACTGCCACGTCAATCGTCCACGGAATGCTGAACAAGCAAAGGCTTTGTGATATTTTGCATCATTTTATTTGGTTTCCCGATACGACTAAAAAAGAAGAAAAAATCCTGTGCCGTTATCCGCAGTATTATGCTGCCAATAAGCTTTTCGATAATATCCAAAAGCACCGCAAACCGGAAGGCGACGGAAAAGGCGGAACCTATTTCGGAGCGACAGGTTGCGGGAAAAGTTATACGATGCTGTACCTGTCGAGACTGTTGATGCGTTCTACGCAATTGGCAAGTCCGACCATCATTATTATCTCTGACCGTACCGATCTGGATGACCAGCTGTCGAGAGATTTTACCAATGCCAAGGATTTTATTGGCGATGAAAACATCATTAATATAGAATCCAGAGCCGATCTTCGCACAAGATTGCGGGGCAGAGAAAGTGGCGGTGTTTTTCTGACAACTGTTCAGAAATTTGCAGAAGACAGCGAGATTTTGAGCGACCGCACCAATATCATCTGTATTTCCGATGAAGCGCACCGTTCTCAGGTGAATCTGGATTTGAAAGTCCGCATCGATGAAGACGGTGTGAGGAAATCCTATGGTTTTGCAAAATACCTGCACGATTCTCTACCGAATGCAACCTATGTAGGTTTTACAGGAACACCAATTGATAAAACACTGGATGTTTTTGGTCCGGTGGTAGATTCTTACACGATGTTTGAATCTGTGGTAGATGAAATCACAGTTCGTTTAGTTTATGAAGGTCGTGCTGCAAAAGTAAATCTAAACCATTCTAAAGTGGTGGAAATCGAACAGTATTATCAAAACGCCGTTGCAGAAGGTGCTTCGGAATACCACGTGGAAGCCAGCCAAAAAGCGATTGCCAAAATGGAAGTGATTTTGGGTGACCCAGGAAGAATTGAAGCCATTGCACAGGATTTTATCAGTCATTACGAAAAAAGAATCGAGGAGAAAGCGACTGTTGCCGGAAAAGTGATGTTTGTCTGTGCTTCGCGGGAGATTGCTTATAAATTATTCAAAGAAATCATCAGACTAAGACCTGAATGGAGTGAGAAAACCATTGCGGAACATCTGAGCGAGAAAGAGCAGAAGGAAATAAAACCCATCGAGCGCATTAAAATGGTGATGACCAGAAGCAAAGATGATGAAGAAATTCTGTGGAATCTCCTCGGAACAAAAGAAGACCGAAAGGAACTGGACAGACAGTTTAAACAGAAACATTCCAACTTCAAAATTGCCATCGTGGTAGATATGTGGCTTACAGGTTTTGATGTTCCGTTTCTTGATACGATTTACATTGATAAACCTTTGCAGACGCATAATCTGATTCAGACCATTTCCCGTGTAAACAGAAAGTTTGAAGGGAAAGACAAAGGTTTGGTGGTAGATTATATCGGCATCAAGAAAAACCTGAACCACGCTTTGGGAATGTTTAACAACACAACAGCAGCCGATGATTTTGAAGACATTGACAAAGCCGTGATAATCGTGAAAGACCAACTGGAACTTTTGAGACAGTTTTTCTACCAGTTCGACAAGACGGATTATTTTACAGGTTCGCCTGTTGAGCAGTTGCATTGTCTGAATCGTGCATCAGAATTGGTTTTGCTTACGGAAAAGTCTGAAAAGTTCTTTGTAGATGTTACCAAAAAACTGAAGGCTGCCTACAATCTCACTTGCGGTTCGGAAATCTTCAATGACAAAGAAACCGATGAGATTCATTTTTACTTTGCCATCAAATCGATTGTGGTAAAGCTGACCAAAGGCGAAGCGCCAGACACCGCACAGATGAATGCTAAAGTGAGCAAAATGGTAGAAGATGCCATCGTCTCGGAAGGCGTGGAAGAAATCTTTAAACTGGATGACAATAAAGCCAATGCGATTGATTTGTTCAACGATAAGTTTTTAGAGAAAATTGATGCGCTGGAACTGCCGAATACCAAAATTAAAATACTGGAAAGACTATTGAAACAGGCGATATCAGATTTCAAGAAAGTCAACAAAGTAAAAGGCATCGAGTTTTCTGAAAGACTTCAGAAAATCATCAACAATTATAACGAACGAAGCGAACTGGATATTTTGGACTATGATGGTATTCAGGCAGATACTTCCGAACAAATCCTCGACCTGATTTTAAAACTCCGTACCGAAATGGCATCTTTTGAAGACCTTGGAATCGACTACGAGGAAAAAGCGTTCTACGATATTCTGGATATGGTCTGCAAGCAATATGGTTTTGAATTTGACAAAGACAAAATGCTGGAACTAGCCAGAGAAATCAAAAGGATAGTAGACGACACCGCCAAATTCCCAGACTGGAGCGATAGAGACGATATCAAAGCGCAATTGAAAATGGAGATTATTGTGAAACTTCACCAATTCGGTTATCCACCGATTACGCAGGATGAGGTTTATAAGAATGTGCTGGAGCAGGCGGAGAATTTTAAGAAGAATAGGTTATAAATATTAGATAAATCATTTATCTTTTAACGACAGAAAGCATTCATGCTCTTGGGATAAAAATTTTGAAAGTTAAAAATGCGCAACAGAGCTTTGACTTTCGCGAATTTCCTTTTATACTAATTATTGATTAAATGTTCATTAAAACAATCATTGTTACCAAATTTTACTATATTTGTTTATTATAACCTACATTTTATGCTCGATTTTATTACGATTAAAGAGGTTAAAACCAATATAGGGCAATGGTGCAGACAGATGCGTAAAGCGCAAAATCTTTCCAAGCAAGAATTAGCGGAGGAATTGGATTTATCAAGATTTACCATCGCCAAACTCGAAAACGGAGAAAACCCAACCTTAGACACTTTGTTAAAGGTTTTGCAATATTTTGATGCAATGAAATCGCTGAATCAATTTGTTATTGGTAAAACGAATGATCTTACAGATAATCCACCAATGTATTAATTATGGCAAAAAATCAGATTATTTCAGTTCATTTTAATGGATTGGAAATTGGTAAAATAGGCTATGATGAAGATCAGAGAAAATCCTCATTTCAATACAATCCTGAATTTTTGGAGTTGGATTCATACAAAAGACTGTTTCCTTATGTCATCCGTAGAAGCCCAAACGTGCAGGTTTTTTCCGAATTTGAGGGAGAAACATTTAGAGGTTTACCACCTATGATTGCCGATTCTTTGCCCGATTACTTTGGAAATATTGTTTTTAAAGAATGGTTGGAAGCTTCCCAAAAGGATTTTATAAATATTTCACCGCTGGAGCAGCTTACCTATGTGGGTAAAAGAGGTATGGGCGCTTTAGAATTTGCTCCGGCTAAAGACATTTCTTCTGATGTAAGTATTGACGTAGAGGAAATAACTGAAGTGGTAAAAAAGGTTTTGGATGTAAAAACTTCGGTAGAACAAAAAGGATTAAGCGATATTTCTTTACTCAATATCTTTAAAATAGGAACTTCTGCAGGTGGAGCCAGACCTAAAATTTTGGTGTCAGAACATAAGGAAACTGGAGTTTTAAAAGCAGGAGATTTGGAATATTCGGAAGAATACAATCATTACCTGATCAAGCTTTCTGTAGATGCAGAAGAAAGTTATTCCAAGGAAAAAGTAGAATATGTGTATTATGAAATCGCTCAATCTTTAGGAATTGTGATGATGTCTTCAAAACTAATTGATGATAAGCATTTTGCTACTCTGCGATTTGATCGGCAAAAAGGCGAGAAGCACCATATTTTAACAGCTTCAGGAATGACAGGTTGGGATTTCAAAAAGCCTGAACATTCATCTTATGAAAATCTGTTTAGGCTTGCGGTTGATCTAAAGTTGCCACACAAAGATATTGAACAGCTATTTAGAAGAATGGTTTTCAATATTGTGTTTTTTAATATTGATGATCATTTGAAGAATTTTTCTTTTATCTATAATAAAGAGAAAGACCGTTGGAATTTGGCACCAGCTTATGATTTAACGTATCCATTAGATGCTTTAAAAAACTACACCCGAGTTTCAAGGGCGATGTCTGTTAATGGGAAAAGAACGGATATCACCCGAGATGATCTTTTGATAATAGCAGATCAGTTCACCATCAAAAATCCCAATTCAGTTATTGAAAGTGTGCTTTCAGCTACTGAATTATTCAAACCACTGTGCGAAAAGCAAAATATTCCAATTAAAGTTATCGAAAAGATTCAATCTGAATTTATAAAATTATAAATGCTGTACTACTTTCGTACATCTCAATACTTGGAAAGCTCCATAAATAAAGAGTTTTTTACATTCTGTATCGGAAAGTAATCTATCAAAACTTTTGTATAAAAATATTTCTTTTAAAATTTACTTTATATTAGTTATTTTTATTGAAGGCTTTTTTTAATTTCAAATTATATGCTTTTACATATATCTGTTATTTAATACAAATTATTGTATTTATTTGCATATAATTTTATACATTTGCTTTATATTCGTTGTAAAAGCATATAGTATGTATCCTAATCTTTCAAATTTTGTAAAGCAAAAGCGTAAAGAAGCTCGTTTAACCCAAGAAGAATTTGCTGAACGCGCAGGTGTTGCACTTACTGTTGTTCGAAAAATAGAACAGGGAAAAGAAAATTTGAGTCTGGCAAAAGTAAATCAGGTTCTTTTGATGTTTGGTAGTAAATTAATCCCTATGAACACTAAAGAAGTAGAAGAATGAGACAGGGAAGGGTTTTTTATAATTCCATTTTTGCGGGGATTATTACCGAAACAGGCGATGGTGAATATACATTTTCCTACGATTCTACTTATATTCAAAAATATCCCAATCAGTTGATTACATTTTCAATGCCTGTTTCTAGTAAAGTCTATAAAGAAAAAAGATTATTCCCATTCTTTGAAGGATTAATTCCCGAAGGATGGCTTTTAGACATTGCCTCCGATAACTGGAAAATTAATAAGAATGATCGCATGGGATTATTATTAGCTTGTTGTAAGAATTGTATTGGATCAGTAAGCGTTGAACTAACTGAATTATCTGAAAATGAGTAAATGTCTGTTTTGTTATCAAGCTTTGAAAGACGATGAAATTGATTTTCATCCAAAATGCAGTAAAAAAATCTTTGGTACTGCGGAAGCTCCATTGCTTAATTATACTTTAGACGAGATGGAAACTTTAGCAAAGGAGATTATCGAAACTTCTATTTCAGTTCCTGGTGTTCAACCCAAATTATCTCTAGGTTTTATAAAAGAAAAGTTAGCAGATGGAACAAAAGGAAGATTAACGGTATTAGAAGCTTTAGGAGGTCAATTTATTTTGAAACCTCAAAATAAAACGTTTCCCGAAATGCCAGAAAATGAACACCTAACAATGAAGTTAGCAGAATTGCTAAGAATACAGACCGTTGTATCTTCATTAATACGATTAAAATCGGGAGAGCTTTCTTACATCACCAAAAGAATAGACAGAACAACAAAAGGTAAAAAAATTCACATGTTGGATATGTTTCAAATTACTGAAGCATTTGATAAATATCGAAGTTCTGTTGAAAAGGTGGGAAAAGCGGTTATTGACCATTCGTCCAATACCTTACTTGATGTTTTAAGACTTTATGAGGTCATTATTTTTAGTTATATTATAGGGAATAATGATATGCATCTTAAGAATTTTTCATTGATTTTAAAGGATGAAAAATGGGCGCTTGCTCCTGCTTATGATTTATTGAATGTTCAACTGCATTTACCGGAGGATAAAGAAGAAACCGCTTTAACAATCGGAGGTAAAAAAAGTCGCTTAACAAAATCTGATTTTGTTATTTTGGGAACTAAACTTGGGCTATCGGAAAAACAAATTGAAAACGTATTCAAAAGATTTCTCAAAGCTGAGAAGAAAATGCTATTATTGATTGAGCAATCATTTTTGAGCGATGCCAATAAAATTAACTATAAAGATTTATTCATAGAAAGAATTAGGTTGGTTAGTGGTCTAAACTAGGATATTGTCATAAATTTATTCAAAATAGTGTATCTGAGTTTGTGCCGTTGCAGTTTTACGAATATTGAATCATCTGTTTAAAAAATAAAATATTGAAAACCACGGAAAACATAGTGAACGATCAGGAATCAGAACTTCAGACGATAACGGTTTATACGGAAAAAGAGGTTTATGAACATATTCCTGTGGGACATCCCTATCGACCGAAAAAATCAGCTATTTTATTTCTTAAAAAAGGAAAAATTATACTGAAAGAGCAGATCAGTGTGGTAGAAATCCATGAAAATTCGGTGGTGCTTATCAATATGAAATCGGTTTATGAGCTATTGGAAATCAGCAATGATATAGAAATCCGCTCTATTGCCTACAATCGGTCGTTTATCGAAAAAGTATCATTGAAATTAAACAGACTCAATTTATACAACAACCTTAAAAAACAACTGAGCAGAAATTTCCCTCTTAAACCGGAAGAGTTTTCCATTTTGTGGGATAACACAGGACTTCTGAGCCAAACCCTCAAATCCCAAGATAAAATAGAGTTTTCTCAGGAAATTGGGGTGAATTATTTGTCGATCATCATCTATTTTTTAATGAGTTTTGCCCCTTTTAGCGGTTACGAGCAACAGGGCAAGATGAGCCGTTCGCAACAGATTGTTTATGATTTCATTATGCTGGTTTCGGAGCACTATCTTACCCATAAATCCGTACAGTTTTATGCTCAAAAGTTGGGCATATCAATGAGGCATCTAAGCAGTGTTCTGAAACAGGAAAACGGAAAAACAGCCAACGAAATCATTTCTGAGTTTATTCTTAATGAGGCAAAAGCGCAATTATCCGGAACCTCAAAATCCATTAATACAATAGCTGATAATTTACAGTTCAGCGACTCTTATTCCTTCTCTCATTTCTTTAAAAAACATCAAAAAATTAGCCCAATACAGTATAGAAAGCAATTTTTGTGATGAAATATCGTATTTGAACATCTTTTACTGAAATTCAATCATTTGTTTGAATTTTGAACTGCCGTAATTTTGTTCCATAAAATCAATGGAACAAATGAAAAGTTCAAAGAGCATTCAGTTTTTAACGGTATTTTCTATTTTTCTCTCGTGCGGGTCCGTATTTGGCCAGGCTCAGAAAGAATTAAATATCTCTCAGGCAATCAATCTTGCACTAGAAAATCACCAGCAATTAAAGATTTCTTCTGTAAGCAAAGAAATTGCAGAACAACAGACCAGGGTGGCAAAACTGCAGCAGCTGCCCAATGCCGCCGCTTCCGCCACTGCGGGGTACATCGGTGATGTGCTTATTCTGGACAAAGACTTCACAAAGGTGACCACCAAGGATATGCCGCATTTTGGAAATTCTTATGCTGTGCAGGCATCACAATTACTTTATAAAGGCGGACTCGTAAAAAAATCAATAGAACTGATGGGAATCCGCGAGCAGCTTGCGGAGCTGGATGAGGTGAAGGACCAACAGTCTATCAAATTCCTTGTCATCTCAAACTATCTGGATCTTTGCAAATTGATTAATCAGGAAAAAGTTTATCAGAACAACAGAAAACTGGCCCAGATTCGCCTGGAGAATGTAAGAAAGTATTACAAGCAAGGAATGATTACCCGAAATGAGGTTATTCGTGGTGAACTGGCTCTGCAGAATATAGATCAGGCAATCCTTGTGGTAAAAAACAATATTGCCATTCTGGATTATAATCTTTCCATAGCATTGGGACTTCCTGATGATACCTCCATCATCCCCACAGAAAGCATTACGGAAAAATTACTGGAAGGGGACAAAAATTATTATTTTGATCTTGCTTACCAGAGTCATCCTCAGCTGACTTCCATGAATAAGAATGTGGAGCTGGCCGATAAAAACATAGAGATTATCAATACCGACAAATACCCTGCACTTTCAGCAATCGGTGGCTACAATATGCAGCGGCCGATAACCAACGTGAGTCCGGTTTTGGATATGTATTCCAATTCGTGGCAAGTAGGTCTTTCATTAAATTATAATATAGACAATCTCTACAAAACCAAAGAAAAATTAAAACTCGGCAATTTGCAAAAAACGCAGTTGATAGAGACCACGGTTTTAATGAAACAAAATATTCAAATGGGGGTAAATGCTGCCTATGTCAAATATCAGGAAGCCGTACAAAATGCCAATATCTTGATGGAAAGCCAACGCCTTGCCCAGGAAAACTATAGGATCGTGGAGGCTAAATATTTAAATCAGCTGGCCATTCAAGCAGAAATGACCGATGCCACCAATGCCAAGCTGGAAGCAGAACTGCAATATGCCAATGCAGAGATCAATGTCTTATACCAATATTATAATCTCATAAAAACAACAGGAACACTATAACATGGAAAATACAGAAAATACAGAAATGCCGAAAGATAAAAAAGCACAAGATTCGGGAATCGAAATCAATCCTAAACAGGCGGTCACTAAAAAAGGGATAAAAAAGGCCGTTATCGTCAATGTATTAACATTTGTGGTGATCGCCCTTTGTTTTTACTGGCTGATTGCCAAATATTTTCATATTGGCGACAAGGACTATACGGAATCTGCACAGGTAGAGGAATTTATCAATCCCATCAATACCAGAGTGTCTGCCTACATCAAAGAAATCAAATTTATAGAGCACCAACAGGTAAAAAAAGGGGATACGCTGGTTATTTTGGACAACAGGGAAATCCTTACCCAGGTAGGGCAGGCCGAAGCAGCATATATGGCGGCAGCCGCTTCAAGAAATATGACATCATCTTCCGTGAATACCGTTTCCAATAACGTAGCGGTGATGAATGCCAATATTGAAGGAGCAAAAGCAAGGCTGTGGAATGTGGAGCAAAATTTAAGACGTTATAAAAATCTACTTCAAGCAGAGGCCGTTACCCAGCAGCAATATGATCAGGTAAAAACGGAATATGACGCGACAAAAGCAGCTTATGAATCTTTATTAGGACAGAAAAATACCACCAAACTTTCCGTTTCGGAAGTACAGACAAGATTGGGGTTGAATGACGCAGACATCCAACGAACCAAGTCGGCTTTGGATATGGCAAGGCTCAATCTTTCCTATACCGTTATTACCGCACCTTACAATGGGGTGATGGGCAGAAGACTCATCAATGAAGGCCAGCTTCTGCAACCCGGGCAACAGGTAGCGACTATCGTACTGAACGGCCAGAAATGGGTAACCGCCAATTTCCTGGAATCCCAGATGCCTAAAATAAAACTAGGCTCAAAAATAAAAATGAAGGCAGACGCCTTGGGAGGACAGGAATTTGAAGGAGTTGTTACAGCTGTTTCAGCAGCAACAGGAGCGAAATATTCTAGCGTTCCTGTTGATAATTCTACCGGAAATTTTGTTAAAGTACAGCAGCGTATTCCTGTAAGAATTGAATTTACCGAAGCCAACAAGAAAGAAAATGTTGAAAAGCTGAAAGCAGGGATGAATATGAACATCCAGCTGAAAGATTAATGTTAAAAAAAAGAAAATACAATGAGCCAATATAATCAGGGATTATTTCACAGCTGGGTTCCCAAGCCCATCATGCTTTTGCTTATAATGGTGATATCCATTGTACTTTTCGGAGTAACGGCGGTTTATACATCCAATATACCCTTTTTGGTTGGTGCAACTGGTGCGCTTACAGAAGATTATATGTGGGCCTATTACGCAGGCGTTATCGGGATGGGATTGGCCATGCCACTGGTGATACGACTGAAAGCCCGTTTCCGAACCAAAGAAATCATGGTAACTACGCTTACGGGAATGGCATTTTTGTTTGTGGTAATGGGGAATACGGACCAACCGGAAATCATTATTGGAGCCTCTTTTCTGATCAGTTTTTTAAGAATGGTAGGAATGATGGAGGTAATCCTGCCCCTAATGTTTATTTTGAGTGCAGACGGCAACCGCGGAAGGTTTTATGCGGTGTTTTATACAGTAGTTCTTGGGATCACCCAGGTTTCCTCTTATTATGTAGCTTCTTTGTCGATGGAGTACAGCTGGCAGTACGCTTATCTGCTTATTGCTGCAGTTTGCCTTGCAACAGCATTGATATGTGTGGTTTTTCAGCATAATCAGCGGTTTATGAAAAAAGTACCGTTACATTACATCGATTGGCTTGGTATGCTGCTCTTTGTCATCAGTTTTATGTTTCTGGGCTATATTTTTTCATTCGGGAAACAACAAGCCTGGTTTGCATCAGACAAAATAAAGTGGGCTACCATTGCCTTTTCCGTCACCTTTTTATTATTTATTCTGAGAATGCAAATTATAAAAAGACCATTTATATCCCTTAAGGCATTTTCCAAAAGCAATGTACGCCATGGGATGCTGATGCTCCTTTTTCTTGGGATGTATTTAGGAACCACCACGCTCCAGAATATCTTTGCTGTCGGCGTTTTGGGCTATAATCATTTGTCGAATGCTTCGTTAAACCTCATGATATTTCCGGGACTGTTGATCGGCGCGGTGGTTTCTGCAAAGTGGTTCAACCAATCAATGCATATCAGAATGCTGATGTTTACAGGTTTTGCAGCATATTTAATGTACGTTATCGTGATGTACTTTTCTATGGTTCCGGAATTTAACTACGCAAGTTGGCTGCTGCCTATGTTTTTCAAAGGCTACGGCATGGGAGTACTGTTTATCGTGATCTGGTATTATACTTTTGATAAGCTGGGAATGACGGAACTGCTGTCTGCAATCGGCATTATTGTACTGTGGCGTACCTTTATTACCGTTGGGATATTTTCGGCACTGTTTTCCTGGATGCAGTATCAGCTGCAGCTTCAGAGCCTCGGTAATCTGGCGGTGTATCTGGACGATGTTACCTTGCTCAGTCCCGGTAGCGGAGTTAACCTGAGAAGCATTCAGATTAATGCTGTTCTTGCTGCCAATAAAACGCTTTACGGCTATATTATTTTGGCGGGAATGGGCGTGTTGGTTTACGTGCTGTTCCATCATTTTGGTAAAATAAGATATAGGCTTTTACGAATCCGAATAGACAGGGCCGGCAAACTATGGATGAGTAGAAAAAACAGAAGACGTATGCAAAAAGAATTGGAAACAGGAGAAATTTAGCAAAGCATCAACTTAAATGATAAGATATGAAATATTCAGGTACTGATAATACGGAAAAAAGAATAGAAACCGCGGCAATGCAGTTGTTTTTCACCCGCGGAGTTGATGCTGTTTCTATCCGGGACATTGCCAAAGCTGCAGAATGCAACAGCTCAATGATCCACTATTATTTCAGGACAAAAGAGAAATTGCTATACTTCATTGTTGAACGTACTACTGCTGATACCGTCACGCTTGTGGACGAGGAAATTAAACAAAAAAAATCTTCTGAACAGCTCAATGCTTTTATCGATAAGTTTTTTAACTGGGCTCTTTTGAACAGATATGGATTTGATGTATTGTTTATAAATGGCATCTCTGAATATAAAGAATCCCTGTCGGATCTGATAAGGGAAAGAAGGGAGGTGGTATTCTCACAATATAAGAAAATGATAAAGCCATTATTTGCGATAAATGATCAGGAGCTGCTTTTTTCATTTTATACTTTTTTAGGTACGATTAAGATGTACTTGCTTCTCGCCCCGGAAGGGGAAAAGAATCACTTGGAACAAATAAATGGGTTCAGGAAATATTTGCATAAGGTAATGGATAATATACTTGTAATTTAATAGCATAAATATTAATTATTAAATCAAAGTATTATGACAATTAAAAATGTAACAGTCGCAGGTAGCGGCGTTTTGGGCTTCCAGATCGCTTTTCAAGCTGCTTTTCACCACTATAAAGTAACCGTTTATGACATCAGTGATGAGGTATTGGAAAAAGCAAAAGCAAAATTCAACTCTCTAAGCGAAGCGCTTAAAAATGAAATGAATGCAACAGATGAGCAGTTGGCATTAACTTTTAATAATTTATACTATTCATCAGACTTAGCAGAAGCGGTAAAAGATGCCGATTTGTTGATAGAATCAGTGCCAGAAAACCCACAAATAAAACAGGAATTTTACGAAAAACTTGCAGCGGTAGCGCCAGAAAAAACCATTTTTGCAACCAATACTTCCACCTTGTTGCCTAGCGCTTTGGCACCATACACGGGACGCCCTAATCAATTTATTGCCCTTCATTTTGCTAATGACATCCGGAAATATAATACTGCAGAGATTATGGGGGCATTCAGGCACAGATCAGGCCGTTTTTGATCTGTTGGTTAGCTTTGCCAAATCCATTGGGATGGTTGCTCTGCCTATATACAAAGAACAGCCGGCGTATATCCTGAACAGTTTGCTCGTGCCCTTTTTGGATGCAGCATTAGAACTTTGGGGGAAAGGCGTGGCAGATCCACAAATCATTGATAAAACCTGGATGGTGGCTACCGGAGCTCCGCTTGGGCCATTTGGATTTATTGATGTTATAGGAATCAATACCGCTTTTAATATTCGAAAAATGAAAGCTGATGCTACACAAGACCCGGTAAAGATATTAACAGTGAAGAGGCTCAAAGAAGAATTCCTAGATTTGGGTAAGTTGGGTACATCCTCTGACGAAGGCTTTTATCAATATCCCAATCCGGCGTATAAGGACAAAGATTTTCTAAAATAAAGGAATATTTGCAAATTTTTAAATAGAAAACCATTTTTAAATCCATCAATTTTTCTAAATTTATCGATCTTAGAACAATCTTAAAATTTAAAAACAATGAACAACGTCAATACCGAGAATTACAAATTTGCTATGCCGCTAAGCATCAGGTGGAATGATCTGGATCCGCTTGCCCATGTAAACAATGTGTATTATTTTGAATATTTCCAAATCGGACGCGGCCATTATATGCACGCCGTAAGCCAACAGTGGGACTGGCAGAAATACATGTTTGTGATTGCCCATATAGAATGTGATTATTTAAAGGAACTGTCTTTGTCGGCAACAAATCCTACCATCAAAATGCGGACTTCCTCTTTGGGAAATAAAAGTTTCGAAATCGAATACCTGATAACGAGTACCGCCAAAGATGGCTCAGAAATCCTGCACGCCAAAGGCAAAAGTGTCCAAGTAATGATAGACATCGCATTGAAGAAACCTATTGAACTTCCCGAATGGTTGCGAAAAGATATCACTGCTTACGAGCCCGCACTCGATTAATTCATCAGCAAATGTATTTGAAATGCAGCGAATTTTAAATTAATTCGGAGAAGCCAGTGAAACACCGTTTTTAACTTTCAAAAAGAACTAGGGTCGAAGTGCCTTTATCCTGGGCTTTGACTGGGCTTTGCCTGCCTTCATCCTAGGCTTTGAATTTCTTCAAAGATGGCCTTTATTTTTTAACTAAAAAAGCACAAGTTTCTCCAAATACTCAAACAGATCATCGGGCATTTCGATGATCTGTTTTTTTTGAAGAATTGTTTTAATGGGTTCAAAAAATAGGGATCGTATCAAATCATACGCTCAACAATCCGTCCACCCAATACCATATCAGATATAATGATAGTGTAAGTGGCTTCTACTTCTGAAAAGAAAATAGAATTTTTTTAAACGTTTACCGGAAATGAGATACTGCCTCATTCCATTTGCTATGTTTAGCCAGCGAAATCCTTTCAGCAATCTAGCAATTCTGAATGTTTCTTAAGGTGAAAACAGATGCATAAAAATCATGAAAAAAACAGCATCTGAATTGATCTTCTTATGCTTCGAAATTGTTGATTAGAACAATGTTATCGAGGTTATTAGGAATTTATTTTTTAAGAAAAAACCCTATAACAGATTGTTTTTTTAGAGTGTTTAAATTTAATTAATTAATAATCAGTAATTTAAACATTAATGTTTAACGGGTTTTAGTGGTTTTAGTGGTTTTTTTCTATGTTTTGCCAAAAAAACTTAGTTGCATTGCAAGGTCTGTGTGAATGTGGAAAACTTTTTCTTCAAAAACGCTGTATTCATCGTGGTTGGCTATGAAAAACTATATGAAATTCATATATTTGTGTATAAACCAAACAGAAACCATTGATAAATAGGCGATTAGTGACCTATAGAAAAGAGTTTCTTTTGACAGATTTTTAATATGAACAGACGGAAAAAAAATGAACAAAGGCCATCTTATCGAATACCGGATTTCGAGGACAAAACTAAAAGGCAAGCTGTAGAAAAGTTGTATTATGATACTGCTGATATGGCGACTCTTTTTAATGTTTGCGCTCGAACTCTACAACGGTGGCGGAATGAGGGTGTTTTTCCATTTAAGAGAATTCGAGGTAAAATCTATTACCTCAAAAGCAAGATCGATGAATACATGGAAAGAGAAGAAGGAGCTGACGAAGATCAGGAGTAATTTAAATGGTGAATACCAAAAATCAAAACCGCAGGAATGATACATTCCCGCGGTTTTTTTAGAGGTCAATTGGATTGATACCATTATATCAAATCCACCTTGCCCAAGTACATGCTGTTGCACGCCTTGTCTTGTGTTTCATTCTGAAAAAATGCATACACATGAACCGATTTTCCACTCCAGGTTGCAGGCAATGCTACGCTGGATGCTTGAGTGTCACGCTGATCCGGACCTTCCTGTACATTGAACACTCCCGATTCTTCCTCGAAAATGGCGGTACAGAAAATATCGGTAGACTTCGCCAGCGTTTCATTGCTGTTGTCGTCCCACTCGAAATTCAGGATTTCGCCTGCTGCTGCAGTAACACTCAGATTCTGAAAACCAGTAACTTCCCCTTTGGTAACGATTACTTTGCTCATTACCAGTACGGCTTGCCCGTTTTCTTCCGCTACCACTTCACGAAGCAGATAGCTTGCTGCTAGATTCACCCGCGATTTCACTCCGGAATTTTCCCCATAGAGTCTGCTTTGCATAGCCCGAAGGGAGTTCTGAAATTTCATCGCCAGCGAAAACTTTTCCCGCTGCATCAGTTGTGCAACCGTAGGGTTGCTTCCTGATGATTTCGGACGGCTTCTAATCACGTCCATTCCGCGCCAATTTGCGCCTACTACCGTTCCCACGGTTCCACTGAATCCTCCTAGGATTCCTTTCTTAATTGTACCCACTTTGTATTTATTTAAAGGTTCGATACAAAAGTAAAACATTAAATAACACAATGCAAGTATTTAATAATCAGTGACTTAAACTTACATAGTTTGACGTAGTTTGACTTTTATTTTCGTTTTTTTTCTTAGTAATTCTTTTTGTTTCTCCAATAGTTCCTTGTTGACTTTCCGAGTACCAAACTGGCTATCGAATTCTTTCATTGTAAGTGCGTTTCCACTAACGTCTGTCCCTATCCTAGATCATCCTTTTTTTTCGGTGAGTGTCTTTGTTTGTGCCGGAATATCATCTTCTTTCATCGAAATTCATTGGTGGTCTTTCAAAGTCTTTCCATTTCTGCTGTCGTCATGTATTGTTGCAGTATTTCATGAAATGTCATCCGATGTCTATCCTTGTCACTTCCTGTCACTTATTTACTGCCGTATTTCGGGCTTTGTTGCGGAATTGTTCGGGAATCCTTGCGGTTTGTTTCCGAAAAAAGGCTTTTTTGGGAAGGAATCCGCAAGGAGGGTGCAAGAAATCTGCAAGAAAATGAAGAAAATGAGGGAAGAATAATTGAATTAATTTCTTAATTTTATCACCAAATGTTAATTAATATATTGGGAGATTACTTCAGATTAATTTTTATCATGTAAATTGCAACATTAATCATGTAAGCTAAAAAAGTATGTTGATAAAAGAGAAAATAAGCATTGAGGAATTTGATAACAAAAGTTACCAGATTAAGCTTGTTGAACCTTTAGAGGATGAGAAAGCCGTACTTACACATTATCTTCATAATTTACATAATGGTGTTTCAAATTATTATAAAGATGAAGCTTTAACTATCTTGAAAAGTTATGTACAGTATAAAAACGACAACGAGGTTTTCGTTGTTGAAAAAGAAGCTTTACAGCAGTTTTTATTTGAGGTAGAGAATGTGCCATTTCCAACGCCAAAGAATTATACTTTTAAGTTCATTGATTTGTTTGCAGGAATTGGAGGCTTTCGAATCGCAATGCAAAATGTTGGTGGCAAATGTGTTTATACAAGCGAATGGAATAAAGATGCAAAAATAACTTATCGTGAAAATTTTGGGGAAGTTCCGTTCGGAGACATCACAAAAGAAAGCGTAAAGAATTATATTCCCGATGAATTTGATATTTTATGCGCAGGTTTTCCTTGTCAAGCATTTTCAATTGCAGGTCTTAGGAAAGGATTCTCTGACACTAGAGGAACGCTTTTTTTTGATTTAGAGCAAATAATTGAAAAGCATAAACCTAAAGTAGTTTTTTTAGAAAATGTGAAAAATTTAGTTTCTCACGATAAAGGAAAAACATTTAAGGTAATTCTTGAGATTTTAGAAAAGAAACTTGGTTACAAAGTATTTCATAAGGTTTTAAACTCAATGACGCATGCTAATATTCCTCAAAATAGAGAACGTATTTTTGTCGTGGCATTTGATCCTGAACAAGTTCCTAATTATGCTAGTTTTGAATTTCCTGAAGAAATCAAATTGACAAAGACAATTCATGATATTTTAGAAAACGGAAAACAAGAAGATAAATATTATTACCCTGAAACGCATCAATATTACCCTGAACTTGTAAAAACAATTACAAGTAAAGATACCGTTTATCAATGGCGTAGAGTTTATGTAAGAGAAAATAAAAGTAGTGTTTGTCCGACATTAACAGCAAATATGGGTGCAGGTGGACACAACGTACCATTAATAAAAGATGATTTTGGAATCAGAAAATTAACTCCTAAAGAGTGTTTTGCTTTTCAAGGCTATCCAATGGATAAATACGTTTTGCCTCCTATTGCAAATAGTAAATTGTATATGCAAGCTGGTAACTCTGTAACAACGCCTTTGATTGAAAGAATTAGTAATGAAATCATAAAAGTATTATAATCATGAAAACTATAGACATATTTAATGTTGATGTAAGTAATCTTGATAAAACTCAACTTCCCTCAAATATTTATGCAATTAGAATTAAAGATTGTAATAATAATATTTATGATATATGTATAAATCATCAAGCTGAACTATCGGAAATAAATTCTGAAAGGGATCAATCAAGAATGAATGATTTTCTTTCAAATTTAGAATATTCAGTGGTAACTGAATTCTTTAAAAATATTAAAAAAAGAAAACCTAAAAGTTACAGTAACCAACTTGAAATTATTACAAATAATGTAGGAGAATTATTTCATTATTCAAGAGCAACTAACTAACCAAAAATGAGTATCTGGGATAAATATTCATCTGAACAAAGAAATGAATATATTCAGTTCTTACAGGTTTATGGAGCTTTAACCAATTTGTTTCGTCAAAAACAAGGCGACTTAATCCCGTATCTTGATTCAAAATTTCAAGAAACTGTATTTGCAAAAATTTTCAATAGTCAAAATGTAGATATAGGGAATACGCCTCACGATGTCTTATCAGTTTTTGGAAATGATAGGATAGGAATTGGTTTAAAAACGTGGCTGGGTAGCAAACCTTCTTTTCAAAAGGTAATGCAACTTAAACGTTATCAAGACGACATAAAACAAAGTAAAGAATTAGGATTAGAATCACTAGCTTTCAAAATTTCGGAAATCAAAAACGAAAAAATGAAGAGTGATTACGTACGTTTGGGATTATCCGAAGATAAAAACATCTACCATTATGTAACTCGAGACGAAGGCAAATTTATTATAAATGAATGTGCTTATCCTTTAATTGACGTAGATAAATTACAAAATTTCATTTTAACACCAACAGCATTTTCATGGTCTGATGGTCACAAAGATTATAAATTCACTTTTGGGGATTCTCAAATATGGCAGAAATTTGACTCATCAAGAAATGACACCTTAATATTAAATAAATTTGATGTAAAGATAATTGAAGATCCTTTCGAATTTCTTCTAAAATCTTACATGAAATTAATAGGTTCAGCAAAAGAAGAAACTAAACCTGATATAGTTGAAGTATATCTTCCATTGTACTCTTATAAAACTAAAGAAGTAGAAGAAAAATCAGGGCTTAATGCGTGGAATGCAGCTCCAAAAAATAAAGGAAGCGGAACTCTTAGACCTATTAATGAAGTTTATATACCTATACCTAGAGAATTTCATAAAAAAAATCCTAATTTCTTCATTAATAATATTTTTGACTTTGAAAATCGTCGTGAGAGTTTCAAAGGCGACAAAGAAGACAAACCAGAAGTTCGCTTTTATTTGCAACTTCCAAATGGTAAGAGAATTCCATCATTGGTTACCCAAAGTAATATGAAAGGGTTGCAGTCGGGAAGTAATACCGAATATGATGAAAATGGAAAACGTTTCGGGCAATCCGCTTTAGGACAATGGCTTTTAGTAGATGTTTTAGGTTTAAAAGAAAGACAACCCGTAACTAGAGAATGGCTGATAAAAAAAGGAACTGATTCTGTTCGTTTGTGGAGAAAGAAAAATGATTATTCGACTATTCATATAGATTTTGCTCCAATTGGTTCTTTTGAAGCGTTTATGAATGGAGAACCAATACCAGAAGAAGATGAATATCTTGAAAGGAAATAAGAAAAATCATCTAATTTCGTTAATTAATGCAAATAGAATAATTCCAATTATTTGTTTTTATCGAAGCAAGTAAATACTTTTCAGTATGAAACTTGTGCTTTATTCCCGATGATTCAAACCTTAAATTCAAGGAAATAATATCCGATTTCATGCCGATCAATTTAGTTTAATGACCATATCTTATTTACAAGATATTTGAGCCGTTCTACACCCAAAACTTCATTTTTGGAATTGATGCGGTTATCTGAACCTTAAACACTACTGCTGTATTTGGTAAGATTATAATTGCTTGTGCAGAAATCGCATTATTTTGCTTAGATCATGAATAGTTGTTCAACATATTTCTATTGCCGAAAGCATTTCTTCAACTTTTTTTTCTGAAAAAATATCAACTATGAAGCTTTTATTTTACCTTTGATATAACTACTGAAAAAAACCATCATTAATATTACAGAATTATACTATGAAAATTGAGAAAATACAGGTTTTAAGAGGCCCGAATATCTGGAGCATCAGACGAAAGAAATTAATTCAAATGAGGCTCGATCTGGAAGAAATGGAGCATTTGCCGACCAATAAAATTGATGGCTTCCGTGAAAGAATTGAGCAACTCCTTCCTTCTTTGTTTACCCACCGCTGTTCGGAAGGGGTAGAAGGTGGCTTTTTTCATAGAATCGAAATGGGAACCTGGATGGGGCATGTAATAGAACATATCGCCTTAGAAATTCAGACTTTAGCAGGAATGGATACTGGTTTCGGAAGAACCCGAGAAACAAAAACTCCTGGTGTTTATAATGTGGTATTCAGTTATTTGGAAGAGAATTCTGGCGTGTATGCAGCCGAACAATCAGTAGAAATCGCAAAATGTTTAATAGAAGATCGCCCTTATGATATTCACGAATGCATTCAACAATTAAAGGTGATCCGTGAAAGAGAACGATTGGGTCCCTCTACCGGAAGCATTGTGGAAGAGGCGGTTGCAAGAAATATCCCATGGATTCGATTGGGAAGAAACTCTTTGGTGCAATTGGGTTACGGGGTGAACCAACAACGTTTTCAAGCAACCATTACCGGTAAAACAAGTTCTATCGCAGTGGATATTGCTTGTAATAAAGAATTGACCAAAAAAATGCTCGAAGAAGCAGCGATTCCTGTTCCATCAGGAGATTTGATCACCGAGGCAGAAGAATTGGAAAGGGTAATCCGCAAAATTGGCTATCCGATTGTGTTGAAACCCCTCGACGGGAATCATGGGAAAGGTTCCTCCATCAATGTAAATGATATGGAAGCTGCCATCGTAGGTCTTCAGCATGCGCAGAACTATTCAAGAAAAGTGATTGTTGAAAAATACATTACCGGTTACGATTTCCGAGTTTTGGTGATCAACCACAAAATGGTAGCCGCCGCCAGAAGAGTTCCTGCACACATCGTAGGAGATGGCGAAATGACCATTCAGCAACTCATCGACAAAGAAAATACAGATCCGAGAAGAGGGTACGGCCATGAAAATGTCCTCACCGAAATTCTGGTGGATAAAGACACCAACGAACTGCTCGAAAAACTTAGTTATACTTTAGAAACCGTTCCACAAAAAGGGGAAATTGTATATCTAAAATCCACAGCAAACCTTTCCACCGGCGGAACTTCCATCGATGTTACCGATATGGTACACCCGGAAAATGTGACGATGTGTGAAAGGATTTCCAAAATCATCGGTCTCGATGTTTGCGGAATCGATATTATGGCAGAAAACCTTACCCAACCGTTAAAAGAAAGCGGTGGTGCAATTCTGGAAGTGAATGCCGCACCAGGATTCAGAATGCACTTAGCGCCAAGCGAAGGATTGCCGAGAAACGTTGCTGCTCCGGTAGTCGATATGCTCTATCCACAAGGTAAACCTTTCCGAATTCCAATAATCGCGGTGACGGGGACCAACGGTAAAACCACCACAACCCGCTTGATTGCCCATATCGTGAAAAACAATGGTTATCGTGTAGGATTCACCACTTCCGACGGAATTTATATTCAAAATACCATGTTGACCAAAGGTGATACCACAGGACCTATTTCTGCAGAATTTATTCTGAAAGATCCCACTGTAGAATTTGCCATTCTGGAAACCGCACGCGGCGGAATTCTCCGTTCTGGATTAGGGTTTAGCAGTTGCGATATCGGGGTTTTAACTAATATTAAAGAAGATCATTTGGGCTTAAGTGATATTCATAATTTGAAAGACTTAACCCGAGTAAAAAGAGTAGTGCTCGATTCCGTAAAAAAAGACGGTTGGAGCGTTCTGAATGCAGATGACGAATATTCCATGAGGTTAATGCCTGATTTACATTCGAAAGTAGCCATTTTCAGTCTGGATGAAAACAATCCTCACATTAAGAAATTTGCTAAGGAAGGAAAAATCACTTGTGTATGCGAGGATGGTTTCATCACGATCAAAAAAGGCGACTGGAAAATCCGAATCGTAAAAGCCCAAAACGTTCCCATCACAATGGAAGGGAAGGCCAAATTTATGATTTCTAATGTTCTGGCAGCAAGTTTGGCGGCTTATCTTCAAGGTTTCGAGATTGAAGATATTGCGAATTCGCTTCGTACCTTTATTCCGAGTCCTGCGCTTACTCCGGGCAGACTGAATATTTTTAAATTTAAAAAATTCAAAGTTTTAATAGACTTCGCGCATAATCCTGCGGGCTATGAAGCGATTGAAGATTACCTGAAAAATGTAGAATCACCGAAGAAAATAGGAATTATCTCCGGGGTTGGCGATCGGCGAGATGAGGATATCCAGGAATGTGGAAAAATTGCCGGACGGATGTTCGACCACATCATCATCCGAAACGAAAAACATCTTCGCGGGAGAACCGAAGAAGAAATCAATGGGCTTTTAATTGACGGAATTCATCAATCCGGTAGAGATATCAGCTATGAAATTATTCCGAAGGAAATCGACGCCCTGAAGCACGCGATGAGTCTTGCGGAAGAAAATACCTTCATCACCGCATTGAGCGATGTAATTTCCAATGCCATCGATCTGGTTCAGGAATATCAGAACAAAGAAATCCTAGAAGACGGACATTCTTAGTTTTTGAATTTCAAATAAAAAAAAATCCCTTCTAGTAAGGGATTTTTCTATTTTTAAGGTGTAGTATTTTTAATTTTAATGAACAACTTATCGCTTATTTTACTGCCGGTAAATCGGTTCTGGATTGTACTTTCTTATAAGTATAAGCACTCATCATAATACTGAATTCGTACAATAAAAGCAGCGGGAAAGCAGCCATCATCATACTCAAAACATCAGCTGGCGTAATTACCGCAGCAACCACCATGATGAGCACGATGGCATGTCGGCGGTAAGTTTTCATAAATTTTGGAGTTAAAATTCCTATCGAAGTGAGGAAATAAACAATCACTGGGAAAAGGAAAACAATGCCCATTCCCAAAACTACCTGCATAAACAAAGTCGTATAATCACTGAGATCAAAGAGTTGGGTGATGGAATCGGAGATTTTGAAGAGCAACCCGAAGTTGATCGCAAATGGTAAAATGAGGAAATACCCACAAAGAATTCCCACCATGAAAAGAATCCAAACAAAGTTGATTAAAAACACCGAATTTTTCCTTTCGTTGGGATGAAGAGCGGGAGAAATAAACCGCCAAAGTTCCCAAACAATATAAGGAAAAGCCGCTACCATTCCGCCAAATATCGATACCGACATCATTACATTGAACTGTTGGAAGAGTTTCTTTTGCTGCACCGCAAAATGATCTGGCAACACAATGCTGTCGTGGCCAATCAGCTCGCGAGAAAAATGATTCACCGCCCGAAACGTAAGGAAATCATTGCGTGTAGGACCGAAAAAAATATGATCCATAATCCAGTTGACATTGAAGCCCACCAGAATTGCACCCACAATAATCGCGATTAACGAACGGATCAGGTGACTGCGCAATTCGCCGATGTGTCCCCAAAACGACATCTCTTTTCCTTCACTCATTATATATATTCAAAGGTTAAAAATTAAGTTTGCGAAATTACTGAATTATTGATGAAAACCGAAACGCAATATTTAATTGATGCCTTCGTCCAAAAGTCGGTGAATATCGATGATTCCAAAATATTTCCCTTGATCAGTAACAATCAGTTGACCGATGTTTTTATCTTTCAGGATTTGCATGGCTTCTTTTGCCAAAGCGTTTTTATCGATGCTTTTCGGGTTACTGCTCATGATGTCTTTGGCTGATATTTTCGAGAGATCCTGTTCGCTCATCAGCATTCTTCGCAAATCGCCGTCAGTAATTACTCCGGTAATTTTTTCACCTTCTTCAACCACGGTTATTCCGTGTGTAGATGCGCTGATGGAAATAATGATTTCACGAATATTAGCATCTGCAGAAACCAATGGTTTTTGAGGAGAAAGAAATTGTTCCACTTTTGCGGTAAGGTTTTTACCTAAACTTCCACCCGGATGGAATTTGGCAAAATCATTTTCACGGAAACCGTTGAGTTCCATCAAGCAAACCGCCAAAGCATCTCCCAACGCCATTTGTACCGTCGTAGAACTTGTGGGAGCCAATTTGATTGGACAAGCCTCTTTTTCTACAGAGGTGTTGAGAACCACTTCCGAAAACTCAGCAAGTTTGGAGTTTAAATTTCCAGTCATTCCGATTAATGATGAAGAATAATCTTTCAAAAAAGGTAGAAGGTTGACAATTTCCGGGGAATTTCCGGAATTAGAAATACAAAGCACAACATCAGTTTTTTGGATCACACCCAAATCCCCATGAATCGCTTCTGAAGCGTGTAAAAATTGAGATGGTGTTCCGGTAGAATTCAGCGTTGCTACCATTTTATTTCCCACGTGCGCCGATTTGCCAATTCCTACAATGATGAGTTTTCCTTTTGTTGAATTGATGATTTCTACAGCTTTCAAGAAATTCTCATCGAGACGGTTTTTAAGGTTTTCGAGCTCAGTGATTTCGATGGAAAGCGCATTTTTGGCGATGTGGAGTAGATCAGGGTGATTCATTTTGATAAATTGGGACAGAAAGATTAATCTTATAATATACGCAAATGTTTTCTAATATTTTAATTAAAATTAATCTTCAATTTTTTTATTTTGATTTTTATTTTCTAACTTTGGTTAATATGCAAATTTAGCAAACAATTTTAGATGAACAGACCGCAAATTGCAATTGAATTTTAGAAAAAAACAGGTGCTATGTTCAACTATTGTCATAAAAACTGGAATTACAAATGAAAACAAATACTGCCGATTTATCGAAGGAACTTAAAAAATATTTCGGCTTTTCTACATTTAAAGGCCAACAAGAAGAAATCATTAAAAATCTTTTGGAAGGAAAAGACATCTTTGTCTTAATGCCGACAGGAGGCGGTAAATCGCTTTGCTACCAACTTCCAGCTCTGATTTCTGAAGGAACAGCAATTGTGGTTTCGCCATTAATTGCATTAATGAAAAATCAGGTCGATGCGATCAACGGGCTATCTTCCGATGAAGGTGTCGCTCATGTTTTGAATTCTTCATTAAATAAAACGCAAACCAAACAGGTCTTTGACGATATCAAAGCCGGAAAAACCAAATTGCTTTATGTGGCTCCCGAATCTCTTATTAAAGAAGATTATTTGGAGTTTTTGAAAGATATTACCATTTCTTTCGTTGCGATCGATGAGGCGCATTGTATTTCGGAGTGGGGACACGATTTCCGTCCGGAATACCGAAATCTAAAACTTATTATCGACAAAATTGCTGATGTTCCCGTGATTGCACTTACCGCAACAGCAACGCCCAAAGTTCAGGATGATATCCAAAAAACATTGGGAATGTCGAATGCATTGGTGTTCAAAGAAAGTTTCAACCGGCCGAATCTTTTTTATGAAGTTCGCCCGAAAGTGAATATTGACAAAGAAATTGTAAAATTCATCAACCAACATAAAGGAAAATCCGGAATTGTCTATTGCTTGAGCAGAAGAAAAGTGGAAGAATTTGCCCAGCTTCTTCAGGTGAATGGCATCAATGCGCTTCCTTACCATGCCGGTTTAGACCAAAAAACAAGAGTGGCCAACCAAGATAAATTTCTGATGGAAGAAGCCGATGTCATCGTCGCAACCATAGCATTCGGGATGGGAATCGACAAGCCCGATGTGAGATTTGTAATTCACTACGATATTCCTAAATCATTAGAAAGTTATTACCAAGAAACCGGTAGGGCAGGGCGCGACGGTGGAGAAGGGATTTGCTTAGCGTTTTACGATCCAAAAGATATTGAAAAATTGGAGAAATTTTTGGCGCAGAAACCTGTTTCGGAACGTGAAATTGGTCTGCAGTTGCTGAACGAGGTAGTAGGTTATGCCGAAACTTCCATGAGCCGCAGACAGTACATTCTCTATTATTTCGGCGAGCAATTTGATCCAGTGAACGGTGCAGGTGCGAACATGTGCGATAATTCCGTGAACCCTCCGAAACTGAAAGATGCAACCAAAGAATTGAAACTGGTTTTAACTTTAGTGAAAGAATTGGAAGAAAAATTCCGCACAAAAGATCTTATTACGGTGATTGTTGGCAAAGAAAATCCGGTAACAAAATCTTATAAATTAGAAACCACTAAACATTTTGGTATTGGCAAAAATGAGCCGGAAAACTTTTGGAAATCGGTGATTCGACAAGCTACAGTACAGAATTTTTTACAAAAAGATATTGAATCATACGGTGTTTTAAAATTAACTGAAAAAGGTTTGCAAGTGATTTCTGGAAAAGATAAAAATCCTTTTCTCATCGCAGAAGACCGTGAATATGATTTGGCTCAAACAAAAGCCGATTCGGACCAAGTTCAGGTGCAACAAAATGGCGGTTTGGATGAAGTACTTTTCAGTCAACTGAAAGAACTTCGCAAGAAGGTCGCTAAAAAGCAAGGAATTCCGCCGTACACAGTTTTTATGGATCCAAGTTTGGAAGATATGACCGTTCAATACCCAATCAGCATTGAAGAAATTGCAAAAATATATGGAGTTGGAGACGGTAAAGCCAAGAAATTTGGGAAAGAATTTGCTGAATTCATTAAGCAATATGTAGATGAAAACAATATCGAAAGAACCCAGGATATGGTGCTGAAACAAGTCGCCAATAAATCCAGCCACAAAGTTTTCATCATTCAAAGTACCGACAAAAAAATTGACCTTGAAGACATAGCCAAAGCAAAAAATCTTTCGATGGATGAATTGCTAAAAGAAATGGAACGAATTGTATATCAAGGAACTAAATTGAATATTGATTATTATGTCGATGAGAATTTTGATGAAGATATTGTTGAGGAATTCATGGAATTTATGGGAGAAAGTGAAAGCGACAGCATGAAAGTTCTTCTAGCAGAATTCGGGGATGATCTTAGCGATGAAGAGGTGAGAATGCTTCGTATTAAATTTATTTCGGATGTAGCCAATTAAGAGAAATGAAGAAATTTGTTGTTGTAATACTGCTCTTATGTTGTGGGATTTTCTCCGCACAAGTAATCGGTACGAAAGGAATCGACGGACCTAACGAGAATTCAAAATTAAAAAACACGAAAGGTTTAAATATTACTCCGGTTGACAAAAACCAAAGTATCTGCTTGTGTTGCAATAAAGAGGTAAAAAATAAACCATTAATATTTATTGATGGGCAGCGAATTCCTTATGAAAATTTCAGGCAAATAGATCCTGAAACGATTGAATCTATGGAAGTTGTAAAGAATGAAAAAGCGATCGAATTATATGGTGAAGAAGCGAAAAACGGTGTGATCATCATTAAAAGTAAAAAAAGATCTTCGAAATAATTTTAAACAAATGCAGTTTGTTTCACTTCCAATATCAATTTGCAACAGAAAATTTCCTGTCACTTTTTTTAAATGAAAATAACTTCCATCATCTTCATTTTACCCGATCTGGAAACCGGTGGCGCAGAAAGAATTGTCACCACGCTTGCTAATCACCTTCCCAGAAATCGGTTTGAACCCAAGATTCTTTTGCTCCGAAAAGAAGGCGGTTTTCTGGAAATTTTAAATGAAGATATTGAGATTATCGACATCAAAACTCCCAGAATCAGGCATTCTTTAAAACCAATTTTACTCGAAATTAAAAAGCGGAAACCTGATATCGTTTTCAGCGGTTTCGGGGAAGTGAATGCTTATTTGTCGTTATTTATCAAGTTTTTTCCGAAAACTAAATTTATTGCCCGAGAAACCAACGTTGTTTCGAAACACGTAACTCGCAAAGAAATTCGGTTCTTCTATAAATTTTACAACAATTATCATCGGATTATTTGTCAGAGCGATGATATGAAGAATGATTTGATTGAGTATTTCAATATCAAAAAAGAAAAACTCGTTAAAATAAATAATCCCGTAGATTTCGATTTCATTAATAATAAATTGGATATTTCCGTAAAACCGGAGACATTTAATGATGATTACAAAAATGTTGTTGCAATCGGGAATCTCTCTTCCAGAAAAGGTTTCGATAATTTACTGAAAGTTTTTTCTCATTTAAAAAATGAAAAAATAAAGCTGCACATTATTGGCGAAGGAAGAGATCGGGAAATTCTTCATCAAATGAAAATTGACCTTAAACTGGAAAACGTTATTTTCCACGGAAAGCAAAAAAATCCTTATCAATTCCTGAAATTTGCGGATTTGTTTATCCTTTCGTCGCGTTATGAAGGTTTCCCTAATGTTCTGTTGGAGGCAGGAGCCTGTGGAGTTTATTCCTTGGCCAATAATTGTCCGGGCGGGATTAATGAAATTATACAAGACAAAATTAATGGTGAAATTTCCGATATTGAACAGCACCAGCAATTTGCAGAAAAAGTAAAAGAGATTTGTGCTGAAACTCACGATAAAAAATTGATTATCAACTCGATAAAAACTAGATTTTCCAAGGACATTATTCTGAAACATTATGAAAATCTGTTATTAGATTTTTAGCAGAATCTGCAAACGAGTGGCGAAATATTTTGTAAATTTGTAAACTTCAAAAAATCAATAAAAATCATAAAAAAATAAAAATGAGTCAATTTGATGTTACCGTAATCGGTTCTGGTCCTGGAGGGTATGTGGCTGCGATCCGTTGTGCGCAATTAGGTCTGAAAACTGCAATTATAGAGAAATATCCTACCATGGGCGGTACATGTCTGAATGTTGGATGTATCCCTTCAAAAGCTTTGCTCGACAGTTCTGAACATTTCGAAAACGCAAAACACAATTTCGCCAATCACGGCATTATCATCGACGAGCCAAAAGCAGATTTGGCAAGAATGATTGCCCGAAAAGACGAAGTGGTAGACCAAACTACGAAAGGAATCAACTTCCTTATGGACAAAAATAAAGTCACTGTTTTTGAAGGCGTAGGTAGTTTTGAATCTTCTACTCAGGTAAAAGTAACCAAAAACGACGGTTCGTCAGAAATCATCGACTCCAAATTCATCATCATTGCGACGGGTTCTAAACCAAGTTCGTTGCCTTTCATTACTATAGATAAAGAAAGAATCATTACTTCTACTGAAGCATTAAATCTGAAAGAAATTCCGAAACATTTAGTAGTAATCGGAGGTGGAGTTATCGGGCTGGAATTGGGATCTGTTTACAAAAGATTAGGTTCTGAAGTAACTGTAGTCGAATTTATGGATAGAATTATCCCAACAATGGACGGCGCATTATCGAAAGAACTCAACAAAGTTTTAAGAAAACAAGGCATGAAATTCATGCTTTCAACCGCAGTTCAGGCTGTTGAAAGAAACGGCGACACTGTAAAAGTTACCGCAAAAGATAAAAAAGGCGAAGAAGTAGTTGTTGAAGGCGATTATGTTTTGGTTTCTGTAGGTAGAAAACCTTATACAGACGGACTTTCCCTTGAAAAAGCCGGTGTTGATCTGGATGAAAGAGGAAGAGTAAAAACCAATGAACATTTGCAGACTAACGTTTCAAATATTTATGCGATCGGTGATGTGGTTGCAGGAGCAATGTTGGCGCACAAAGCGTCTGAGGAAGGCGTTTTGGTAGCAGAACAGCTTGCCGGACAAAAACCACATATCAATTATAATTTAATACCTGGAGTGGTTTATACCTGGCCGGAAGTTGCTTCAGTTGGAAAAACTGAAGAACAGCTGAAAGCAGAAGGCGTTGCCATTAAAGTGGGTAATTTCCCGATGAGAGCTTTGGGAAGAAGCCGTGCTTCCGGCGATGTGGATGGTTTCATCAAGATTATCGCTGATGAAAAAACCGACGAAGTTTTAGGCGTTCACATGATCGGCGCAAGAGCTGCAGATATGATTGCCGCTGCGGTAACCGCAATGGAATTCCGCGCAAGTGCAGAAGATATCGCAAGAATGTCGCATGCACACCCAACTTTTGCTGAAGCGATTAAGGAAGCTGCATTAGATGCGACTGGAAAGATCGCGATTCACATGTAAGACTTTAATTAGTTAAGATAATAAAGAGAAGTTTCGGCTTCTCTTTTTTGTTGCTTAATGATAACATTATCACAAAGCCATAATTTTTATGATAATCATTGCTGAGAAAAAAGATTAAGCATTTATTTTGATGATTTAATAATTAAAATATAATTTCATTATCAAAATTTATAGAAAATGATGCATTATTTGAATAATCAGCTACGGAAATCGTTCCGCAATATTGTTTTGTCATTTCTGCAGCGTGCGGAATCATTTCTGCAGGTCGCGGAACCATTTCTGTAAGTTGCGGAACCATTTCTGTAAGTTGCGGAACCATTTCTGCAGGTCGCGAAACCATTTCTGAAGGTTGCGGAACCATTTCTGATGCCTGCTACTCCGTTTTATGCGGAGATGAATTTGTTTAAATATCACTCACTTTTTTGTATTTAAAGAAAGGTTTGATGTTTCTGTTCAGATAAACACCTTTCGAAAAAGCAGCCCGGAAATCATCGAAAACTTCCTTCGGCACGTCGGGATAATTGTATACGACTCCAGACACATAAACGATGGTTAGAATCTGGAGTTCCGGCTTATAAAAATATTTTATGATGACTGAAGAGGGCATGACAAAATTCTGCAATTTCTGTTCCTTTAGTTTTCTTACCTTTGCAGTCAATTATTTATAACGCTAACCTATGGATCTCGGCAAAACTCAATTATTAAAAATCGCAGAAAAAAATTATTCAGGTTTATTCCTGGAAGATGAAAACGGAGAAAGAGCATTTCTTCCTAAGATTTTTGCTTCCGAAGATGCCGAAATCGGTGATGAAATGGAAGTTTTCGTTTATCAGGACGACGACAAACTGAAAGCAACAACTGAAAAACCCAACGCCGAAGTAGGAGAGTTTGCCGTGATGACTTGCGTGCAAAGTTTGCCAAGTGGCGCTTTTATGGATTGGGGAATCATCAAAGATTTGTTCATACCTTACAAGCAACAAAAACAGAAAATTGTAGAAGGAAAAAGGTATTTGGTTTACGTTTATATTGATGAATTTTTAAACCTGATAACCGGAACTACCAGATTCAAAAGAAATCCTGCTTATGAAGATCTGCCTTTCCGCAAAGGCGATAAGGTGAATCTGATTTTAATGGGTGAAGGCGAACTGGGCTGGAATGTCATCGTAAATAAAAAATATATCGGACTGATTTACGCATCCGATGTTTACAAAAAACTCTTTCCTCTGTCGGAAGAAATCGGTTACATAAAATCCATCCGCGAAGACGGAAAAATAGATGTTTCCCTTCAGCCTGAAGGTTATGAAAACAATGATGAGTTTCAGCAGATTATTCTTGATAAACTTAATCAGAATTACGGATTGCTTTATCTTTCAGACAAATCTGAACCAGAAGAAATTAAGCAAGAGCTGCAGATGAGCAAAAAGAATTTCAAGAAAGCTATCGGTGGATTATATCGAGATAAAAAAATTGAAATTTTAGAGGATAAAATCCGTTTGGTTGATGAAAATGAATAATTTTTACCCAAAAAAAGAATTCCACAGGAAAAGGAAAAGCTGATTTTAACTTATAATTTCTGTTTTTATTAAGGAAAAATCATTCTTTCCTTACCAATAAAATCCAGTCGTCTTCCAAAAAGCGATAACCAATTTCATAGAGAAACCGATATTCCGCACCATTTTTATAAATTTTAAAGTTGGTGAAATATTCAAAATCAAAACCTTCTGAAGTCAGTTTGTTACGGGTAGTTTTCGCTTTTCCATCAACGAATTTTTGTTCACTCAAAATGCGGTGGTTTTTGCGCAACTTATTATTGATATTGCGCATCAGGTTGGATGTATCTCGGTTATTTTTGTTATTATAGGCGTTTCTGCAGCCGTCGTTGCAAAATTTCTTATCGCTTCTTCCGATAATTTGATCACCACATTCTAGGCAGTTTTGCATCTCTAAAATTTTGATAATCAAATATAAAGAATTCCATTTGTAATCGGATATTTTTTTTAAATGTTTAATCTGTCGTAAATGAAAATAACCTTATTTACTTAGAGGTAAAAATAGTTGTGAAAAAAATGACGAAAAAAACTATCGAAACGGTTTCAAAAACTCATGAATCAATTCTTCCAGATAGTTGTGGATAAATTCCTCTTCTTCCTGAACATCAACTGCAAGAAGTGTTGCTTCCGTATGTAAATTTAAATTGATTGCCAAATGAGCACTCGCGCTGTAAGCTGCAATTTTGTAATGAGCCAATTTTTGAGCAGTCAAAATCAGTGCAATGTCCCAATTTAAGGGGTCATTAGCAAAAAATTCTAGATGTTTCTGGGCTTCGTTGATCAGTGCAGTGAACGATTCACAATCTTTAAATTGGGGCTCTTCATTGTGTAACTTAAAGATTTTTTCGAGACGTTCCAAATGATTGAGATGAATTTGAAAATGGTTGTCCAAAATAAACCTCAATTTATCAGACAAAATTCCATCTTTTATTTTCTGATAAGTTTCTCCCACGATGTTCTCTGCGCAATATAATTCCCTAATGGAATCCATGAAAAATTGTTGAAGTCCTTCTCTGGAATTGCTATTTTCATTTTGGGAATATTTCGGCGATTTTATCATTCTTTTGATTCTTATTTTTCAAGAATTATCTTCAAAGAGCGGTTTTCTTACATTATATAGTCGTTCCTTAACAAAACCCACTATTTAATTTATATTTAAAAACAGGATTAGAAAACAGCATAATTTGTATCTTATAAAATAAGAAAATAATTTTCTGTTTCAGTAGTTCCATCATTTTCTTCATGTTCCAAGCGGTTGCAGCTAGTAATGCATTGATTTGTGGTCCCGTTTCTCCCATGAAGTAATTTTTTGCCAGCCTAAAATCGGTTTTTAAATGTCCGATGATAGGTTCTATTGCCGCTCTGGTTCTAAATTTTTTGCGCTTTGTCTGCTTTTCAAAGAAGTTCGACTTCTGCATTTTTTGCATTCATAACTTAATCTGCTCTTTATCCAAAAATGTTCTGTGCTTCCACATTTGCACGTGAGTCCTATTTTATCTCTCTCAGATTTAAAATGATTTATACAATCATCTTCTGTCCCAAAATGTGCTGAAAAACTGAATAAATTCATATCTAATTGTTTGATTACTACAAATATACAAAAATTATGATAAATTACGGATATTCATAAAAAAATTCAAAGAATCTTAAAAAAACTCAAATTCTCTTTCTTGCAGGAACAAAAGAGTCGGAAAACATGACCAAAGATATCGATGAAGTGATCATGCTTTTAAAGAAAAAAATTCCGGAAGCCAATTTGAAAACCCAATTTGACCCACACGGAAAGCATTCTGAAAGTTATTGGGCGAAAGAATTCCCCAAAGCTTATCGTTGGTTATTTAGTCGTTCCTTAACAAAACCCACTATTTAATTTATATTTAAAAACAGGATTAGAAAACAGCATAATTTGTATCTTATAAAATAAGAAAATAATTTTCTGTTTCAGTAGTTCCATCATTTTCTTCATGTTCCAAGCGGTTGCAGCTAGTAATGCATTGATTTGTGGTCCCGTTTCTCCCATGAAGTAATTTTTTGCCAGCCTAAAATCGGTTTTTAAATGTCCGATGATAGGTTCTATTGCCGC
>NZ_JASZ02000015.1 GCF_000735695.2 Kaistella haifensis DSM 19056
ATAAAGATGTTTCAGAAGCAAACAGCCCACCATAAAACGAATCGGATGGCTCGGATTGCCCACTTTAGAGTACAACGGCGAAAATTCGTTCTCGAAATAATTCCAATCTATTTTATCTGAAAGCAAAACGAGTTCGTGTTTATCATCAATAAAATCAACCAACATCGGGCGGAATAATTCTGGCAGTTTTTCTGGATTTTTTCCTAACATATTTGCAAGGTTTTAAAGCTCTAATATACAAATTCTTGCAATAAAAAACAAGCTATTTTAAACCCAAAATACTAATAATCAGTAAATTATAAGTGGTTTAAGGAGAGACTAATTAAATATTCCGAAGCTTATTTAGAAAAATTACCTGAAAATCTACTAGATCTGATAAAGGACATTCCAAAGGCGGAACTGATAGCTACTATTGTTGCAATTAATTCAAAAATAAATCCGTCCAATAGTTCTTTTATTGATGACTCAAGAATGACGCAGATAGAATGTATCCGGATAATATTTTTAGATACTAAAAATGATTTAACACATTCAAATTGTTTATTTTTTATTGAAAAATATCTTCGTACACCAAAAAATAATATTTTATTTTCACGGGTTACATGTCTATATGCTTTACAGGAAATTTTAGCAATTGATGATTTCTCTCAATCTACACCGGAATATACAATAGAAAATCGCGAAAATATTCTTAAATTTTTATTAGCCGTTAATGAAAGGATTTTGTTATTTGATAAAGAATATCTCTCAGCAGGCTATGAGGGGCTTGGAGACAGGTTTTTTGAATATTTTATGTTCAAAGAATTACCGCATAATCAATATTATCATAGTCTTAATCCAGTCAATTTTTCATATAAATCTTATTCATTTTTAAAAATTTTAGAAAATGATAAAAATTTTGGCAATCACTTTAAAAAGTATTTAACCGAAACATTCCATGTTTCTTCATTATTAGATTTCTTCAAATTTATAATGTATACATATTTCAAAAGTTTTGATGAAAAATTACAATTGAATTATATTAACATTATGAAAACAGAAGTGTCAACAGTTAAGATTCTCGATGCTTTTAGTAAAGCAAATAATTTTGAAAAGCCACATACAAACGATCTTAAAATTTTCGAATTTTTAAGCATAAAAAAGAGTCCTCTATTTAAAGGTGTCGATGAAATCGACAAAGATTTGATTACTTATTTGATTTTGGATAACAAAATCTTCTTAGAAAAAACCTATTCACTATTTATTAATGATTTTTGGTTTGATTATTTAAAACCTAATCAAATTTGCAACAGAACAGATTGGGGAAACTTTGTTGGTAATAATTTCTTTGAACCATTTATCGAAGAAATTTTTAAAGAAGCATTTAAAAACAATAAGAATACTGTATTCAAACATACTGATGAATTAAAATTAAAGATTGATGGAAGAACAGAAGTTGAGTATGCAGACTATTATATAAGACAAAACAACAAAATCATTCTGGCAGAAGCTAAAAGTAATTATCTACCGGTAATTAACGGTTACAAAACCGTGAAGACTAAAGATGACTTTGATAAAATAGATTTTGATAAATTTTACAAAGATTATGGTTTAACACAATTAGCTAAAAAAACAATTAAATATTTTCATCAGTATAAAAAACTTTTAAATGACAGCTCTTTTGATTTTAATAAAAAAGTAGAACTTTTTCCAACGTTGATCGTAAATGATGTCATTTTCAGTTCTGGATCTGCTTCTATGGCATTCAAAAAAAAATTTGAACAGATGTTAGAGGAAGAGAAAATTGAAATCGAAAATGACGTGCAAAAAATCAATCCTTTAACGATTATTAATGTATCTGATCTGCAAAATATTCAAAACTCTTTAAAATATAAGAAACAAAATATTTTCAATATTTTTAGACATTACCATTCAATCTCGAGTCTAAAGGCTATTGCAAGAACCGGTAATACTAGTTTGGGCTTATTAACCGTAGAACATTCCATAAATAAGTTAATTAAAGAAAATTTAGTAGCAAATAAAAAATTAGATTGGTTAAAATAACTGTCTTGACGAAAAAATTTATTACAACTATTTTAAATTAAATAATTAAACGATGCCATATTATATTCATAAATATCTGCCTTCTGAAAATCAAGATATGATTCATGGTGAAAGAATTGTGGAAACACAATCTCAACTACCATTCGAGAGTACAGAATTTGAAGGTCCATTTAAAACTCTTAAAGAAATTGGATTGAACTCAAATATTTATCAAGATTTACTTAAGAATAATCCAAAAAGAGCTCAAAAAATATTCGAAGAAAATTTCATTGTAAAAGCAGAGAACATTATTATTTTCCCGGATTTAAAAGATAATCCTTTTATGAATTTCATTTATAAAATAATGCAGCACTCGTCAAATGGAAAGTTTAAATCAAACGATGTTTCTGGGATACATTTATTATCTGGTAGAGTAAGAATTGTAGAGGTTATTGCAGAAAATAAAACATTAGGAATCAAAAAATGTATTATTGAAGCTTTTAATGAGAGAACTGAAAAATGGATAAAAAAATCTGAGCCATCAACTTTTTTTCCAGAAAATTGGGGCTTACAAAAGCTTGTCAATGAATGCTATATTGCATTCACAAACAAAATTCAAATGGATGAGAACTCGTATCGTGGAAAAACAAGCGATAATATTGAGATCGAGTTTATAATAAAAAATAACGAGTTGAAAACCTTATATCCAATAGTATAATATGATGAAGAGATTTTAGATGATATCGATGATTTAGAAGAAATTGTTGGAGATGATGCGTATGGAGCGTTCTTAAATGACCAAGCTGAAATACAGGTAGCCGATGAAATATACAAATATACCGATGTAGGTCTATTTGTTGTAAGTGAGAGCAAATATGCTACCTTAGAGCCATACTTGATAAATAATAACATTTCCACAGATATAATGGTTGCAACAGAACCTTCTGCCAGACAAATGTATATCCAGATGCAGCCTTGTAATCAGCTAACAACCGTTTACGATGATATAAACTACTTCAACGCTTTAGAATGCGGTTCAGGAGGAGGATATAATCCGCCGGGTGGTAACACGGGTGGCGGGACTAATCCGCCAGTTACTGATCCTAACATCCAGATGATGAACTTTATTAATGGCCTTCAAAATTGTTCTCCAACCAACGGATTGTTCGATGGCATATTTGGCGACAGTGATATCTGTATAGACAAATATGAGAGTAAATACAGAGTGAAAACGAAAGCTTATAATTATAATTATTTCCTTGTTTACAATTTAGGTGTAAAAGTTAAACATCAAAAGAAAGGGTTTCTAGGAATTTGGAGTAAAGAGAATTGTCAAGAAATAAGACTTGGAGTCATATCCAGTCAATTTTCTTATGATTATTCAAATAATTTTCAATACCCAGCTACTCAATACGGGATAACAACAATCTACAATAATAACAGCAGATTAATGTTTGACGCCAACGTAAACTGGTCCCAAAATGGTTTAAATATTGTTGGATACTCCACGCAGGCTTTCCCAAAAATTTTGCAGGATGACATTGTAATTGAGCAATTTAGTAATAACCAATACATCAATCAGGCAATACAAGCAGGAAATAAACAGTTAACAGCTGATAAACTGAACCAACATTTCTGGAATTATATCGTGCCGCAAACAGGTCAATGGTGGCAGAATCTTGGAAAAGGAACACCTGATGCAAATAATATTACTTATACGTATAAGGCTCCGACTTTAGGAAAAATTTTGATTCAAAAAACGCTGTACAGACATTCGTATAATAATGATGTATTGGAAAAGTCTTTTGACTGGGGCTTTCAGATAGGCTTCAAAATGGGTGCTGATGGGAACATATCTCCTGATACAAGCGGAAGTGCATTAAAAAAACCTCAAGAATTCAGAGTTTTGATGTACGGAATTGCGAAAAGAAATGGTGCTTGGCACGGCAGTAAAATTAATACTATAAATAATTAACCTATGCGAACCACATTATTATTTGTTTTTATACTACTTCTAAATTCTTGCGAGAGAATTATAGAGCAAAATCAATTTAATAATGAACAAGGTAACTATACATCGCCATACCAAGGAACTTGGTATGGCAATTATAGTATCTCCGGCGCCAATTCTACTTTTGTATTGAAAGTATTCAAAGCAGGTAATATTGAAGTTACTAGGAATACCGGTAACACTAGTGAAACATTCTATGGGCAGGTTTTGAATAATGGCGCATTAAGCTCAGTATATTCTCAATCTTCAGGATTTGCTTTATATGGCAACTTGAACGTTAAAAATGGTACGTGGAAACAGAATGATTTGTCGGGTAATTGGACTATAACAAAACAATAGAAAAATATGAAAAAAATATCACTTTCATTGATGATAATTTTATTCTCATTGATGAACGCACAAGAAAATCCTACAAATAAAGATTCATTTTTCGGTATTCAAGCAGGACTTTTTGGAGCTAATATTTATAATGAAACAAGTTTGTCAAAGGAATTTGTTTTAAGAAGTGAGATTGATTTTGAAACATCACTGTGGGGTGGAGATTTGTACTCAAAAACAGGTTTTGCTCTAACACCAGAACTATCAATTGCTCCCAAATGGTATTACAACATTAGCAAAAGAGAAAACGATGGTAAAAACACCAAATACGATTCTGCAAATTATATTTCTGCAAAGGTGGGTTTCACTCCAGATTGGTTTGTGATTTCTAATGTCGATGGTTTGGAAGTAAATCCTATGATTTCTTTTGTTCCAACTTGGGGCTTAAGAAGAAATTTTGCAAATCATTTTAATTATGAATTCCAACTTGGTTTAGGATTAGGGAAAATTTTAAAAACAGGATATAGCGTTCAAGCTGTTCCTAACTTGAGCCTTAGGATCGGTTATGATTTTTAAAAGAAAATACATTCAAAAATTCACTGTAAACATAATGTAATTTTTGAAAAAAGATATTCAGTAGCTACGAATTGCGAGTTTTATTTATTGCTCAAAGAAAAAAAATAAAATAGTGAGACTATGTGTACACGATAAAATGCGTATAAGGTCTCCTTAACGCTCAAGACCAAATGGAGCAACAAAAAATAATTTATTATGAAAAAAGTAATTTTATTAGCAACTTTATCTATTGCAGGATTAATGAGTGCAAGTACTCCTATCTCACCTTCTGATTCTTCAAAAAAAACAAATGTAAAAGAAGAAAAGATAGTAAAGATTGAAATTAAGGAATCTAAATCTGCTGACACATTATTTGTTGCATCTAAGACAAAGTGCTATGCATATGATTCGCACGGAAATCTTGTACAGGTACCTTGTCCACCAATTATTGTAATTGAAGATTAATAACCATTAAAGATGAGCCAAATCTTTAATTTGGCTTATCTTTAATATTTTAAAATCAAAATATTGATGAAGGACATTAGAATAGCTTTAATACTCCTATTTTTAGGTTTACTATGTATAAATGCTCAAAGCAAAAGATTTTATTACAATTTACATTTTAAGAAGAATGCTGTAGATACTGTTTATAGTAAAGATATTCTTGTTTTGGAAATTAATAAGAAGTCTAATGTGTTCCTCAGCGATGAGTACATTGTTTCAGATTCATTGAATAAGGTGAATAAAGATAATCAAAGTTTTGCCTATCCAAAATTCAAAAATGTTGTAGAATACCGTCAATCGGATAAAAGCTTCAATTTTATTAATAACCTTTCAATGAACTATTATCAATTTAATGCTAAGAAGGAAATAAATTGGAAAATTGTGAATGACAAGAAGAAAATAGGAAATTTTGAAGTAATAAGAGCCACCACAAATTATGGAGGCAGAAATTGGACAGCGTGGTATTGTTCCGAAATATCATTACCATATGGACCTTACGTCTTTTATGGTCTTCCAGGATTAATACTAGAAATTTATGATGATGAATATAACTTTCATTTTTCATTTATCCAAAATAAAAACTACAATATAGAGCTTAATTCTTCTGACATTATTAAAAATCTTTTTAATGACAGAAAAGTTGACATTAAGGAAAAAGATTGGCAAAAGGTACAGCTCAATTATTACAATAATCCAATTCCCGAATACAAATCAGGAAAGGCATTTATAACCAAAGATTCTGGGGAGCAATATGGTCAAAATGATTATCGAGAGTTGGAGAAGGCCATCCAAAATCAGATTAAAAAATTCAATAACCCCATAGAATTGGATAAAACAGTTCATTATCCTGAAAATTAATATGAAAATATTTATTTTAATTCTTACCGGAATTTCGCATTAATCAATGCACAGACTCATCGCTTTATTTACCAATTAGAAATTCATAAAACCGAAGACACTGTAAAAGTAAATATGGCTTTAGATATCAATAAAGATTTTGTGAAATTTTATGATTACGAATTTGTAAAACAAGATTCTATTAGAAAAAGTGGAAAGCCTTTACAATATTTTTCACCATCGGAACAATTAATATCAAGAAAAAGCAACACTGCCGAAAACAGGATGTACACTTCTTTTGGTCGTGACTATTTTGTATTAACTTCTACTGATAAAATGGATTGGAAAATAGAAAATGAAACAAAAAAAGTAAGCAACTTTACACTTCATAAAGCAACAACAGATTTCGGTGGACGGCATTGGACAGCTTGGTTCAATCCCGAATTCCCTTTTCAAGAAGGCTCCTATAAATTTCAAGGACTACCCGGTCTTATTTTTGAAATTTATGACTCCGAAGATACTTTCCATTATAATTTTGTGGAAAATAAAAATCTCCCAAAAACTTTTGACACAAGTGATTTTTTAGAAACGCACTACACTAAAAAGCCTATTTCTGTTTCTCTCGAACAATATCATAAAGTAAAACTCGACTATTATCACAATATTGTTGAGGTATTAAAAGAATTTGCAAAAAAAGGAGGTTCCATCGCATCAGAACATGATGTTAGTTCGCCACAAGAAATTGAAAAAAGAAGAAAAGCTTTACATCTCATATAGTTTTTCACTTAATTCTCCGCCTGTTAAAAAAGTCATCTGTTGTTTTTTATATTACACAGCGGATTTACTGAAATTATGAAAGTAAAAAAGTCTGTATACTGAATTTAAAATTAAAGGAATAACGCATATCGAAGATTATTGTCATCAAACTATAGTATTTCAATATTTGTGTTCAAAAATGATTTTTATTCTTATTTCATATCACTGATATTTATTCTGAGTAGTGCTCCAAAAGATATTAGCAATAAATTCTAAGTTTTAGAACATTATCTCTTATTATAAATTTAAAAATCTTGATTATCTTTAAATCAAATAATAAAACGCATGTGGGACTCATTTAATATTTATGGAGGAAGTTATCAAAATTCTTTTGAAACATTATGCAACCAGCTTTTTGAAAGGTACCTTTCAAAAGAATATCCAAATTTGATTGACGAATTTAAAGTAATAAATGGCGCAGGGGGTGATGGGGGTATTGAAGCTTATGGTAAACTATCAAATGGCAATTTTATAGCCATCCAATCCAAATGGTTTAAACAAGCTTTAAGTACTAATGAGCTTAATCAAATAAAAAAATCCATAATTACCGCTCTAAATATTAGAGCAAATATTAATGAATATATTGTTTGTATTCCTCATAATGTTAGTTCGGTTAAAATTGGGAAAGGGAAAAAACCGACACAAAATAGTGAAGACGTAAGAATTGAAAATTTTGAAAAAGAAATAAAAAAATCTTACCCAAATCTGAAAATCACGTGGTGGTTTGAGCATTCTATTTTAGAAGAATTACAAAAAACCGAAAATGAGGGAGTCCGTAAATATTGGTTTGAAAAAGAAATAATTCATTCTAAATTTTTAAAAGACAAATTTGATTTGCAAAAAACCAATTTTTGGTTAAAAGAGAGATATGTTGGAGATCTTCATACTAAAGGTGATATCCAGAATTTAATAGAAAAACAGCTTTATAGCTTACCTTTTAGAAAAAAAATTCTTGTAAAAATTCTTGACTTTAAATATAAAGCTAATAATGCTAAAAGTATTTCTGAAAAATTCATCAATCATAGTTTAAAATCAGATGAATTAACCAAAAAACTCAGACAAATTAATGATTTTATCGACGATTTAATCCTGAAGTCTTCTGCATTGGAAATGAAATTACTAAATGGAATTGAACCCAATTTAATAATTAATGATGATATGGAAGTTCCTATTATATATATCATTGAAGATAGCATTAAAATACTTAAATCTGTAAATCCCACCAATTTCCAAAAAGCAATTTATGATAAATTGGAGATTAGTTTGAGAGAACTCAATAAAGATGTCATTTATTCTTATTTTGACATTGAAAATGAATTAGTAACAATATCAACCAGCTTAATATTAGGTAAACCGGGAACAGGAAAAACTCTCGGATTAGCTTATGCAGTAGAAGAATGCGTAAACAAATCTGTCCCAGCTATACTAATCCAAGCTAAGGGTGCTAATTCAAAAGACTGGACACAATTATTATCTCAAGAATTAGAGTTGGGCAATTGGAATAAAAATGAAATTTTCAGTGTGCTTGAAACATTAGCTATTGGGAAAGATTGTGAATTAGCGTCTAATAATACTACCAATTTTGAAAACACAAATGTGTTAATTTGTATTGACGGGCTTGAAGAAGATATTTTGAATGATGGAAATTGGTACAATAGAATTAATGAAGCCATTGAGATAACACGTAAATACAACAGAATTCGGTTTGTTTTCAGTGCCAGAGAATATTTTTATAATAATCAAAGGTTACCCGATTATCAAAAAAACTATAAGGAGTTAAGATTAAAACGAGAGGGCGATGTAAAAGTTGAAGATGTTGCGAAAAAATATTGCGAAAAATATAATATTTCGATTGAAAATTATCAATTTATAAAGGGACTGGATAGTTTATTTGCTTTAAAATTATTTTGTGAAACATATCAAGGCTCTATTATTAAAAGAACCGAAATTGTTGAAACAACCACTTCTAAATTGATCAATTTAAAAATTGATAGAATAAATAAGGAATATTTAGAATCATTAGATTCACGAAAAGCAAAATCAAGAAATGCTGTTTTAGAATTTTTAAACATAGTATCTGATTTATTCTATTATAATTCTGAATTAAGCCATACTCAAATTTTGGATTTAGGAATTGAAAACAAAATAAAATATTTAGATGTCAATGAGATAGAGCTTTTAATTGAGTTTTTATCTAATAACGGAATCCTTATAAAATACGAAAGAAATGTAGATTCTGATTCAATATTAGAAGCAAAAGAAAGTTTTTACACTTTCAGTTATCAATCAATTCTTGAAATCATAGTTTCAAGCAAAATAAGTAACAGTATTGTAAATGGAAAAATTGATTGTTTACCCGATTCTCTTTTTAATCCAATTCCCCTTTCAAGAGAATTAGATGATGAAGACTATAATCCTCATTCGGATTTTACTCCAAATCGAAGAATAATTCAGGATATAATAAATGAAATATTTATCAAAAAAGGAAAATTAATCGGAATTGATGATTTTTTAGCTGCTGGTTTTACAGAAGATGAAATTTTTGAACTTCAGTTAAATGCTTTGTATGCTGTCCCAAATGAAATAAGTTGTATTTATCAAGATTGGGTTACAGAAATTTTTAACAAGGATTATATTAAAAGATTTCAAATTTTACAAGATTTGATTATACCGCTTTCATACGATAAGGATAGTTCATTTAACGCAATGTACCTTCACAATATTCTTAAAAATATCACAAATCATTTTGAAAGAGATAAGTTTTGGTCTGGATTGGATGATTATGAAAGTGAGATCATGTCTAAGAAATTAAACTTAAGTAAGTATAGATTGTCACAATGGTCACTAACCTCTATTCTTAATGATAGTTTCGATTTAGACGAAACAGATATGTATGATGGATTACCGTTAATCTATGTATGGGGATTTACTACTCTTGATCAAAAATTACGTGAAAATTTACGAGTTAAACTAACCAAATGGGCACTAATTCTTCCTTCAGAGTTTAAAAAGCTTTTAGACCTGATGTTACCTATTGACGAACCACAAATTCTTGAAGATTTAGCTACAATCACTTTGGGTTTCGCAACAAAATGTAAAGACGGAAGTGCAATTCATGAGCTTGCTTTATGGAGCCTAAATAATATTTTCAATAACACTGATAAGTATAGAAATGTAGTTGTAAGATGTGGTTTTAGAACTATAGTTGAAAGAGCCTTTCAGTATAATTTAATTTCTAAAGCAGAAGTCGAAAAATCACGCCCAGTTCATAAAAACGATATAATACTTTTAGATGTTGATGAAAATTATATAAATGATCCTAAACAAGATTCTTATCCAATTGGTCATGATTTATCATGGTATGTAATAAAAAAAGCGTACGATGATTTTTTGTCGGTCGATACAGGATTTAATTCGCTTTCTCATGATAAAGAGAATCCTTTTATTACAAATTTTTACGAAAAATATAGCCCATTAATCAATAACAGTACATCAGCAAGAACTTGGGGAATGGCTACGGCAATAGCATATATAAGATCTTTAGGTTTTAATAGAGATACAGGATATGTTAATACTGATGCAACGCATGGAAGCAAGAGTGAAAAATTTACTTTCGAAGAAAAATATGTTTGGTTAACCGTTCACTATTTGAAAGGCTATCTCTCTGATTATTTACCTTATGAATACAAAGATGAAAACAGAGAATTTAGCTGGATTGATGATTATTCTAAAATTGTACATATCAATAATCCTGCAGAAGATTTACATACCAATCTTGAAAATCAGGTCGATGAGTACTTTAACCCGCCATCATGGATAATAAAAGAAGAACTAGCACCTGAAATCTATAATTTAGAAAATATCGGTATTGAGATTGATAAAATTATTGATAATAACCCTAAAATAGATTTCAGTAATTGGCTGAAGTACGATAATCTTGACTTTAATTCAGATATTGAAAAAGAATATCTGTCTATATACCAAAGTACAGGTTTAACCAATTCATCTGAAACAATTAATTCCTATATTGATTGCTGTAGTTATCTAATAAATGAAAAAGATTTTGATTTATTTATAAAACAAATTTCTCAAGAATCAAAATCTATTCATTTAAATGATTTTGGAAGTCCCGATACCGATACTTACACTAATCCTTCAAATTTGTTTTGGATGGATTGGATAGACGAAAATTATAATCAAACTGAATTTGATGAAGATAAATATGTTTTTACTTGTCTCACAAGAGTGATGAAAGATACTGTTGATGGAGAAAAAGAAGTAATTATACCTTCTAAAAAGACTAGAAAACTACTTAGTATTTCAGAGTTAGATAACAATACTTATCTAACTATAAATTCAGAAATAATAGGATTTAGTCATGAAATTAAAACCGAGAGATTTAGCTATGGAGATCATCAATCCATGATTTTGATTGATAAAAATATCCTATTAAAAGAATTAAATAACATAAATATGAACTTGTTTTGGATGGCAACCCACTTTATAAAAAAAAATCCTCTAAACAAGAAAATTAAAGAAATTGATCACAATCAAAAAATCAGAAAATACATCATTTGGCTAGACTATAAAAATCAATTAAAATCTGTAAAATATTTTGAAGAAAAGTTTTCAAACAGTTAAATTCTTTGACTCAATTCAGGTGATTTGTAGTCTTCCCCAAAAGCTAGAGCATTTAAAGATATAGTTTTTAAACGAATATAGATACTGTGCATAAACCATTAGGTTAAACCTGTGTAAAAAAGATACAGGTTTAATCTTAAACCAACGTAAAATGAATACACTACCAGCGAAAAATAGCACAATGTAAAACCTGCTTAAAATAAACCTAGTAGCTGCGTATAATAAATACAAGTACGTGCGTAAAAGAATACAGCTACCTGCGTAAAATAAGCACAGGTCAAAATCGTTAGTGTTTGATTTACAACACTATAAATAATTTTTTACTTTACAAGCAATAACTCTTTTTCTTTCTGAATCACAGGTTTCCAATTGGCTACATTTCCATAGAAACCGGAAAAATAATAAAACCTACTGATTACCAATACTATAAAATTTTTTCAGAACTCTGAAAAAATCAGCACCTTTTTTATAGCAAGATGTGTCTTTGTATATACAGCTTTTCAAGTTGCATCACCAAAGACGATCTTGCCTTTTTTGCAAAAAGGGGAGAAAAACGGCGGAACTTGTTTTTCTGTTTTTTCTGAAATTTTAAACAAAGAGTCCAGAATAGTCCAGATTATTCTTTTTTAGTCTTCCAAGAATCCAGTATAGTCCAGATTGGTCTTATTTAGTCCACGTCCCATGAATACTATTGTTTTCACGGTTTTGATGTTTCAACTTTGCAGAAGAAATTTTAATCAAAATGATGAAAACACTACTTTATTTTTTTCTGTTGATTGTTGGCATATCGGTAAAAGCACAAGTCGGCATCAACACCACAAATCCTGAAACAACTTTTGAAGTTGTTGGAAAACCAAACGATCCCAGCCATTACGATGGCATCATTCCACCAAGAATTACCGGTGACCAATTGGCTTCAAAATCTTATTCAAATGCAAAAAAAGGGGCGGTCGTCTTTGCGACATCTCCTGCATCTAATCTTTCCGGACAGGTCATCAATGTCAGCGAGTCTGGAATGTATTATTTTGATGGTAACGTATGGCAAAACTTTGCAAAAGAAAAACAGCCGACTGAATACCGAATCGTTTTGACGTTTGATGAAAATGGGACTGATCCTTTAACGGCGACTTCAACATGGTCTGCACCGGTAAATTATTCAGGAAACAGTCATGCTTATCTAACCTCTTCAAAATATTACACGATTGGAACCAAAAATTTCGGAGGATTGAAAGGATTTGTCCTTTTCAGAAAAGTTAACGGAATTGTCAATGTCAGATTCCAGATCTACCGGTCTTACAATTCTGCACCAATTACAGGAAACGCCTTTATCAGTATAGCAAGCATCTACAGCGACATCGGCTACATTCCCAATCAAATCGTATTACTTCATTACTGAAAATTCCACCCAGTTTTTCCCGGCATTGCTTGAAAATTACTCGATTCAAATTCCCCAAACCTCACTCAATGCCATGTCCACCTCATATTACACCTACGGTGAAGTACAGGGATACTCCAATTGGATCAAGCCTTATCTGCCTTAAAAATAACAAAAACAAACGATATGAAAAATGACAAAAGAAGGAAAGGAAGAGGTGATCCTGATCAGGGTTCAAAAACTCCGAAAAGAAAAGTGGAAAAAAATCTGTTCCAAGAGAAAAATTTCCCTCACCAGTTTAATTATCGATTCGGTGGAAAACAGGATTTTAGAAGATGAACGGAGAAGCATATTAGCGTTCATTGAAAAACAGGACAACATTTTCATCAAGATTGAAACCAACATCAATCAGATAGCGAGAATCGTTAATGGCCAAAAGTTTATTTCCCAAACCGAATTGAGCAATTTTCAAAACCAACTGAAAACCATCGTTGACTTGAAGGAAAAGCAAAATGAGATATTCTTAAAAATTTATTCACTCATCGCCAATGATCGTTAAGATTTTAGGTTCTGCAAGTTCCAATTTTCACGGTGTTCAGTACAACGACAAAAAGGTGGAGAAAGGAACGGGAGAATTGATGCTGATGAAAAACTTTCCCTCCTTCATCAATGGAGAGAGCAGTCCGGAGCAGGTTCGGGATTATTTCAAGTCGATCTCGAAAAGCGACAAGGTAAAAAAGCCACAGTTTCACACCGTGATTTCCACTAAATTTAAGGCACATCCGAAGGAGGAACTCACAAAGGTTGCGGACGATTTTATGCAGGAAATGAGTTATGGCAACCAACCCTATATCGTGGTCTTCCACAACGATACGGAGAACAACCATGTCCACATTGTTTCGACAAGAGTGGACAAGGAAACGGGGAAGAAGATCAATGACAGTTACGAGCGGTTAAAAGCGCAGAAAGCCCTCGCCACGACCCTCGAAAAACTATACGGCATCACGCCGGAGCAGGAACTTGAAAAATTACTGGAATACACAATAGGTTCGATAAAACAACTGGAACTCTTGCTGGAAAGAAGCGGGTTCAGACTATCACAAAACACAAATGATGAAAAAAGATATGATATTCTGAAAAAAGGCGTAAGGCTCAAAACCATTGACGGCAACCAAATAGGTTTGAACCTAAATTCAAAAGACAGCAGGATTTTCCAATTAAGAGCGATTTTGACCAAATACCGAGAACTCAGTTCCAACAAGGTGTTCAGGGTAGAAGACAGAAGAAAACAAGAATCCATGCTTCCAGAAGAAAAGCACAAAGACTGGAAACCTAAAATAGAGTTTGAAAGCAAAATGCAAAAAAAGTTACGGGATATTTTCGGACTTGATGTGGTCTTTCACTACAAAGACGGACAAAAACCGTTCGGATACAGCCTGATTGACCACAAGACCGAAACGGTGTATAAGGGAAACGACATCATCAAAATGAATGAACTGTTCGAGTTAACCGATGATAGGATTGACAAAAAATTATTTGAAAGCTTAAAGGACTACAACATTACGGACAATGCATTAAAAAAGATTCTGATGGAATATCTAAAACGCACCAATGCAGAAGCGATACTGAAAGATTTTATGCTTTTTGAAACCAAGAGCAGAAAGATTAAGAAAATTTTCGAATCAGTGAAAAATGAGGTAAGGGACTATCTGAAAAAACAAAATTCAAAAGATCTACACCTCATAAAATCGGAAGACGGAAAATATTATGTTGTCCACTCAAAACTTCACTATGTAGGCTCCCTAGAATATCTGATTGGCAAAAAAGAATATCAAAAATTTTTGAATCTGAATCAAGAAAAGCCGGACATAAAGACAAAAGAAGATGAAAATCTGTCAAAGGAACTGAGCCAAAGTGTAAACGATCTGCTTTTTCAGTTCACCAAGACAGCGGGTTCGGGAAAAGACCCTGCGGAAGAAGAATTCAAGAAAAGAAGAAAAAGAAGATAAAAACTCTGTAAACCAGAAACAATACAATGATAATCACATTTGCTACCCAAAAAGGCGGAGCCGGAAAAACTACCCTCGCCATTGCGTTTGCCAATTATCTGTCCATTGTGTCAGAAAGGAGCATTAAGGTTTATGATTTCGATTTTCAGAAATCCTTCTACTCTAAATGGCTGGATGATGAGGAATCGGAATTGCCCAAACTCTACGATGTGGAAGTCATCGGCGAGGATGATACAAAACCGCCTTTCAGGGATTTGGAAGAAGTCATCGAACTGAAGGAAAGTGAAAACATCTACATCTTCGATTTGGCGGGAACACTTGACCGGAAATACAGTGATGTCCTTATTTACAGTGATTTCATCATTATTCCCTTTGAGTACTCCGATGTATCGGTAAAATCGACTTTGGTCTTCAAAAATATGCTTGGTTTATTGGAAAGTGAGGCAGAACGCATCTTTATCCGCTCTAAATACGACAAAGGTTACAAATACCGGAACCAAAGAGAAATGGACCAGGAACTTGCCAAATATGGGCTTCTGCTTGAAAACTCCGTACACAAAAGAAACAGCCTTCAAAGCATTAACACAAGAACATTGAATTACGACCAAAAAAATGCAGTCAAAAGACCCTTTAACGAAATTATCGAACAAATTAACAAGGAACTGAAAATAACCCTTTAATCCAAAAAACCAAAAATAAAAATGCTAAAATATTCACTCATTTTAATAGGAATCTATGTCCTGTATTACGGCGGAAACATTGTCTATGACCTGTTTTTGAAGAAAGAGAAAACAGCCGTTACCGATGAAGCCGAGGAATTCTCCCTCGTCAGTTTTGCCAAAACAGAAAGCCCGCCGGAAAGTCGTATTGAGATTGATGATGTCGAAAATATCCGAACTCCGAAATCCTTTCAGAAGGTTCATCCTCCATTATCTGTCGATCCATCGAAAATTTTCGAACCACCTGATTTGGAAGAAATGAGAAGAAAATTTGAAGCCGAGGAAGAAATGGACGGAGATATTCCCAGAACTGAATCACCTGAAGAGATTAAGGTTTCAGAAACTAAAGAAGAATCAGAGCAACCCGAAAAGAAAAGTGCAACCGAACCCGAAGAAAAAGTTGAATCCCAAACTGAAGCGGAAGAAATAGTTCAGATTCCAAAACCAACACTACAAGAAGAGAATGATCAGTATTGGAAAAAAATGGTCAGTCTTGCACACACCTCCATCAAACTAGTTAAGAACTACGACGGTGAAAAGGTTTATCATTCCACACAGTAAAGAAAACACAAACCCATATAACTAACCTTAAATTTTAAAAAATGATGAAAAAAAATTTCAACACCAAAGTGATCCAAAAGAAAGTACTAGCCGTTGCCTTGCTGATGTTGGCGATGTCCCCAATTTTCGCACAAGGCGGTGCAACAGCTATCTCGAATGCCGCAAGTGACATCAAAGATTATTGGGATCCCATCAAACTCATCCTGAAAGCAGTCGGTGGATTGGTCGGGTTCATTGGCGGACTCCGAGTTTACAACAAATGGACGAACGGTGATCAAGATGTCAACAAAGAAATCCTGGGCTACGGCGGCGCCATGATTTTCCTGATTGTCGTTCCGGAATTTGTAACCGCATTCTTTGCCTAAGATGGGTTACTACCTCTACAAGGGGCTTAAAAAACCCCTTGTCTTTTTCGGACTCAAAGGTAAATACATCTTTTATGCAGTCGGCGTTGTGGGAGCCGGAGTCGTTGCAGCACTCATTTTATCCAAATTCGGATTATTGGGTTCACTGCTCGGACTTGCAGTCACTGCGGGAGGTGTGTATTTAATCTTCAGAAGGCAGGACAAAAACGGACTCTACGACAAAACCAAAAACTTCGACCAGGTAATGATTTTCCCTAAAAGATTCAACCATAAGAAATTTGCAGACCATTCAAAAACTGAAAAATCAAAAAAGTAACAAAGTAAAAATTCTACATGAAGACAAAAAAGCAGGCATTCGACATTCCGTTCATCGGCTACGACTACGGCACTGACTACGGTTGGGATTTTGACGTGCTTTTCGGGCAGTATGGAAACCCCATCATTGGAATCAAAATCAAAAATATTGTCGAGCAGTATTCCGCAGACCCGGACAATTATCTGCACTTCCATACGGTATTGAATCAGGTCGTATCGATTATCGGTGAGGGAAGGATTATTCAGAAACTCGATATTTTTTCAAAAAAGAGATACACGGCAGAACCATCCAACCAGTTTCTACAACAAAAATATTCCGAACACTTTGACGGCAGACTGTTCAAAACCATTGAAACCGTGTTGTTTTTCACAGATATTGTTGACGACAAACTCAAAAAGAAAAACAAGCCTTACGACTTTTCTGAAAAGAATTATAAAGATTTAAGAGATAAATGTCAAAAGGTTCTGATGCTCCTCAAGCAGAGCGGGTGTGAACCTGAATTCCTTTTCGAGAAGGATTTTGAATTTTACATATCGGGTGTATTGTCGATGCAGTTTACCGAAATCCCTGTGTTTGACAATATCAAAAGCACCAACGAATACCTACAGATGGGCAGCCGGTTTGTCAAGAACATTTCTTACGTCGATGTCGAAAATATCGACCTGCCTTCAGAAATAGACCCTTATTCCGTATTGGGCGGGAACGGCGCTGCATCGGAAACAGCGGTGGACAATTTCACCTTCATCAACGAACTGGAGGACTACGAAACCATCATTTACAATCAGATCATCACCATTCCATTGCAGGCACCACAGCAAAGGGAACTCGACAAGAAAAAGAAGAAGCACGAGGGAGCGGCGAACAATTCACCTTCCAACGCCATTATTGCCGAGGAAATTCAGTCGCTGCTGCATAATATCGCCATCGACGGACAGTTGGTGGTCAATGCCCATTTTTCCCTGATGTTTTCAGCAGACTCCTTGGAAAAAATGGAAAGCATCCAGTCGATGATAGAAAACAAACTCTTCACCAAAGGGATAATCGTTTCCAAGAATGCCTACAACCAGTTGGAACTCTTCCGCTCGGCAATTCCCGGCAATGCTACCGAACTTCGGGAGTATGACTTATTTATGACGACAAGCGAAGCAGCCTTGTGTTTTTTTTTTAAGGAAAGTTATCCCGTGAACGAAGAATCCAACTTTTATTTAAGATTTACCGACAGACAGGGCGTTCCGCTCAAGGTCGATCCTGCGGACTTACCAATGAAAACGGGAAGAATCAACAACCGAAACAAATTCGTGTTGGGACCGTCCGGTTCAGGAAAATCCTTTTTGATGAACAATATCGTGGAGCAATACCTGACTTATAATTACGACGTGGTTTTTGTGGATACCGGAGATTCCTATTCCGGAACCTGCAAATACAAAGGCGGAAGATACATCCAGTACACCGAAGAAAAACCGATTACGATGAACCCGTTTCTGATGGACAAAAAGGAGTTCAACATTGAAAAAATTGAATTTCTCACCAACCTCATATTCCTCATTTGGCAGGGACCGGATGCGGCGATGTCCGCGGCGCAGAAATCTATTCTGGACAATGTGCTGATGTCGTATTACCACCAGTATTTCAATTCAGGAACCCAGTGGTATGAAAAGAAAACCACGGAGGAACTCATCTTGTATCTCGGCAAGTACAACATTCACGAAGAAGATCTCTATGCCGATTTGGAGAATCAGGCCAAAGGACAGAGTAACTATTACGATATTTTGGGAATCGCCTTCGATGCGGATGCGGACGAGATTAAGGAAGCCTTCAGGAAACTGGCGATAGAATACCATCCCGACAAAAACCTGAACAACCCGAATTACGACAGCGAAAAATTTTACAAAGTTTATGAAGCGTATGAAACCCTGAACGATCAGGAAAAAAGGCAGATTTACAATGAGACCCAACTGATCCTCATCAAGGCGAATGAGGTGATTAAACATCCCAAATCCGCGGAAGAATGGAATGCGTCGTTCAGAACATCCATCATCAAAAAAATCAAGGAACTTGAAGAAAAGTTGGAAGCCAAAGAATTGTCTTTTAATGGATTTTACGAGTACTGCGATAAATTTCTACCACTTTATCTGAATAATAAAAAGCACGCAATTACCGAAAGAGAATTCAATTTAAGAACCTTTTTGTTTGTGTTGAAAGACTTTTACAAAGGCGGAAGATACGGAACCACGCTCAATGAAAGTGCCGACAACACGCTCTTCGACGAACCTTTTATTGTTTTTGAAATCGACAATGTCAAGGACAATCCGAAACTGTTTCCGATAGTGACCCTGATTATTATGGACACCTTTATCCAGAAAATGAGGCTTCGGAAAGACCGCAGAAAAGCCCTGATCATCGAAGAAGCGTGGAAGGCGATTGCCTCAAAACTGATGGGCGGCCATATCCTTTATCTCTACAAAACCGTCAGAAAATTTTGGGGAGAAGCGGTGGTCGTTACGCAGGAACTCGACGATATTATCGGAAATGCCGTCGTAAAAGACAGTATCATCAATAACTCCGACACTTTTATACTGCTGGATCAGACGAAGTTCAAGGACAATTTTGACCGGATTGCAGCATTGCTTTCCCTCAACAAGGTAGAGCAGAACAAGATATTTACGATCAACAACCTGAACAACAAGTTTGGACGAAGCCGTTTCAAGGAATTTTATCTGAAGCGGGGTTCTAAAGGAGAAGTGTATGGCAACGAAGTTTCCCTTGAGCAGTATCTGACTTACACTACCGAAAAACCTGAAAAATCCGCAGTAGAATACTACGTCCAAAAATACGGCAACTACGACGAAGCATTAATCAAAATAATTGATGATTTGAAAAAATTCGGAGACGGTCTTGAAAACCTGGTATCGCTGGTCAATCTCTATCAGAAACCTTTGGACGCGAAACTGACCGCCTACTATCAGAAAATGAAACAGGAGAATGCAGGAAAGAATGTATTCAAAATCATTTCGCAGGAATTGGAAGACCGGAATATCCGTTTGTCGGAATTAATCAACCAAAAACACAATGCATATGAAAAAGTTTAGCAGTAAAATCATTATGCTCATTTTCCCCCTTTGGGGGATAGGGGGCTACTCTCAAACAACCTACATCGATCCTACGGTAACGGCAGCGATGATTCTCTATTCCGAGAATCTGAAAGCCAAACAGAATGATGTCATTGAGGAAACCTCCAAACTGAAAGATGCTCAAACCTGGGTGGGAACGCAGATGGTCGTGGCGAATGACATTCAGAACAAGATTTTAAAAGGTCTGAAAGAAGTTTCAGGAACACTGCAGAACGGCATTCAGGTCAAGGAGATTTATTCCGAACTCAACAAGTGTTACAACTATTCGTCACAGGTCGTGCAGTTGGCTTCCCAACATCCCGAATATGCCATTTTTGGGGTGAAAGCCTCACAGAAAACCTATGAGCAAAGTTTAAAAATCGTAACCGATGTCTCCGATATTTTGGCTTCTGGCGAACTCAACCTTGCCACCGCCGGAGACCGCTATAAACTCCTGCATAATATTTCCGGGAATGTGAAAAACCTGAAACTATGGCTTCTGGCGATCAAACTTCGACTGGAGAAAGCCAACCGACTGGGCTTTTGGAACTCCATCAATCCATTTGCCGGATACATCAATACCGACAAGGGCATCGTGGAAAATATAATGAACCGCTATAAGAGGAATTTTTAAAAATGGGGTGATGAAAACAAAACTCATTCTAATCCTAATTCTTCCAATAATTTATGTCATTATGACTTCCTCAAGTGGTGGTTCTACACCTTCTTGGGAGCGGGAATATGTTTCCTTTCCGATGATGAATATTGAAATCAATTCCACGATGAAGGAACACGATAGACAGAAGGAGATGCGGAAAAACCAATTAGCCAACGCCACAGTAGAAACCGCCAACAGAACGCAGTGGAACGGATTCAAGGACAAGGTCACGAAGATTCAGGACCGGTTACGGATCGTATCATTTGCCATTCAAGCCATACCGACCGGAATTGCGGTGAACAGGGAGATTACAAAAATCATCCAAAATCAGACAGCCATCGTGAACGAGATTGAAACCGCATCGTTGTCCATTATTGCGGTATTGCCTTCACAGGTTCAGTTTGTGGACGACCTGCAGATTGTGACCAGGCTGATTATTGGTATTGTGGCTTCCTACGGAGCAATGAACCAGATGGAAAAATCAGAACGGAAAATCCTTTTGGATTATGCCTTGGGCGAAGTAAAAACGCTGAGCAGAAACTCTACGCACATGCTGCTGAAAATTCGGGACATCAAAGCCAAGGTATTGCGCAACAAACGGGCATTTCAATATTACGTGAGCCGGGACAAGCAGGTTGTGGAAAATATTATGAACCAAATAAAATCCTTCTAGAATGCAACAAATATTTTTTTTCCTAATTCTACTCTTAGCTTCAGGATTAAAAGCCCAGCAAATCGCCATCAATGACCGGCTGTTGGTTCAGTTGACCACCAACCAAGGCGTGAGAATGGCGAGCGAACAGGCATTTCTGGATTCCTATGAAAAGCAGAAAGAAATGTATGACGATATTAAGAACAAGACCGCACAGGTCATTGCCATACAGGAATACATTTACCAGCAGCTTAAGAATGTCAATTCAGCCCTTTCGCAGAGCAAAAAGCTGGTGTATTTGTATCAGTATATGGGAAAAATCACTGCCAATTCCAACAAGATGCTTAACCTGTCCGCTCAACATCCCGAATATGCCATATTGGTCTCAAAATACTATGTCGAAATCGGCAAACAGGCTGTGAAACTTAAACAGGAAGTTATGCAGGATATTCTTAATGAAGATAAAGACTATCTGATGGATGCCATGGACAGGGAAATGCTGATTGAGAAAGTGTTTACCCGCGTCCGGAATATCAACGGGAACATTCTCTACATCATTTTGAGACTGGAGAACGCTAAAAATATCCCATACCTCTATCAGGTCCCGGTCTTAAGAAACTACGTCAACATCGACAAAGCCATTGCAGGGGAAATCATTCAAAAATACCGGTACATCTTCAATTAAAAACACAAAAATAAAAGCAGATGAAAAATTTAATTAGAAAATTAGGAATGCTCCAATTGATGCTCATTTCGATGGAAGTTTTTGGACAACTTACCGTCAAGCGACTGTATGATCCTTCCATTGTCGCCCAACACAAAAGAATGGTCTTCCAAAGTTGGGGTGACTGGCGACCTTATCCCAAATATTTTTTAGGGATTCAGACCAACTTTGCCTACGCTACGGTTTGGGGAATGTGGGCGCCAAGCATCAACAGGGACTATAAAAACAGTGAAGACATCCGACCGCTAAAACCGACTGGAGTCCAAAACCAACGGTTTGCACAGGTAAAAATTGAAGAAGAGGAAGCCAAAAAAATCAAAGCTGCTTCCGACACCATTTATAAAAGAAGCGTTCAGGATTTTGCACATTGGACATCCGCCACGGTTGATGCCGATCCGCTTTGGTTGCTTTACTATAAAAGGATGCTAAAGCCCATTACCCAGTTTCCCGACACTCCGCAGAACTTTATCGAATGGCGGCTGAAAGACCAGCAAACGTACGATATGCTCAATACCACGGGAACTCTCAAGAGAATGCAGGAAGAACTGGATATGATCAAGGAAAAATATTCAATGTCCAGAAGTATGGATATGCCGAGAGGAAAACGCTTCATTATGTATCACGAAACCCTTATCCGGTGGAGAAAATTGGTCCAAGAATTAAGGAAATACAACAACAAGACAACGTTGTTGCTGGACTACAAGAATATTCTGAAAAACCATTCGCCCTATGCTCTGCCACAGGCGTGGACGCCGGCTTCGGACAAGCAGATTATCCACAACACGATGCAACAATACAAACACCGCTTTTAAGATGAACAGAACTACCACACTATTGTTTTGCCTATTGGCAATCTTACTGCCCATCTTCGGTTTTGCGCAAACAGACGGTGATTACAGCAACCTGCTTCAATTTCTGAAAGGCGACGGCGCATTTGAGAAATGGTTTATGGAGGTCTTCACTAAACTGGACAACAGCGTTCAGGACAGTGCTGCAGGTTCGGCATTGGTCGGAAGGGCGATGGAGGATTGGGAGCATTGATGTACCTCGGTTATATGGGCTGGCAAATGGCGGCGGGAGACCGCGAATGGGAAATCACCCCGATGCTGAAGCCCATCCTTATAGGATTTACCCTCGTGTATTGGTCGGGATTCGTGAATATGATTCAGGCACCCTTTGAAGCCATTGCCGAACCGGGAATTGCCATTTTCAGCGACATTGAATCCGAAGTGAATGATTTAAGAGTGCAGCGTTTCAAAAAGCAGCAGCAGTTGCTGGACGCAGTCATCAAGCTGAAAGCCGATGAAGATGCCAAACAGGACGTCATCAACAATACAGGAAAGGACGCGGACGATTCCTGGTTCGATATCAGCGAGGGATTGGATAAACTCATCCAGCCCATCAAGGAATGGCAAATACGGATGGAGTTCCAATTGCAAAAACTCGTTGCTGAAATCATCGAATTTATTGCCCTTTCCATCCTGAGAATCTGTGTCTATCTGATCTTCTTCATCCAGAAAATATGGGCTTACATCCTGATTGTTTTGGGGCCGATTGCGGTGGGAATGGCACTCATTCCCGGATTTGAGAACTCACTTTACAGTTGGGTTTCCAAATTCATCAATGTCAATCTCTACACTTTCGTTGCCTACACTATCATTAATATCGGCCAGCAGCTCATTGCATCCGGTTATGAAATGGAAATTGAACGCTATGACACGCTTTTAACCAACGGGACCATTACCAATCTTGATGCATTAATGGTCTATGTAAGCAATTCTGGAATGATTTATAACCAGCTATTCACCTGTGTCGCCTATATCGTGACAGGAATCGGGGTACTGATGACGCCGACCATTGCCGATACCATTGTCACAGCGGGAGGAGCCGGAGCGATGACTAAGATGAAGATGGCCGCAGCACGAATCACCGGAGGTGCCAGAACCACCATACTTGCCGTGAAAACGGGAGGTGCGAGTGTTGCGGGAGCAGCGGCAAAATCTGCTGCTGCAGGTTCTCCTTCAGGGATGGTAGGAAGTGCAATGAATAATTCAAAAAAATAGGAAAATGCTGATCAAAAATATAGAACAACGAATAAAAATCAACAAAATTGTTTCCCTCGGAACGGTGGCTTTTGCAGTAATTATCGTGTTGGCGGGTTTCTTTTTTGCCTACAAAATGATTCAGGATTCCAGAAAGTCCATCTACATTCTGGATAACGGCGTTCCGGTTTTGGCAAAGCAGACCGATGTACTGCTGAACCGACCTGTGGAATACAAAGCCCAGATAGAACTCTTTCACCGGCTGTTTTTCACGCTCGCTCCCGATGATGCCTACATCAAGGAAAATATACAAAAGTCCTTATATCTCATTGACGACAGTGGAAAAAAAGAATACACCAACCTCAAGGAAAAAGGATTCTACAACCAGATTGTAGCTTCGAGTTCGATGGTGAGCATCCATGCCGATTCCATTTCACTCAATATGGAACAAAAGAAATTCTCCTTTTACGGAAAGCAGATGATTACTAGAAAATCAGCGGTCATTACCCGGAAGCTCAATACCGAGGGGTTCTTTGAAGACATTATCCGTAGTCCCAACAATCCTCACGGTGTACTGCTTAAGAACTGGAGAATTCTCGACAATGAGGAACTGTCCAACCAAGCCAAAAACTCTTATTAAAAATGATTGCCTTAATAAAACAAATTGTAAAGACCGCACTGGAATGGGCGGCGAAACATCCGAAGAAGTTTTTCACCTATTCGATGATTTTTCTGTCGGTGTCGTTTGTCGGATCGCTGATTCAGGGAATTTTCTTCCCTTCTGATTCATTGTTCAAAATCAAGCCTCCGGTGCTTTATGACAAAAGCACGGTTCATCAAAATTCCAATGCGAAAAAGGACAGGGAAATGGAAAACATTGTGGAGGAACTTAAAATTTTAAAACTGAAAAGAGACCGAAACGAACTTCGTAAGGAGGACAGCCTGAGAATAGAATACCTGTACAGCCAATACCAAAAACTAAAAAATACCAGTAGTACCAGAGGCAATTGAATTAAAAATATCAACTCAATGAAAAAAATAAACTTTAAAGACAAGAAATATGTGCTGCCGCTGTTGGCCCTTCCGTTTCTGCTGTTTTTCATCTATGTGGGAGCGCAGTTCACAAAGGAAGACACCCAAAAGGATCAGCCTAAAGAACTTTCGACATCATTTGGTGAAACACAGGACTCCATTCTGACCAAAAATGATGCTTACGATGCATTTTTTAAAAAGGATGACAACCGGACGATGCTGGAAGGATTGGACAAGGAGCAGGACAGTCTGTTGAGTTATGAAGACCAACTCTCGCTTGACCAGAAACGAAAGATAGATTCCTTAAAGGCGGTGTCATCAAGACAGAATCATAATACGGTAAAAGGTAAAACGTCGTCTTATTACAATCCCAAAAATGAGGACAAGGATTACAATCGATCTGCAGACATCATCAGGATGCTGAACGACAAATCCTACGGAAAACCTGAAAACGAATATGCTTCAGAAAGTCCTAAGGAAAAAACACAAAATGTTCAGCCCGACCCGGTAAAATATCTGAAAGAACAGATGCTGGTGATGGATTCATTGGAAAAATCAAGAGATCCCGAATATCAGAGTAATTTACTGGCAGAACAGAAACTGAAAGCCAACAAGGAAAAAATGGACGAGTTTCTCAACTCTACGTTCAATGTCAGTAAATCGGGAATCAACAGCGGTTTCAATGCCTTTTACAAGGAAAAGGAAAATAGTTTCATTAAAGCCGTAATCGACGAGGACAACAAAGGTTTTCTCGGAAGCAGAATCCGATTCCGGCTTTTGGAGGACATTTTCGTAGGACAAAGAAAGATTGAAAAAGGTTCCATCCTTTACGGTCAGATTTCAGGATTTACTATGCAGCGGGTGGACTTAACCATTGTCTCGGTATTCACCAAAGGTGAAATTCTGCCGGTCCATCTCTCCATTTACGATTTGGACGGAATGAAGGGGCTGTATGTTCCGCAAAGTGTTTTCCGTGATATGATTCGTGAAATGGGAAGTAATTCCGTTCAGGGAACGCAAATGGATATGGGCGGTTCAGGATTCTTCACGAGCATCGGAAGCAAACTGTTTACCTCCACCTCTAAATCCATTGCCAATCTGATTAAGACCAATAAAGCCAAACTGAAATACAATTCCTATGTCTTTCTGATTGACGAAAAACAACTTAAAAATTCAAAAAACCCATAAAAGCCAAAAGATGAAAAATACATTCGTACTACTATTCGCATTAATCGCCAATATTTTGATGGCACAGACGGCAACCAAAGAACAAATCCTGTTGGAATTGCCCGAACTTGAAATTACCAAAGATGTAAACCTGCACATTATTTCACCGGAGCCGATTCAATATGTGGATTTATCGACACAAACACTGACTGGAGATTTACCGACCACCAACATTGCGAGAATTAAAATCACTGACAATATTCCAGTCGATACAAAAGAGAAAACAAAAACACCAACTTCATTCTCCAACGGTAGCACTGTCGGAATCATCACGGTAGTCGGACAATCCTTTATCGCACAATATAAGGCCGTTTACAGGAATTCTGAAAACAGGAATATCGCCACCAATATCCATATCCAGCCCGAAGCGATGCAGCCGATTGAGTTTAACAAAATGACTTTTTCAAATTTGGAACTGGCAAAGTTTGCAATGCAAATTATTCAGAAAAAAACCGATGAAAAGCCCATTCGTGAACAGAAAAATATGAAACTCTCGATGCAGCTCAACAACGTTTACGTGATGAGCGATTATATCTTTCTCGATTTGACTTTTGAGAACCGCACCAACCTGAGTTACGACATTGAAGATTTAAAGTTTTCGATTGAGGATAAAAAGATTTACAAAGCAACGAACAACCAGAGTATTGAACTGACGCCGATTTTTCGGTTAAACGGTCAAAAGAGTTTCAGGAGAAATTACCGGAACATTTATGTCTTCAAAAAGTTCACTTATCCGAATAGTAAAGTAATGATGATCCGGCTAATCGAAGAGCAATTCTCTGGAAGAACCATTGAAATGAAGGTGAACTATTCGGATATTTTAAAGGCAGATACATTTTAGAATATGACTATGGAATTTACTATTACGCTCGAACAGCTGGTTAATGGATTTCTGTACTTGCTATGGGGATGCTACGTTTTAATCTTTATTTCAATGGTTCAACAGAACACCGAGAAATCAGAACAGTTAGTTAACTGCCAGCAAAAAAATAATGTGCTGCAAAAACTTAATCAAAAACTTAATCAAGCTTATGAGGAACAGAGAAAAGAGAGTCAATCTTCAAAAAAAATCTGTGAAGAATTAACCAGGCTTGATTTAGTGAAGAATATTGAGACAAAAGCAGAAGAAATAATTAGTGATATGAATCAAATTGATGAAAATCTTGTGAAAATGCAGAAACAGCATGAGCAGTTGTTTGAAGAACAGAAGAAGTTACATAGCAGCCTTCTCCGCGAACACCACTTACTCAATCAATATTTTCAAAACTATACCTAATGCAGGAACAACAGCACCAGATAAAGATTTATGGATTCCTTCAGAAGGCGGTCTATGCCGTGGTTGCATTGGACTGTGCATCGTTGTTCTATCTGAATGCCGATATTCCAGTGGTCTCCAATCTGTTGAAGAATTTTTCAAAGATGAGTTTCTTTTATCCGCCGATCCATGCAAAATTTGCCACGCTTATTTTGATTGGTTTGGTAGCCATTGGAACGAAAGCGAAGAAAAAGCGGGATTTAAAGATTGCGACCGAAATTGTCATTCCGATGATGTTGGGATTGCTGTTGATTTTCTCGTCGCTGATATGGCAGAATGAGGCAGGAAATACAACAATTCCAAAGATACTTCCGGGATTGAATCTGTATCAAATGATGTATGCGGTGATGTCATTTTTGGGAGCGGTGATTCTTCAAATGGGAGCGGATTCTATCTCCAAACTGATGCAGCAGAAGATGGGCAAAGACCGATGGAATGTGGAAGAGGAAAGTTTCGACCAAAACCAGCAACTCGTTGAAACCGATACCAGTATCAATATTCCGTACCTGTTCAGGTTTCAGAAAACCATCAAAAAAGGTTGGATGAATATCAATCCGTTTCGAGGAACGATGGTGATTGGAACGCCCGGTTCTGGAAAATCTTTCGGGGTCATCAATCCCGCGATTCGTCAGATGATTGGTAAAGGATTCTGCCTGTGTATTTATGATTTCAAATTTCCCGATTTGGCGCAGATCGCCTATTACCATTATTTGCTCAAAAAAAGTAAGAATAAGGGCTACCAGCATCAGTTCCACGTCATCAATTTGAACGACGTGGAAAAATCCAAAAGAGTGAACCCCTTTAGAAAAGAATACATCCAGACTTTGGCGGAAGCGCAGGAAATGGCAGAATCGATGGTGTCCTCGCTTCAAAAAGGCGGCTCAAGTTCGGGAGGCGGTTCCGACGCGTTTTTCACGCAGTCGGCAATCAATTTCCTTTCGTCGTGCATCTACTTTTTTGCCAGACTCGAGAACGGAAAATATTCTGATTTACCGCATATCCTTTCCTTTATGAACCGCAGTTACAAAGAGATTTTTGATGCGCTGTTCACCAATGAGGAAATTTTATCGCTGCTGTCGCCGTTCAAGACCGCTTATGACAACAAGGCTTTTGACCAGTTGGAAGGACAGATTGGAACCTTGAAAATTTTTATGTCCCGATTGGCGACCAAGGAAAGTTTTTGGGTGTTTTCGGGTGACGAAGTCGAACTGAAGATTACCGACAAAGAAAATCCATCCATCCTGATTCTGGCCTCAGATCCGGGAACACAGGATATTAATTCCGCACTTTATTCCTCGGTTCTGAACAGGACTTTGCGATTGATCAACTCCAAACACAATTTACCGGGAGGAATTATAGCAGATGAATTTCCAACGATTTACATCCATAAAATCGACAATGTGGTGGCAACGGCAAGAAGTAACCGGGTTGCGGTTTTGCTCGGACTGCAGGAAATTCCGCAACTCCGACAATTCTACAAAAAAGAGGTCGCCGATACCATTTCCGCCATTGTCGGGAATATTCTGTCGGGTTCCGCAAGAGATAAAAACACTTTGGACTGGCTCGAAAAACTGTTTGGCAAAATCAAACAGAAATCCTACTCACAATCCATATCGCAGCAGGGAACTACGACGAGCATTAACGAGAAGATGGACAATATGATTCCTGCTGGAAAGATAGCCGCGCTTAAAACCGGAGAAATGGTCGGAATGATTGCCCAGGGCGAAGAAAACGACACCGAAGAATACAAAACTTCCGCTATGAACGGAAAAATCAACCTGGATTTAAAAGCCATCAAGCACGAGGAACAGAACTATGTGAAAATGCCCGTTTATTACTCCTTTGCGGACAAAACAGGAAAAGACCGGAAAGACGAAGTCCTGATGACCAATTTCAGAAAAATCAACAAAGAGGTGGAGCTCATAGTAAACGAACTTTCAAAAGAATAAAAGAATGCAACAGAAAATAATTAAAATCCTTTTACCCATCCTTATTCTGACAGGAAATTTTCTTTCGGCCCAGTTCAATACGCTGACTCCGACCTTACCAAAGAAATCGGAAAATATCAATGTTTCAGAGAATACTCAAAATCAGGTAAAGCCAACCAAAAATCCGCCAAAAAAATCTTGGAAGGAAGTATTCAACTTTACTTCAAAAACGGATATAAGGACTGAACTGGACTCCCTGAAATCATTGATAAAGCAGTATAACGCTGCAGGAAAATTGAGAAAAATGCAGTATGAAAATCTGCAAGATTCCCTAAAGCAACTGATTTTAAAGAGTGATAATAATAGTAAAAACAATACCCAATTAGAGCAACCAAATTCTATTTCTGATGAAAATGAATGGTTTCCATCCATCTCCAAAATCGTGATGCCCCTGAAGAATAATTTGTCTATCACTTCGGGTTATGGTTCAAGAATCCATCCCATTTTTGGAATGCGCAAAATGCACAACGGCATTGATTTGAAAGCCGACCACGAAGATGTTTACGCCGTCCTTGACGGAATCGTCATCGAATCGGGTTGGGATTCCAAAGGCGGTGGAAACTACATCAAAATGAAACATTTTGACCGATTTGAAACCGCCTATCTGCACCTGTCGCAAATGTATTACAGGACGGGAGAAAAAGTAAGGGCAGGCTTCATCATCGGAAAAAGCGGAAATACCGGAAATTCTACCGGACCGCACCTGCATTTCGCAGTAAAGGAATATAGCAGAAGCATCAATCCTGCCCACTTCCTCAACGACCTAATCAACGCAAACCAATTAATCGCCACATACTATGCAAACAGAACATTTACCGACCGAAGACCTTAAAAAATTCGGAATCATCAACGAAGACTTATCGTTTTCCAAAAACCTGAAAGCAGACGACATCCAAAAATTTCTTCAGGGCTACACCATGGTCGCCGACAACGGGAAAAACCGGGCAACCTTCCAACTGACGGAGAACAACACTAAACTCAAAGTCATCTTTTTGGAACGGGACAAAAGCATCTCTGAAATCATTGAAAACAGCAAGGAAAGAATTGAGTATTCCAATATTAAAAATCTTTCAGAGTCCAGGGAATCGAAACTTTCCCTTGAGAAAAAGGCTTTCATCTACGACAGGGAAAACAACATCGTGGCAGAATTTGACCTGATCAGAAACGCCACGGAACTGACCGCCATTATCGTCGATAAAAAGGACGTTGTGGAAATCAACCGCTACAAAGTAGAACTCCAAAAACTGAAAAATTTTCTGATAGACAAAATCGACCAATATCCCGAAATCGCCAAAGAGATTGAGAAAGACATCAACATCGTCTCAAGGGAAATTAATACCGTAAACAGCATCAGTCCGGACGAGAAGCAAATCTCAAAAGGACAGAATTCGGAGGTTCAACTCAATGTCAACGACAAAGACCTGTATGAGGATGCCAATAGAAATCGGGAAGAGCAGGAAGAGGAATCCCACGAACGCGAGAAACCACGAGGATTCAGACGATAATATTCAATTCAAAAAAACACAAAAATGGAAAATACTAATCCGAAAAATTTTTCGTCAAGATATGAAGAGGAGATGGACGCAACACGTTCGGGATTTTCATTAGAAGATGCCGTAGATGATGTTCCTTTCAAGAAGAACATCAGGGAAACAGACGGAAAAATTAGTAACATGGACATTAAAAACCAATCCAATGGAAAGAACACGAATTATGGCTTTGAGGAGGATGAGACAACACGCTATCTCAAAACGTCGGAAGGCGAAATATTACCCTACAAATTATTCTCAGCCGGAAATCATCTTGGTGGGGAATCCCATCTCCTACGGGAAAACGATTCACACCGAGATCCCACCGATTTTGCGTTAGTTGAAAGGCAGTTTGCTGAAAACAGAACCCTTTCGTTTACGGCAGGAACAAAAATTTCTGAAGTTTCGGATGTCGCTTGGCTTTTTCGTTCGTTGGAGGACGAAGCCGTGGAACATACTTTTGCACTATACCGTTTTAAGGACGATAGTTATCTCGTTCAGCATCTATCTTCAGGAGGAATTACTGCAACGGTAGTGGATTTGCGACTTTTGGCGGGAAATGTCTTTAAACTCAATCCCGAAAGCATCACTTTGGTTCACAATCACCCGAGTGGAAGATTGGTTTCAAGCCGTGAAGACCGTTTGATGCTCGACCGTCTGAACAAAATTTTTGACGATACCGGAATCAAAGTGGAGGACGGCATTATCCTGAATCTGCGTTCCGGAAAATACCTCACGTTCACCGCTGAAAGTATTACCGATGTTGTTCACGAACTGAAGAACCAAAACCAGTTTCAAAATCAGTTTCAAAATCAGTTTCCAGTTAATGTTTACAGTTTCAGCAAGCAGGTTTTTGCAGAGAATTACCAACCGAAACGCATCAACGGTCCCGAAGACATTGCCGCCTATCTTTCCTCCCAGAAATTTGGACTTTCGGACAGAACCGAAGCCCTCATTTTGAACAACGCCAACGAGATTGTAGGAAAATTTGTTCTTCCGCAACACCACCAGTTGGAAAAACTCACGGAATTATTGACCATTCACGCAGGAACAGCCACTATTCTTTATGGAAATAACGTCACTGATGAAATGTTCCGTTCCTACCGTGATAAATTGGCTTTATCGGGATTTACTGCCTTGGATGCGATCAGACTGAAAAGCAACAACTACTATTCGGCAGCGCAGGAAGTGGACATCAAGGTTTCTGATCATCTATTAAACAAATTCGGCAAAAATAATTTGAATGCTGAACCAATGTTATTTGAACCCGAAAACATACCGTATCGCAGTATTTCGGAAAATAAAAACCCTTTGACCAATCCGGAAAATTTTGATTATGCCAAGATTTTTATAGATGACGCAGAAGGCAAGACCAAGCACGAATTTAAAATCTCATTAACAGACGATGATTTTGAAAATTACAAAGAAATTTCGGCAAAGATTCAACTGTATCGGCAATCACAGGATACGGTACTGCTTTTCATCAGTGGTCAGTTGCTGAGTTATGAGCCGAAAGAGCAGACCGAAGACATCATTCAATCTATTAAAATGATTTTCGATCTAACGACTAAGCAGGAAAAAAACATATTTAACAAACAACATTTTATTAACAACCAAAACCCCAACATTATGGAAACAACCAAAGAATTCAACCAGGTAGATTATTTTAAAAACCAGTTAAAGTACCTCGGTTTCGGCGAAAGTGAAAAGCTTCACAAAGATTTGGAGAAAGGCATCAAATCAAAAAATCAGGAATTTGAAATCAAGACATCCTCCGACAAAGCCCTTCCGGGAAATAAGGTGGACTTTAACCTGAAATTCAATAAAACGGAAAGTGGAGGCGTTTTTCTCAACTCGTACCACGCCCGACTTACCAACGAAAAAGGAGAGGAGATTTCTCACAATTTTCCGGTCAATCGGGAAAATACCTTTACCGCAAAGGAAGCCGTCAACCTATTGGAAGGCAGGAGCGTAAAAATCGAGTTTCACAACCCGAAAAGCGACCAATCTGAAACGGCGTTTGTCCAGTTCAACTTCGAGGAACCAAAAACCGACAAGGGAAACTATATGTTTCAGAATTTCTACCAAAACTATGGCGTGGACACGGAAAAAATCGTTGAAAAATCCAACCTCATTTTTGACAAGCCGGAATATAAAGAAAACACTATTAAATCCTTGGAAAAAGGAAATGTGGTGAAAGTGAAATTTGAGTTAGACGACAAAGTAGTGGAAGGCAAAGCGGTTCTGAATCCCCAATATAAAAACCTGAACCTCTACGACAGCGAAATGAACAGGATGAACACCAACAAACCTTTGCAGGGCATGGAAAATGAAGAAAAAAATGAGAAAGCCAATGTAAGGGAGCAGAGCATTAAACGATAAAATAATACCTGACCAATATTATCCAAAGGCGGCAGGTCAGCAATTGATTTGCCGCTTTTTAAAAACTACAGAGATGAAATTAAAAACACTTTTTATTTTATGCCTTTTGGCAATTTTTCTTTACTCGTGCCGCAAAGAAATCAAATCCGAAAAAGGAGGAATCGACCTGATTTCCAATGTTTATTTTGATGCCTCCAAAGGATTGGAGCAAAAGCAGAGTTTCCATTTGTCGAAACTCAATTATTCGGGAAACCAAATCATAGAATTCGTTCCCGACCATTCCTTTCCTGAAATCAACACGTAGACCTACTTTATACAGGACTCACTGTGCTATCCGATTGAAAATGATAACGGAAGCATTATCCTTTCAGAAGTTGCTAAAACTCAGAAACCGCAATTGGTTTGGAACAAGAAGGAAGGAGCCATTTTTTCAAAGGAACAGATTCTGAACTACCGAAACCGCAGAAAACTATCCGACACGGTTTTGTTCAACAAAAAATACAAACGTTTCGAGATTAATTCTCCGTGGAATTACACAAGGTTCTACATCTATCCCACGGACACCATTTTGTCGCATTCCATCTACCGGCATGCTGAAAAGGATTATGGAGGACGGTTGGAGCGCATCGATTCCTACAATAAGAAGACCGACATTTTCGTAAGTCTTCAACTTTTGCCCCGAAAAAATTGGGATGACGCAGCGAAAGAAATTTTTGACTTTAACCATTTTGTAAACAGCAGAAAAAGTGAGTGAACCATTGGCAGTAAACAGTTTTGTTGAGGATATTTCCATCATCGAAGGAACCCGGAATGAAGTTATTATCTTTAAAAACGATAAAGACAGAACCTCCTTTTTGGAACTTCTAAAACTGAACAACCAAAGCAATCACAGAACTTTGATAACGCTGCGTTCGGATGAAAACACCCCCAAATTAATCAGCCAGTTTCATAATTATGACGGCAAAATATTCCTTTGTCTTCCAGCAGATCAGAAATCAAATTTATCCACTCAGAAAATAATATCCGAACTACAAGGGAAAAATATCAAGGATGTCCGACTGCTTTACGGCATCTCAGAAAATGGACATCAAAATTTAGAGGAATATTTACGGAACAAACTCAACTTTGAGAATAAAAATATTACATTAGCAGAACAAAAAAACTCTGAAGATGAAAACCTCGTTATTAAATCCAACGGATTTTCCAACTCTCAGCACCTGGGAACCCAATCTCCTGGACGAAATATTAGAAAACCTTTCCAGAACGGCGAATCCCAGCAAAACGGAAATCACACAGGAAGACAAAATGTGGGCAGCGACGATGCTCGAAATGGATTTGCAGGCACAGAGCGGAGCGATTTGGGAAACGGAAAACAAGGAGGATATGTTAACGGAACACAACCGCAAAATGCTCCAAAAAATGAGAGAGCAAGAAATTTCGTGGACGGAATCGTATCCGCAGGAACTTCAGAAAATCCAACAGGAGAAAAATTAAACGAATCCAATAAAAATAATGAAGAATTAAATTCTCTTATTTCAAAATACAAAGGTCAGAAACTGACTAATGAACAGGTTGCGGAAGTGGTTTCTGCAACTTGTTTTGTTTCCGATGAAAAGAAGATTCTTTTAAAGGATAACGTAAACATTTCCGATGACCTGAAAGAAATCTGTCATCAGTTCAAAAGCGGCGGTACCGCCAAAGAAGGCAGGGGAATACTAGATGAATACTATACCGATTACACGATTGTAAACGCCGTCCGCAATTTAATTAAAGATCATTTCAAAAACCGTTCGAAAATCTCTGTTTTAGAGCCGAGTGTAGGAACTGGTAATTTTTTGAATGCAGCAAAAGATTTGGGAATTAAGACCAATATAACTGCTTTTGAAATCAATGAAACTACGGCAAAAATTGCAAAAATCCTTCATCCGGAAGCCGACTTTAATCTCCGCTCTTTTGAAACCGAATTTATTGATGAAAGAGGCAATAAGAAAGTCTTTTCCGACCAATACGACTTGGTCGTTGGCAATCCGCCTTATGGCGACCATCGTGGTCTGTATAAAGGTTTAGGCGAAGAAGCCAAAATTTCCAAGTATGAGGATTACTTCTTAAAGAGGTCTTTGGATTCCCTGAAACCCAATGGCATTTTAGCAATGGTGCTTCCGTCCGGATGGCTAAACCGACAAAACCATCTGAAAAACGGCGAAATCATCGAGGGATTTCGTTTACCGGTTGGTGTTTTTGCAGGAACGCAGGTCGGGACGGATATTATCATTCTCAGAAAAAACAATCAAAAAATATACAATAAAATTTCCAATTATTTTGAAAACCATCCCGAAAGAATTTTAGGCGAAATCAAAGAAAAAACCAACCGTTTCGGACGATTGGAAAACTATGTCCACGGGAATTTAGAGGACGCCTTAATCAGAATTGAAAATCTTAAAAACAGAAAAGAAACCGAAAGAATCGGAAATCTTTTTGAGGATTTGTTTTTGGAGGTTGAGGAAGAGAAAAAGGTTAAAAAATCAGTTAAAACCGAGAAACTCAGGAATAATTCTGAAGAAGATTTAAAAACCAAAAAAAAAATTGATTTTTCTGAACTCAATGGAAAAGTTGAACAGGTTCTTATTGCACTTAATTCAGTAAAATTCAAATCTCCGGCAGTTGAAAAAGAGATTGCAAAATACACCCAACTACAGTCCGAACTCTCTACTAATCCTCAAGATTTTGCTCAAAAACGGATTGATGACTTGACTCAAAAGGCGGACAAGATTATTCAGTCACAAAAAGAAAAAGACAGGGAATATCATATCCAGATCAAACCGGAACTCAAAAAAGGAATTCTGAAATATCAGTTTTTAAAACCGGATAAGGTAGTGGATGCCTCGCTTCAAAACAGTTCGGCAATTACTAAAGAGCAGGTCGAAGCCTTCCGGGAAACCGAATACGACGGAACGCTGAATAACTATGGAAAACACTATCAGTTTGCCAATTATTGGATGGAAAATGGGTTCACGATTTTTATTACGCCGAAGGAAATATCTATGCAAAATTGGAACAACTTGAAGTAGACTTCAGGGATAAATATGCCGTTGGTGGAACAGAAAACCAGTATGAAAAGCAAAAGAATTTACTTCTGAGTGTCCTTCCCAAACCAAAATCATTGGATGAAATTTCCATCAGTCCCAATCACGAGTTTGTCCACCAGTTTGATTTAGGAACTGTAGAAAAAGACCGATGGAATCCCAATAGCAGACAGACTGAAACCGTTTCTGTGCCGTATAACCTTGCCGAAAAGTTTAAAGATTTCGTGGGAACTTTGTCGAGTGACGCCTTTGCGGGTTCCTCTTCGTGGGAAGTCCGCGGTTTTGTGGACAATGAAGCCGTGACTGGAAGCGACAAGGAAAGAAACGCCTTGGTTCGTGAAAGGCGAAAAGCGGCGGCCAATGATTTGTTTCAAAAATTTTTGAGAGAAGAATTATCGGATGAATTGCGGGAAAGGTTTGTCCGGGATTTTAACCGAAACTACAATAACATCTACGTTCCGGACTATTCCAAATTTCCGCTTTTTTCAAAAATCCATCTAAACTTCAAGGGAAGGGAACTCAAATTAACCGAAGTTCAGAAAGCGGGAATTGGAAGGCAGACTACGAAAGGTGTAGGATTATTGGCACACGAAGTGGGGTTCGGTAAAACCTTGTCGGGAATATTGTCGATGCACGAAGCAATGGAACGAGGAAATGCCAAAAGACCAATTATTGTCGTTCCCAATGAAAGTATTCTGAAACAATGGGTAGAAACGATTTTCGAAACCATTCCAGAAGGCAAAGTCAATGTCTTGGGAAATCTCGGAAGAGATTATGACCTCTCAAAATTTGACAACAAGGACGGAGAAATTACCATCGTGACCTATGAAGGTTTCAACAATATCGGGTTTTCTGAAAATATTACGGAGCGTTTAGCATCAAAATTCTCCTACATCTCCGAAAATGAGATGCGCAGCGTGAACAGTATCAGCGAAAGGGATTTTCAAAAAGAAATCGAGAAGGAAAAGGAACTGGTCGGTAAAATGAAGCGGGGTAAGATTTATGATTGGGAAGACTTTGGCTTTGACCATTTGACTTACGATGAAGTCCACAACGCAAACCATATTGTCGGTAAAGTAAGAATTGAAGACCGAAGATTTGCATCAGATTTTAGAAGTCAAAACCAGCAAACTTCAAAATTGGGCATCAATACCTGGATGGCGGCTCAATACATTCAGGAGCAGAACGACGGCAGAAATGTAACGCTACTTTCCGCAACGCCTTTTACAAACAAACCTTTAGAGTATTATTCCATTTTATCGCTCATTGCCAACAAAAGGTTGGAGGAATCGGGCTATTTCAATGTAAACACCTTCTTTGAAACCTTTATGGAGGCGGATAACGATATGGAAATTGATGCAAAAGGCGATGTGAAATTCAAGGCGAATGTCAGAAGGTTTAAAAACAATTCATTGTTCCAGCAGTTGCTTTCAGAATTTATCGATATCAAAGGCGAAGAAGACAATCCCGAACTGAAACGGCCGAAGAAAATTAACAAAGAATATAAGATCGAGCAGAACGATTTAACCAAGGAACAGTATGAAATGCTCAATGAAAATTTCAGCGAAACACAAAAGGGAGCCATTCTCACGCATATTCTGAACGCAAGATTAATTGCTATTTCACCTTTTTTGTCGCCATATTATGAGGGGGAGGAGCCATCAGTTAAGCAATTTATCGAAGAATCAACAAAGTTGAAGCAGACGATGGATTTGATACAGCAAAATAAGAAAGACATTCCACAATCAGGACAGATTATCTATTCTGAACTAGCCGTTTCGGAGTTTCCCAAAATGAAGGAATATCTCGTGCAGGAAGTCGGATACAAACCAGAAGAAGTCGGAGTTATCACCGGAGCAACCAGCAAACCGAACCGACTGAAGATTCAGGATGAATTTAATTCCGGAAAAATAATGGTTGTCATTGGCAGTGAAGCCATTCAGGAAGGGATGAACCTTCAGGAAAATACGACGGATATATATATGCTTTCGCTTCCCTATAACTTCACCTCGCTTCGGCAGGTAGAAGGTCGGGCTTGGCGTCAGGGAAACAAGAATGAAAATGTCCGTATCAACTTTATGCTCACCAATGACAGTATTGATGTCTTTATACTTCAGAAGTTACAGGCAAAACAAACGAGATATTTAGAGGCGATGAAGAAAGGAGCCGATGTGTTGGATGTTTCTGACATTAGCACGCAGGAATTGAAAACCGCCATTATCACCAATCCTGAAACCAGAGCAAATATCGAAATCGAACTGATGAAAAAGCGTATTGAAAGCGAGAAAAATAGATTCCTTGCGGACAGCGCGTTTGTGTTGAGGAAGTATCAGGATTTCATCAAAGTCCAGGAGGAAGTAACCAAAGCACAGCATAACTATAACCGAATTTTGGGCTATTCAAAAGAAGATGGAGAAAAAGCAGAATATTGGAAAAGTCAATTGCCATTCTATCAGAAATCCATTGATAATGCTAAAGTTTTAGTATCAGAAATGATAGAATCCTTATCCCATAAAGGAGTTAATGTAACCGAAATTGAGCAACAGACTAAATCCACTGAGGAAAAGATTGCGAAATTGGATAAAATGTTGGAGGAGTTGCCAAAGGTCAGGGAAGGATTGGTTGAGAAGTATCGGGAGGAAAAGGAAAAGCAGGTGAAGATTAATGACGGTGTAGATTATGTTGGGGAGAGGGGAACTGAAAACTCTTTGTTATTCAGCGCTTCTAAAGTATATGAAAATGATAATCAAATTAAAGATGAGCAAAGAGTTTTTGGGAGAAAGAGATAAAAACCTATAGTTTTTTTTAGTAAAATTCGACTAACTAATTACACGATTAATATGTGTTATGACGACAAGTTTTTATTGCCTACTCAATATTTATCTTTGTGAGGTTGAATATATTGCACAGGCACTTGAGCATTCCCTATTTGCATGCTATAAATAAAATTGCTATTCTCTTAACTTTATGTTTGTATATTGTTTAAAGTTGATGCTGAAATGGGGGTAATATGCTGTTGTTATTTATAATTATATTATATTTGCTATGTGCTACACATTGTGTAGTTGATGGCGAACAAAGTATGAGTAAAGAAGTTGCTAATACATATAATTATATTGATGCTTATTTAGATGATGTTAGATCTAGAGGAAGATTTGCTTTTACTTTAGAGGAACTTAAGGATATTTTTGTCAATAATAGTGATAAAGCAATATTACAAAGTTTGCACAGACTAAAATCTAAAAATAAAATTGTTCAGGTTCGAAAAGGGTTTTATACACTCCTCCCACCGGAATATTCCTATCAGGGTATTATACCAACGAACCTTTTTATTGATGACATGATGAAAGCTGCGGAAAAGGATTATTATATTGGTGTTACCTCTGCTGCTGCTATCTATGGAGCTTCCCACCAGCAGACAATGGAAACATTTGTAATCACAAAAAAACCTGCATTAAGGAGCATCAAAAACAATAAAGTAAAAATAAATTTTTTAGTAAAAAACGAATGGGAAAACGAAGACGTCAATCATATAAAGACTGATGCTGGTTACATAAAAGTATCTTCCCCGGAACTTACAGCCCTGGATCTTCTATACTACATTGAGAGGATAGGGATAGATAGGGTGCTTACGATAATAGAAGAATTGCGTGAGATTTTAAAACCGAAAAAGCTTTTTAAAACAGCTAAGAGATATAATCAGCTTGCAGCAATACAAAGATTAGGTTTTTTATTGGAAAATGAGTTGAATGATGAAGATTTGGCACAATCACTATATCCATTAATTGAAAACAAAAAAGGAGCAAATATCCCTTTGTTTCCTGGAAGAAATAAAGAAGGGGAAATAAACAATAAATGGAGAATTATTAAAAATGTTACGATAGAAAGTGATTTATGATACCACGAAGATATATTGAAGAATGGAAGGAAATCGCACCTTGGCCAGAAAATAGTCAGGTAGAGCAGGATTTAGTAATATCAAGAGCTTTGGTGGAAATATTTTCAGATCCTTTTCTGAAAGAACATTTAGCGTTCAGAGGGGGAACAGCATTGCATAAATTGTATTTGGAGCCTCCAACAAGATATTCAGAAGATATTGATTTGGTGCAAATTAAAGAAGGACCTATTAAACCTATTTTAGAGAGATTGGGAAAGGCTTTAAAATTTTTAGGAACAAAACGAACGGTAAAACCGAAAGCACATAACAATACCATTGTATATCGTTTTGAATCAGAAATTCCACCTGTAATTAATATGCGTTTGAAGATTGAAATTAATTGTAGAGAACATTTCAATGTATATGGTGTTATTTTTGTGCCTTTCGAAATGAAAAATGGATGGTTTTCTGGGAAATGTGAAATCTCTACTTACATATTAGAAGAATTATTAGGAACGAAATTACGGGCTTTATATCAAAGAAAAAAAGGAAGAGATTTATTTGATTTGGATTTAGCACTTAGAAAATTTGATAATTTGAATATCGAACAGATGATTCAATGTTATAAAAAGTATATGAACTTTTCTGATGGAACCCCACCATCTCAAAAAATGTTTTTAAAGAATATGGAGTTAAAAATGGAAGATAAAGAATTTCGTGAGGAGATATATACTATTTTGAAACCAGATGTAGAATATGATAATGATAAAGCTTACGAAAATGTAAAAACAAGTCTTTTAGAAAGAATCTGATTAACGTATTGTGGCAAAACATTAATCTAAAATCTTAATAATATCAATGAAATTAACTTTGAATAAAAACAAAACAGAAGAATATCAGATATACAAATCTAAAAAAGGTATGTTAGTGCAGGGTAATTCTATAGAATTACTTCAAAATGATAAAGACCTGTCCGAGTTAAAAGGGAAAGTAAATCTGATTGTAACTTCACCTCCTTTCCCCTTAAATAATAAAAAACAGTATGGGAATGAAAAAGGCGAGGAATATAAAGAATGGTTTACCAGACTAGCTCCTATATTTTCTAAGCTTTTGGCTGAAGATGGTTCGCTGGTAATAGAAATCGGAAATGCTTGGGAATCAGAAAGACCGGTTCAATCCCTACTACATTTAGAATGTCTTTTGGGAATGGTAAAACATCCTGAAGCTGATCTAAGACTAATACAAGAATTTATATGTTATAATCCTTCGAAACTACCTTCACCAGCACAATGGGTAACTGTAAATAGGTTAAGGACGGTGGACAGCTATACACACGTTTGGTGGATTGCCAAAAATGATTTCCCCAAAGCAGATAATAGCAAAGTATTACGTCCATACAGTAAGAGTATGGAGCAGCTACTAAAACGACAATCATATAATTCGGGAAAACGACCATCAGAACATCAAATAAGCAAAGGTGGATTTCTCAAAGACAACGGAGGAAGTATCGCCCACAACTTTTTTGAGATGGAAGTTATAGATGAAAAACGGGAAGTTAGATTACCACATAGTGTATTAAGTTTTTCAAATACTAATTCCAATGATTATTTTCTAAAAACTTGCAGGGAAAAAGGAATTACGCCTCATCCAGCGAGAATGTCGGGGGGATTAATCAACTTCTTTGTGCAGTTTTTAACTGATGAAAATGATCTGGTACTAGATCCTTTTTCAGGAAGCAATACAACGGGATATTGTGCTGAAAAACTAGACCGTACATGGGTATCATTTGAGATCCAAGAAGATTATATTCAACAAGCAATTGTTAGATTTAATGAACCGAATTTAAAATCTCCATTAAAACCGCTGTAATTATGGAAAACTTAAGAGATGAATTTGAAAAAATTGCTAAAACAGATATTTTTGAAGTAGCAAAAGACTCCAAGAACTTTGTAGGGAACCCTTTCAAAATAGATTATAATAAAACAAGTCTGTTGACATGTGATGACTGGAAATATAATGTTGGAGGCATTGCCCAAGGTTGTTTTCTATTAGCATTCTATGAAAACGACTTTGGAGACGAAATCGTACACGAAGCACTACTATTAAGAGCATTGAGGCCTTGCCCTATTCCAAGTGACAATAATATAATCAGTTCCAGGATAGAATATTTTAAAGAAGAACTCAAAACTGCTGGAAAAAATAGACAAATTGATCAGTTTACCAGATTTGAATTCAGTTGTTCGGGTATGGAATGTTCTATACTTGGGACATTTTATAAAACGGCTGATGGAAAGGTAGAATTTGGTGCTGATTTGGAGAATTTTTATTCTCCTCATTTATACAAAGTTTACAAACCATCTGGTAAATACCTTCAATATATTGTAAATCTTAGGGATAATGATGGCCCATTAAAACCAGATTCTAATTTTCAAATAGGGACAGTTCGCTATAGTTCAAGCAGAAAGATTTATTCCGAAAGTGCAAGTACAGACGAAAAAGTATATATGCACACGAAAGATATATTGGGAAAAAGAACTGCATTGTTTGGTATGACCAGAACCGGTAAATCAAACACGGTTAAAAAATTAATCGAGGCTACCCAGGAACTTTCAAGTAAAGCGACAATTAATACTTCAATAGGTAGCTTTCAAGAAGATATTAACCCATATAATGAAACTGAAATTCCTAAAGTAAAAGTAGGTCAAATCATTTTTGACATTAATGGTGAGTATGCAAATAAAAACTTGCAAGATGGAACTGCAATTTTCGAAAAATATAAAGATGATGTTACTAGATATAGTGTGTTAGAGAAGAATGACTTTGAAGTATTGAAAATTAATTTTTACAAAGATATCCCAGCTGGACAGGAGCTAATGCGTGGATATTTTAAGCAGCTTGGAAAACAATCTGATTATGTAGAGGATTTCTTAGGGGTTAGTCTTGAAAAAGAGGGTGAGTTACAAAGGGGAGAAAAAATTAGATATGACAGAAAGATTGCAGCGTATAAATGCTGTTTGAAGTTAGCAGGATTTACTTTAGCAGGAAGCAATAAACTTTACTTTGAAGGATGCAAAGAAATTAACGAACAGGTAAAGGAAGGTGGTATTGATCCCCAAAAAGGTATTTCTTATGATGAAGCTATCACTTGGTTTACCCAAGTTTGGAAAAATTACGATGAATGGGATTATTTAAAAAATTATGAATCGAAGAAAGGAAAACCATGGGCAGATAATGATTTAAAAGCAATTTTAAGGTTTTTAACGCAATATAGAAGTCCAGGAGAAAAAGGTCCTGTCAATAGTTTCATAAAGTTACGCCCACTTGTGAAATATCACACAACGTCTGAAACAGAATTGTTTGAAGATAATATCTGTAAACTTGTCAAAGAAGGGAAAATAGTAATTGTTGATTTATCTCAAGGAGATCCTGAAATTCAAAATCTATATTCTGAAAAAATTTGTAGAGCAATTTTTAATTCATCAATGAGCAATTTCATAGATGCTAAACCTAATAATTTTATACAATTTTACTTTGAGGAAGCACACAACCTTTTTCCTAAAAAAGATGATAAAGATCTAAGTCAGATTTACAATAGAATAGCTAAAGAAGGTGCTAAACTTAACTTGGGAATGATGTACGCCACTCAAGAGGTGAGTTCAATTAGCTCAAATATTCTAAAAAATACACAGAACTGGTTTATAGCCCATTTAAACAATGAAGATGAAGTGAAAGAGCTACGTAAATTTTATGATTTTAGTGATTTCGCGGATGCTTTAATCAAGTTTAGTGCGAAGAATGACAAAGGATTTGTTCGAATGAAAACCTATTCTAACCCTTTTGTAGTTCCAGTACAAATAGGACTTTTTAAATAACAGGATATGTCAAATAATCATGCAAATAATAGTTTCGAACGAGGAAGTCGAATTTCTCATACCTATTTTATTAATGATGATGAAGTCAAACAATATCTAAACAATTGTGAGATTCCTGTTGAAGCAGAAGATGTTGAATTGAATGATGCTCTTAAATATGACATTATTTATCCAGAGAAAAATACAATTGAATTTATTGTTGCAGTTGATGGAGAGAGTACAACCATTCCAGTTAAAAAGAGCTTTCCATCTTCATTAATCACTTTCTTTCAGTTTGGTTCGCTACTTATCAAAGGTTCCGATTTGGATGATATGGAAAAGAAGCCATTTGTGTCACCATCTGATATAAATAAATTAAAAAAGATAGAACGAGAAAAATTTGTATTGCCTACAAAGAATGTAGCTCTTAAAAAAGATATTGATTTTCGAACGACTGTTAGAGAAGCAATTCACGAATTTTTCAAAAAGAAACACTCAGGCAGAACATCTATTCTTGCAACATTGTATTGGTTCATATTTGAGCAATATAACCCTTCTTCAACCAAGAGTATTTATAAACTTTCTAAATGTCCTCATTGCGGAACAAATAACATTATTTTAGATAAAGACAAAATAGACTTTCAAAATTATTCTTGGAAATGTACTCATGATAAATGTAATAAAGAAATATTGATCACTGATGTATTCAGATTATTTGAGAAAGTTGATAATGATGCTGGAGCATCTGGAATTGTTACCTATTTGGAAAGCGTTATAGAAAGTTTCTTTACAATCCATACAATCAAAAGCTTAATGGAAATTCAGGAGGGTTTGGTAGACCGTTTTTTATTTGTAAAGGATGGTCCTTTAAGTTTCGGTGGTGAAACGGCTAATATGCATAAGCCAATGCAGGCCTTGTTGAGTTATCTTAGCCAAAACAATAAGATTAACTTGGTTGGAGTTGAAACTTCAGGTGCTTTTGTAGATCATGCTAGACAAATTAAAGACAAACTGAATCCTGGTCAGGTTTTTTTACTAAACAATGAGCATATTTACACATATATACAAGTTGGCAATCACAAAGAACAACAGTACGGCAGTACATCGTATTACAGTGGTAAGTTTATTTATAAATCTTTCGACGAAAGGGTTTATGTCCTGACAATACCCGTTGAAAACCATATAACGTACTACAATCAGCCCGAACTAATGGATTTAAAAAATATTCAGGAAATACTTATGAATATTGATAAATTGAGATGTGATATTTATGAAAATGCGTTGATTCCTGTGGCTGTGGCCAACAAACTTATTTCGTTAACAAATCATCCAAGTTCCAAAATATTGGAGACGTTTGCAAAAAAAATTATGGGAAGATGATTAAATTAGAAATACAAAATGCTCCTGTCTACCTAAACTCTGAAACCGTTGATTTAGCCATTGAAAAAATGGAAGACTTTTTCAGCTCCAAAAATAGAAGTCAGAAGCGATATAACTGGCCTTTTAATAAGGAAATAGATAACGAGCTAAAGAAATTTTTGCATGTAGCATTCCACGGCAAATGTGGGTACTGTGAAATTAAAATAGAATCACAAGAATTAGGAACTGTTGACAGATACAGACCTAATAATGGGGTAAGGGATAATAAAGAATTTTATCAAGATTTGTATTGGTGGTTAACCTTTGAATGGGATAATTTAATTTATGCTTGCAAAGAATGTAATCAATATAAAGGAAATTATTTTCCAGTCAGGGGAGTAAGAGCATCAAATGAAAAAGATGATTATAAAAATGAACATCGTATGCTATTAAACCCGTACCTTGATGAAACTGACAAACATTTTAACTACTTACACAGTAATGACGGTTACATTGATGCGTTAACAGATGAAGGACTTCAGACTATTGAATTATTAAGGCTTAATAGAACTAATTTATTAGAAGGAAGAAGAAACGCAAGAAAGGAAATTATAGAGGCCGTAGAGTCTTTAATCAATGGGACACAAATTGATAATCGTTCACTTAAAAAATATCTAGCAAATATTTATGAACAAGAAGACCCAACTATTGAATTTCTATCTTATAAAAGATTTGTTTTATTAAATGAGTTAGATTCTACACCATTCTTGGGCCAAATAATTGGCTTAGAAGATTATCAAACTGATGATGATTGGTTTAGAGAAAAAGAAAAACCAACTAAAAGAGAAAGATTATGGAAAGATATTGTGAAAAGTGACTACTTCCCAATAGAATACATCCATATCAAAAATTTTAAATCCATTGATGATTTAAGAATTGATTTTAAAGAAGATGATATAAATAAAAAATCGTGGCTGTTTTTACTTGGAGAAAATGGGGTCGGTAAGAGCTCAATACTTCAAGCAATCGCTATTGGGCTAAGTTTGGATAAAAAGTTTATAAATAAGGATATTGTTCAATCTTTAATAAAGAAAAGAAAGCAAACTGCTGAAATTATTATAAAGGAAAGGAACGATAAAAACATTATTCATACTACCCTGATTCGTAAATCCGGTACAGTCAAGCAAAATGGTAATTTTAGTTCTTATTTGATTGGTTATGGCTCATTAAGGCTTTCAGTTGATGATATTGAAAATAATTCGAAACGAGATACTTCTAAAATAAGCTATCAAAATTTATTTAAGCCAACTAAACCATTAAATGATGTTACAAAATGGTTGAGGGCAATACACAAAAACGATATTGACTTTTTTGATAAAGTAGCAGTGTCTATAAAAAAATTATTGCCACATGATAAATTAGATACTAACCTTTCCATCAAAAATGGTGAAATTGTTCTTGGCTATTCAGAAAATCTATTTTCAGAATTAAGCGATGGTTATAAAAGCACAATTACATTAGCTCTTGATATAATGATGAAGCTTTCAGATGCTCAGTCAGATATGTCTGTGATGATAGGAATTGTTTTAATTGACGAGCTGGGAAATCAACTACATCCACGATGGCAAATGAGAATTGTAAAGCAACTGCGAGAAGTATTCCCTAATATTAATTTTATTATTTCCACACATCACCCACTTTGTCTTAGAGGAGCAGAAACAAACGAAATTTTGTTACTTAAAAATTTAGACGATCAAGTTGTTGCAAGTACCGAATTGCCTGATCCGGCTTCTTTAAGAGTTGACCAAATTTTAGCTTCAGAATTTTTTGGATTAAATAGTCTTATTGACCCCGAAATAGAAGCTTCATTTAATCGGTATTATGAGTTATTAGCCAAAAATGATGAAATTAGTTCAAGTGAAAGGATGGAGATTGACCAATTAAGAGCGTTTCTTAGAGATAAAAAGCAATTAGGGAACTCTTTGAGAGATGAGCTTATGTACACCGTAATTGATAGATTATTGGCTGAAAAAGTTGCATTTGATAAGCAAAGTTTTGATAGGAATAATTTAAAAGAAGAAGCGGTACAAAGAGTGAAGGAGGTCTGGAAAAATCTAAATATTGACTTGTATGATTAATGTTAAAAGATTAGACTGTCCGGACATTTTGAAAATTGGTGAAAATCCGCCGAGTGATGGTGAGTTCGAAGCAAAGGATGCTATCGAATATTTTCGAGATGTAGCTAATCATCTGAAAAAATATGAAAAAACAGGTAAAAGAGGTTCAAGAACAAAAGATAGTTATGCTGTTTATTCAAACAAACAAGTTAGAAAACTACTTGTAACAATGTTTCATGGTAAATGTGCTTATTGTGAAAGTAAAATCACAGCAATTTACAATGGTGACATTGAACATTTTAGACCTAAAGGAGGAATTGAAGATACAAGCCCGAATAAGCCGGGCTACTTTTGGTTAGCTTCTGAATGGGAAAATTTATTATTTGCTTGTCCCTTTTGCAACCAAACAAATACTCATGAGCTCAGAAATGGAGCAAATATTGAAGAAGCGGTTTTTGGTAAGCTTGACCAATTTCCTCTAGTGTCAGAAGCCCATCGTTTAAATTATAATCATGGATTAATTTATTTTACTGATAATGAAAATTATCAAAAGGCTTTTGATTTAGAGGAGTCCGAAAGATTATTGCTAAATCCATGCAAAGATGGTAGTATAGAAAAGTACTTTAAATATGATGAAGATGGGGCAATAATTACAAATGATGGTCTAACAGACTTTGAAGAAAAGAAAGCAATGCAATCAATCATTACCTATGCTTTGCATAGGCTACCTCTAACAATTGCCCGAGAACAAAAGATTATTAAAATAAAAGCACAAATAAAGCGTGTCGAAAATGCAATAATTAATTACAATAATTATATGGCTGAATCAGAAGAGAAAAGAATTTGGTTTGAAGGAATTATGAGAGAAGAAATGAGAATACTAAAGAAATATAAAGACCCTGACCAAGAATATGCAGGATTAGCAAGGTATATTATTGATAAATATTTTGATGAAGCAAATTTCATTTAATGGAATAACTTGTTTTCAAAAGAGATATCAACATTAGTTTGAGTGTCCGTTGAATAAAATTGTTGGGTTGCTTGCAGGATTTTATTATGATTTTTTTTGGTTACCTTTAAATTCTGGATTATTGCCTTCTTACCAAAGATCCCGAAACTTTGTGAACCTGCATAAATTTGCCGCTTAATTTTATCGTTTTTTACCTGGGTTTTTGTCATAGAATATTTTAGCAGAAGTGTTTTTTTAATATATTTACTTAAACTATTAGAAAGTGGTATTGTTAAAATTTCCAGCGGATATTAAAAGTGATTTCAATGGTTATGATTACTGCGTTGAAATTATAAATTTAGTAAAAGATTTAAAAAATGATGAAGTTGTTTTTGATTTTCAGAATGTATCCTTTTTTGAAGCAAATTTAACAGCACTTTTTGGAGTTTGCTTGGAGATATTAATTTCCAACAATAACAAATTTAAAATTATTAATATTCAGAACAAGGTTGAGACAATTTTGCGAAAGAACAATTTTTTAGTGGAGTTAGGATATGAAAAAATTATTGACAATTATGAAACTTCATTGCAATATAAAAGATTTGACCCTAAAGATGATGATGGTTTTAATAATTATATTTTAGAGCAATTACTTTCAAAAAGTGAATTTCCTTCCATTAGTCCAAAATTACATAAAGAAATCTTGAGGAATATTTTTGAGATTTATGAAAATGCAAGAACTCACGGTAAGTGTGATTATATTCATACTTGTGGTCAATTTTTCCCTAGAAAACCTAATAAACCTTTACATTTTACGTTAGTTGATAAAGGTGTAAATATAAAAGAGAATGTTTCTAATTTTTTGAAAAAAGATATAGTAAGTTCAGATGCTATAGAATGGGCAATGGTTAAAGGTAATACAACGAAAATTGATACCTCTGGTGGTTTAGGTTTGGCAGTGATTTTTGAATTTATTAAATTAAATAGAGGCAAAATTCAGATAATTTCGGCAGATGGATATTTTGAATATAGAAATGATTTGGTAAGCAAATTAAATTTAAATTCATATTTTAATGGCACAATAGTTACAATTATATTTAATCTAAATGATAAAAATTACTACAGTTTAGTAAACGAAAAAAGAGATTTAAAAAACTTATTTTAATAGTATATTTGCATAAACAATATCAGTATGACTCACATATTTGTAAAAGATTTAATAGGTACAGATTTGGCAGTTTCTACAGAGAATGGTCAGAAAGTGTATGAGATATTAGAAGAGAACCTAGATAAAAGTCAACAAATTGTTTTAGATTTTGATGGTATTTCTTTGATAATAACTGCATTTTTAAATGCAGCAATTGGTTCTTTATTCAAGAATCAGAAATATTCTGCAGAATTCTTGAATCATAATCTTCTTCTAAAAAATGTAGATTCAAATGATGCATATCTTTTTCGAGAAGTAATAAGTAGGGCAAGAGAATATTTTGCTGATAAAGATTTTGTTGAAAAAAATAATAGAGATTCAATTTATGGCAAAGATTAGTGTTGACTCTTATAAAGTTTCCTTCTCTGATATTTTTTTCTTTGATACTAACATTTGGCTTTTATTATTTGGTACTGTAGCTGATTTCGAAAAAAACGAACAACGTAAATATTCAAATTTTTTCGCAGAACTAGTTTCGAAAGACAAACCAATTTATACTACTTCTCTGGTTTTTTCAGAATTTTCAAATGTATTACTGCGAAGAGATTTCAGATTGTGGCAAAAAAAAGATAATAATTTTAATAAAGATTTTAAAAGAGATTTTGTAGGAACCGCAGAGTATAAAAAATCCGTCGAATCGATAAAAATCCAACTTAATAAAATTTTAACGCTGCCTAATCTTGTAAGAGTTGGAGATAGTTTTCATATTTTAAATTTTGATAGAATTTTTACAAACTTTGATTTCATAGATTTTAATGATAGTTATTATGCAGAAGTATGTTTGCAAAACAATTATAAGTTAGTTTCAAATGATAGAGATCTTTTTATGCTGGAAGAAAGTCTTGATATTATAACGGCACTTTCATAACATTCTGACTAACGTTAAATTTTAATATTGTGATTTCAATATCTCTGTCAGTCAATCCAAATTTAGTGTTTTGTTTTTGAATTCTTTTGGCTGCAGCAATTTTTCTTTTCTCGTCAAGAAAAAGGTAGGTTGAAGGTGGTTGGTAGCTTTGACTTTTCACAAGCATTTTCCAGATGATGACGGTGAGTTAACGGGCCAGAGCGGAGACAGCGGTTGCTCTTCCTTTTTTGTAGTTCAGTCTTTAGAAAAAATCTGCCAACCAGCCTTCTTTGAGATTGCCGATGGCATTGGCGGTGTTTCGAATAGCAATTTTGAGCCTTGAACTTCCTTTGGGGATGTGGTTGGACAGAACTTTGCCTCCGCTTATCTTGTTGTTTGTGGCGAGCCGTAGTCAGGCCGTGAACTGTTTAGCAGTGGGGAATTTTCTAATACCGTCTAATCCAATTTCAGCGATAAGGGTCATAATCAATCCCTCACTTACCCCTTCAATACCCATCAGATCTACACCTTCGAAGTATTGGTAAGCAAGAAAATTTATATCCGTTTGGCTTACTGTAAACTTCGGTGATATTGACCACCCAGTTTCAATTTAAACTGACCACCTAAGTTCGGTTTAAACTGACCACCTAATTTCGGAGTAAGTTGACCACCCCTTTTTTCATTCAATGAACTGCTTTTTTCATGTGCTAATGTTGGTTCAAATTTAGATAAAAATTACTGTTTGTTGATGCGTTTCTTTTTTCTCATCGATTCGCCCTGAAGTTCCAGTCGGTGAGATTGGTGGATAAGGCGGTCCAGAATGGCATCGGCAATGGTTTTTTCACCGATGATGTCGTACCATCCCGGTACGGGGATCTGCGAAGTAACGATCACAGAGCCGTTGTTGTGGCGGTCTTCGATGATTCCAAGCAGGGCGATTCTGTTCTGCCCGTCTAATGGCTGAAGGCCGAAGTCATCGAGGATAATCACGTCTTGGCGCTGTATTTTTGCCAGTTCACGCAAGTAGGAGCCATCTGCCTTAGCCATCTTTAATTTGACAAAAAGTTTCGAGGTATTGAAGTAATTCACCTTATAGCCTTCAATGCAGGCTTGGTAACCAAGGGCTGTGCCCAGGTAGCTTTTGCCTACACCTGTGCTTCCCGTGATGAGGATATTCTCGTTTTTCTCTACAAATTCGCAACCCGCAAGTCGCAGTACAAGAGTGCGGTCGAGGTTTCGGGAACTCTCGAAGCTGATTTCCTCGATGCTGGATTTGTAGTGGAACTTGGCGTTCTTAATGCTTCTCTCGATGCGTCTGTTGTGTCTTTCGTCCCATTCGGCATCTACAAGCATCGAGACAAACTCATCGATGGTGTAATGATCGGTTTTTGCGCTTTCAACCGCGGCCTGGAAGGAACTGTGCATGCCGTGGAGCTGCATCTGTTTCATTTTGGTAAGGGTGGGCTCGTTCATAATTTGAATGATCTTTAAGTGTTATTTTTGTTACTTGTTACTTGTTACTTTTCTCTTGCTTCTTGATTCTCGATTCCTGTTTGCCATCAGTTGTAATAATGTTTTCCGCGGATATTGGCGTGTTCGGGAAGCTGGTTTTCGCCGGGCTGTTCTTCCTCGGGGTTGCGCTGATCCAGATTGTTTCCAAAATCCTTTCAATGGCTTTGTAGCTGAAGTTTTCGAACTCCAGACCTCGCCTGCAGGCGTTGATCAGGCGTTCTCTGCCCACCCTTTTCTCAAAACTAAATAGTCGCTCCTTAAAATGTGTTTAACATATTGAATATTAGTGTTTTAATCAATATTTCACTTGTGTTTTCTTGCAGGCTTTTGTATCTTAGAGCCTTAAAACCTTGCAAATATGTTGGGAAAAAATCCAGAGAAACTGCCAGAATTATTCCGTCCTATGTTGATAGATTTTATTGATAATACGCACGAACTTGTTTTGCTTGCAGAAAAAGTTGATTGGAATTATTTTGAAAAAGAATTCGCCTCCCTATATTCCAAGAAAGGAAACGCAAGCCATCCGATCCGGTTTATGGTGGGCTGTCTGCTTCTGAAACACCTTTACAATTTGG